>JAOZFI010000023.1 GCA_027491395.1 Thermoproteota archaeon | reverse complement strand
AACGATTCCTTCATGGCATCTGCCTCCGTGCTCGTGAGAGACCCACCGCCTCCACCGCCTCCCGACAGTGGTGGTAACATCGGTGGGTCTACCCGCAGGAGAACTCCGCCACCGTGCGGCTGGATACCCCCGAACAATGACGTAGAGGACCAAGCCCCCCAGAGTAATGGGGAAGAAACGCATAACTACAGGCTAACCAGCCCTCCAATAGTCTTTGTGTCATTAGGATCCCAAGGAATCTCCTACTCTTATAGAGGGCAGGGTAGCTCCGAAACGGGATCAGGATCCAGAGGGAATACCCCCACTTCGCAGAGCGGGAGCGAAAACGGGGTATCTGGAGTGGCTGGGGTAACCAGTCCTCCCTTGGTGGTGGTCGAGCTGATGGCCACACCGACATCAGCTGAGACAGGAACGCCCATCACGTTCGTGGCCAGGGTGAGCAACATAGGGGATGGTCCATCCAAGGATCTCTCCCTCACAGTAGACCTCACAAGCGGCTTGGACTACGTGAAAGGCACCTCCATGGTCGGAGGTCTCCGAAGGGAGCCAGATAACGAGAATAACAGGCTAACGTGGGAGATTGGGGCCTTGGATCCGGGTAAGGCCGTCGAGGTCAGCTTCAGGGCTGAATTGCTGGCTACATCCGGCAGCTTCAACGTGGTAGCTAGGGCCGACTCCTCATCTGATAGCGTATTGATATCGGTGAAGCCCAAGTCTAAACCCGCCCAACCGAAACCGCCGGCCCCGCCGCCCGAGGTGGTCGACCTTAGGGCATCCGCTAGCAACTCTGGAGGTAACAGCCGCATAAGGGTAACTGTATCAAGCCCGACCGGGGCGAGGTCCGTCAAGATACTGGTGAATTTGGACCCATCGCTCAGATACGTGCAGGGAAGCTCTAGAATAGGGGGAATGGCCTCACCCCCCAAAGTGAGTGGAAACGTGCTGGAATGGCAGGTCTCAATTTCAAAGGGCGGCACGGCCACCGTAATGTTTGAGGTATCGCCGGCTGATGAGGAGTCTACCAGCGGTAGCGTGCTGGTCTCCCTGCCCAAGTACGGGAAGAGCGTCAAGGTGGAGGTGAAGTTCAGTCCCGCCCAGAGAGGGGTTGCTCCACCACCCACCTTCAGCATAGAACTGCCGTCCCTCCCGTCAATCCCGTGGTGGGTGATACTAATCCCCTTTGCACTGATCCCCTTCCTGCTGGCGGTGAGAAGGAGGGAAAGGGTCAAGAGGATAGTGATGGATTACGAGGCGCTGAAGTGGGCAGTGAGGAGGGGTGTACTCGACGACCTAGTCCAAGACCACGAGATACTGATACCCATGGAGACCTTCAATAAGCTAAGCAAGGACCAAGCCCTTATGTCTTCTATAGAGAAGCTCATAGTTGACAGGGCTATAAAGGTCGAGAAAGCCCCTAAGAGAAAGATAGTCGTGAAGGGAGCTGATGAGGAGCTTTCGGCCGCTTTGGGTCTAGCGGACAGGGAGGACATACCGATATACACTGGCAGGGAGGGGCTGCTTAAGGAACTCAAAAGGAGAGGTTTCGACGCGAGGTTGATAAGGGAAGCCCCCCCACCAGTGCTAAAGAGGGAGCTCCCTTAAACCATCCACTCATCCCCTCTTTATTTCGTCTTTCAGCCCTATCTTACCCTCCCTGAATATTCTCGGATCCATCTCCCTGAGATCGCCTGCTATTACCGGTTTGAACTCCATCTTGGATAGCAGATCCCTATCCAAGTCAATGCCGGGCGCCACCTCCTCGAGCACCAGCCCTCTATCGGTCAGCCTGAACACCGCTCTCTCCGTTATGTAGAGCACCTCCTTGCCCTCCTCCAAGGCAACCTTCCCGTTGAAGACTATCTTGTAGACGTTATCAACGAATTTGATCACATTACCGTCCATCTCTATGCGAAGCTTCCCCTCCTCAACCTTCAGCTTCTTCTTACCGGCCGTGAATCCTCCGCCGAAGAAAACCCTCGGGGATCCGGCGGCTATCACTGTAAAACCACCCGGGCCGGGCATTCTGTTGGGGAGCATAGACGGGTTGACGTTTCCCTCCTTGTCTATCTGCATGAATCCCAGAGAAGCAGCGTCTATTATTCCGCCCTCATAGTTGGTGAACATGTCTGGCATCGGTATTATGGCGAAGGGACCTATGGAGACACCGAAGTCCTCCCCCATCAGGGCCAGCCCGCCCCAAGGTCCGGACTCTATGGTAGTCACGATGTAATCTGAGATCCCCTCCTCAGCAGCGACGTTGGTGACCATGGCCGGGATGCCTATACCCAGGTTCACGAGGATCGGGCCACCTTTCTTGTTCACGAGCTTTACCATCTCCAAAGCTATCCTTCTCGCGACGACCTTCCTCTCATTCAGCTCCATCTTTGGAAGCAGGTTGGGAGTTATCGGTGGGATGATGGTCCCGCTTATTCGGGGATCGTACATGATGGTCCCGCTCTGCCAGTGGTACTGGGGAGGAGCCACGACCAAGAAGTCCACCAAGGGTCCCGGTATGTGGACATCCTTCGGGTTCAGGGAGCCGAACCTCGCCTCCCTCTCGACTTGGGCGATCACTATCCCCGGGTTCGGCTGGGCCTTCGCAGCTTGAGCGATGGCCAGCACGGTCCCAAATATGCCCTCCTTCTCCATTGTTATGTTTCCCATCTCATCAGCCGTAGTTCCCCTGATCATGGAAACGTTAGGCTTTGGAGCTTCGTAGAACAGGTACTCCTCACCATCTATCTCTATGAGGGAAACGCGGCAGGTCCTTCTCTCCCGAGCCAGATCGTTCATCGCACCACCGTCCTGCCTGGGATCGAGGAAGGTCCCTCTGCCTATGGAAGTCAGGAGACCTGGCCTACCCGAGGCCACCTCCCTGAACCAGTAGGCGGCCATCCCTATGGACCATGAATAGAGCTCTACCCTGTTCTCCATGGCCAACTTCTGAACATAGGGTGCCCATCCAGTGAATGGGAGGAGCATCCCCCTGATGAACTCCTGACCCTCCTCCTCGTAAACCCTCTTGGCCACGAAGTCGAGGGCCCTGTTGGGGGTGGCCGGGAGCGTGTCAGATATTATGAAGAGGTCCTTGGGATGGCCCGTGTCCCTGTATCTCTCCCACAGCTTCATTATCAGGTATTCCGGAGTTGTGGCCATGTTGAAACCGGATATAGCTACCACCGATCCATCCGGGACGTGAGAGAGGGCCTCCTCAACGCTGACGAACTTGTTGTAGGGTAACGACATCTAAACACCATTGTAATATTGTATGTTCAAAGATTAAATCGCTACCGGAAGGGGAACCGGGATAAGTGAGACGGCCCTAAAATCAGGGGTCTTCCATGCTCCTCCTGCGACCTGATGATGTGAGGGAAGCTATAGAGAGCGACATCAGGGGTTTTCTGTACACTCTCAAGAGAGCCCTCGTTGAGAAATCCTCGGGCAAGGGATGGTATCCCTCTAGGCCGTCCACCAATCTCCCTAGGGGATGGATAGGCTTCATGCCGGCGTACTCCGAGGAGTTAGGCGCGGTGGCGGTGAAGATAGTCGGCGTCTTCCCCGAGAATCCGAGCAAAGGGTTACCTACAGTGCCAGCTTCCGTCCTGCTGATAGATGCGGAGACAGGAATCCCTCTCTCCCTGATGGATGGGACCGTGATCACGGAGTACAGGACCGGAGGTGCCAGCGCCCTCTCCGCTGATGTGATGGCAAGGGAGGATTCAGAGACGCTCCTGATCATCGGAGCCGGAACGCAGGGCAGGTCCCACTCACGCCTCATACCGGAGGTGAGGCCTATCAAAAGAGTATTCGTGAGGGATGTCGACAGGGCGAGAGCCGAGTCCCTAGCGGACTGGTTGAGGAAGAGAGGGCTGGACGCGAAAGCTGTCACTGAGAACAGGCATGCGGACATAATAGCCACGGTCACCACGTCGAAGAAGCCGGTATTGCTCGGTAGGGACTTGGCTAGGGGTACCCATGTCTGCGCGGTCGGTGCGTACACGCCTGACGCTAGGGAGCTTGACGATACGGCGATAACCTCCTTCGATAGGATCGTCGTCGATACGGCCGACGCCCTCCAGGCTGGTGACCTCAAGATACCCTTGGAGAGAGGACTGATCCCGAGGAGCAGGGTGGTCGGGGAACTGGGTGAGGTGCTAGCAGGCTTGAAGATCGGGAGAGCCTCATCTAATGAGATAACCTTGTACAAATCGGTAGGGACCTCAGCACTGGATGTGGCGGCCGCGTTCTTCGTGTACAAGAGGGCTGAGGAGTTGAGGCTGGGTAGGGAGGTGGACCTCTCCCCTTAACCATTTATTAGCTTCATGCCCCCAGTAAGATGGGTGGCCAGACTGAGCTGGGTACAGAGAGTTTTCGTGGAGAGGGCCGATCTCTACATCGAGGTCATGAATGGGACCTGGTCTGAGGGAGAGCAGATAGCGAAGTCAATAGCCAGAATCCTCAGGGAGAACGGCTTGGACTCCGGAAAGGTCCTAGATGCCTTCTGTGGTAACGGAAGGGTGGCCATCCCCCTAGCCATGGAGGGTTACGAGGTTGTGGGGGTTGATATCTCCCTCCCCTTCATAGAGGACGCCAAGCAGAAGGCTGAGAGATACAGGGTCTCCGAGAGGACCAGGTTCGTTGTCTCCGATGCTAGGATGATCGACGAGGTATTGAAGGGCGAGGAGTTCGACGCCGTCATAATAGTTTCCACGTCGCTGGGCTACTACGACGGCACAACCGACGAGGAGATATTGAGGAAGCTCAGATCCCTAGCGAAGGATGGAGCCACCCTGATAATAGCAAACACCCTTCACAGGGAGACCCCAGACTGGAGGTACTGTAACAAGACGTTCCAGAGGTACGGATCCCTCGTTCTCATGGAAGAGAGGAAGTTCGACCCGCTGTGGTCTAGACTTACGTCCAAGTGGATAATCCTGAGGGACGACGGAGAGGGCAACCTAACCAAGGAGCTTGAGGTCAACACGGAGATGAGGGTCTACACGCCCACGGAGCTAGCTGAGATACTCAAGAGGGCTGGCTGGGGTGTCGACTCGATATACGGAGACATAAGGAGGATGGAAAAGTTCATCCCCCCATGTACCCACCTAAGTTTGGTCGCTAAGGCCATTCAGACAGGTTAGAAGGTTCCTAATCAGCTCCCTGAACAGCTCGTATGGGTCCACCTTTAGGCCGAACCTTGACTTGACCATCTCCCATCCCTTCCCCTGAAGGACCTTAGCGATGAGCACTGAATCCTCCAACGGGGTTAAGCATTCCTTCCCGAGCCAGAAATAGTACTTGGCCACCTCGTATATCGCATCAGACGCTAACTCGTAGATGTAAGTCCCTTTCACGAAGCCAAGAAGCCTGCTCCTCTGGGACTGACTGAGCTTCAATTTTCCAGACCTTATAGGGGTTTTGAGGAGGTGCCTTGCAACTAGCGGATTGAGGGGGAAGTAAACGTCGTGGAGGCTGTTGAGCAGGCGCCTCTTGAACTCCTTAACCACCTCCCCAAGCAAGTTCTTCGCCTTCCCGCTCAGAGGCTTCACCACTAGTACACTATACTCTCCAGTGACATGATTCCTTCTAGGACTTATGTGGACGGGCATGTAGCCGTTCCTCACCCAGAACCTCAGCAAATCGTCCGTGGCTCCGAAACCAGCCCCCACCCAGTCGATCCCCTTGATCTCAGCCTCTGATTCCACCTCCTCTAAGGCCCGGGTCCCGAACCCCATCCCTTGGAGGTCCGGATGGGTGGCTATCCTCACAATCCTCCAGCCCCTCAACCTGCCGAAGGACTTGAAGTCGTAGTGAAGCACAACCCTAGACGGGATCATGTGGCCCGGTATATCCCTCTGACCCCTCATCATCTCCTCCAAGACGCTGTTGGGCAAACCACCCTCCTCCGCTATGTGCAGGCTGACGATGGGTTCTCCCCCAAGCTTAAGGACCCGGGCGAAGTGATGAGGGGCGTCCAAGAGTGTCGCGAGGTCGTTGGGCCTGTTCCTGTAGTGAGCCAGCACGTAAATCCCGTAGAACTTCCGGAGGAAGTCCTCACCCGCCTTCGACAGGTCCAATCCCTCGTAAATGGCTTCCTCAGGGGAACCACTTGGAGGGTCACCTGGCTCCGCATTGAGGAGGAGGAAGTCGTATAGCCACGCCTCGACCGGATCACCAGGTGGGTACCTTATGGGTTCCTCCATCCTCTCCTCCGCGTACGGCAGATTGGAGTTCCTCACTCTCTTGAGAAACCTCAAGGTGAATCCCCTCCCAGCCCCCTCGTAACCGTGCACCGTGCTCGAGAAGATTGCGAATCTGCTGGTGTGGAGGACCCTGAAGAGGGTAGATATGGGAATGGCAGCGGCCTCGTCCACCACCTTCAACTTGACTGAGACCTCGGCGGCGCTGTCAGGGGTGAGGAAGAAGACGTTTCGTCCCCCGAACTTCACATCTATGACATGTCCGTTTCTGACCAAGGGCTCGTACTTGACCCCCAAGTTGTCCAAGCCCTTCATCAGGAACTCGAAGAGCGTCTGAATACCCTCCAGACTCGGGGAAGTCACTACTGCCCTCTTGATCTTCGTCTTCGTGAGTATGTGGGCGAGCGCGATCCCTATAACGGCGGACTTGCCCCTTCCCCTGTTGGCTGTCAGTATGAACGCCCTCTTTCTCTCATTGACAGCCTGTATCAAGGAAGAAAAGACTCTCTGCTGGTCTAGAGTAGCGCAAAGATCCATCACGGGATCGCCCGTTCTCTCCGGAGGTTTCCTGTTCCGAGAGACCTTACCAACGAGCCGCCCCCGCACCTCCTCACCTAGCAGGAAGGTACCAGGTCTCCCCAGAAAGGAGAGGAATCTGGCCTTGAAGAGCTGTCTCACACCCTTCTCCTCGAAGGGAGGAACTATAAACCTCTTCTGGAACTCCGTAAGAGTTGAGAGCCATTCCTCAGCCGGAGGGATGGCGAACAGTACAAGCCCCCCTCCCCTGACAACCTCCACCAGTCTTCCCAAATCGTTAGCCCGAAACTGCTTGGAGAAATCGGCTATCAGGACATCCCAAGTCCCTCCCAATACGTCGCCCGTCTGATCGAAATCTATGGAGGTGAGACTCCCCTCATCCAGATCCACCCTCTCAGCACCAATGCCCCTGTGTGTAGCTAGGAGGATCTTCCCCCCACCACGCTTGGAGAGCCACTCCTTAGCTATCTCTGAGGCTTTCTCCAAGGAATCCTCCCCGGAGATCGTTATAAGTCTCCTCTCACTAGTGGTGATTGCTTCCTCCACTATACTAGCGGGATCGACCACCTGCTTACCTCCCGTAGAGCTCCCTTCTCATAGCCTCTAGCAATTCGTTCCTCCCGCCCGAGGCCTCCGCTGCTGTCTTAAACATGTTAGATATCGAGGGCAATCTCTCCCTGAACTCTAGCTCCCTGCAGAGGTGGTGATCCAGTACCAGCAGCTCCAAGGATGGGAGATCTAGTATTCTCCTCAGGTTCTCCTCCGAAGCTCTGAGGCTCTCCTGGGAGTACCTGAAGCCGAGCATGTAGGTCATCGGCCCGTCGATCACGGCGACATGAGGATCAGCCTCCTCCATGAACTTCACCTGCTCATCCAAGGAGGGACCCTCCACGTCAGAGGAGAAGAGGAACCTCTCGCCCTCGCTCTCCACGAGGAACTCTATAACGTACCCCAATTTGGTGTTAGTACCGTGGGGAACCGCCTCGGAGAACCTGATGGTCGTGGATCCGAACCTGAACTCCCTCCCATCAGCGAACTCTATCTTGTTGGGAAGCCCCTCTATGCTCTTGAGGAAGAGAGGGGCCCTCTCCACCCGCTGGCTCCTGTTGATGTTCTCTTTTGGATGTTTGATCAGCACATCCTTCCCTTCGTAAACCTTCAGGGAGACCTTGTGACCCAGATCGAAGTGGTCGTAGTGGTAGTGGGTAACGACGATGACATCGGAATCCAACGCCTCTTCCTCTATTACCTTAGCTAGCTCATACATCCTCTCCACTTCCCTGTCGTGAGGGGGTAGGCCGAACCTCCTAGGGGCGAGGGCCACGCTGGGGTCTATGAAAATCTTCACATCCTTGGTCTCCACGACTGTGGCCATGCTCCTGACTCCCATGCTGTCGAACGCGATCAATCTGAAGCTTAACAATCGCGTCCCCTCCCTATGAGCTCCTTGACCGTCATCCCCTTCCTGCTGAGGTATGATGAGAGGCCCTCACTTATCTCTCTGAAGACCTCCAATCCCTTGGTCATCACGGCAGTACCCACTCCTACAGCCTTCGCACCTGCCAGCAACATCTCAGCCGCATCCCTCCAAGTCTCAACCCCTCCAGTACCTATCACATCTCCTAGGTGAGCTATCTCGTACACGGCTCGGACTGCGATGGGCCTTATCGCCGGCCCGCTCAGCCCCCCCACCCTGTTAGAGAGTACTGGAGACATGGCCTCCACATCTATGTACGTGGCTCTCACGGTGTTGATGGCGGTGAGCCCATCAGCCCCAGCATTGATGGCTGCCTTAGCGAGGGAGGCTATGTCCGGAACCATGGGGGTGAGCTTCACCAAGAGGGGGATCTTCACACCTCTCCTGACCTCCCTCACCAGCTCCTCAATGAGCTCTGGGGAGGAACCAATTTCCAACCCGTGCTCTCTAACGTGAGGACAGGAGGCGTTTATCTCTATAGCATCGGCCCCAGCATCTTGGAGCCTCCCAGCGACGTGAGCTACCTCCTCGGGACTCCCCCCGCCGGCGCTCGCGATGACGGGAATGGTCAGGTGGGACTTGGCCTCCCTCAGCTCCCTCTCGAACTCGTCAACTCCAGGATTTGGGAGTCCCATAGCGTTAATTAACCCGAAAGGAAGCTCAACGACCACGGGATTGTCGTAACCTCTCGTAGGCTCTGGCAGGATGGTCTTGGTCGTCACGGCGCCAGCACCTGCCTCTTCCGCCCTCCTGAGCAGGGAGGCTGCATTTCCCAGCACACCAGATGCAAGGATCAGCGGATTCCTCAGCCTGAGGCCAGCCACCTCAGTCTCCAGCAGCCCGCTTACTTCCACCCTTATCCGACCTCTCCAGCCTGAAGAGGAGGGAGAACTTTTTAGTGGTGCGGTAGGTCCTCTTCCTGCCTTCCTTAGCCTCCTTTATCAGGCCCAGCTGGATGAGCCTCCTCAAGTGATCCCTAGCATTTCTTCCCCTGACGCGCACCACCTCGCTCAGGCTCACCGGTTCGTTGGCAGCTATCAGAGCCAAGGTCCTCATTTCAGATTTGGAGAGCAGTCTCTGAGGGAAGAGGTGAGCTACATGTTCCTCGTATTCCCTCCTGAGGATCATTATCCAACCTCCCTCCACTCTCTCCACCCAGAATGGGTGATCCTTCAGTTCCTCATTGATCTCCGCGATAGCCTTCTCAACAGCTGGTCCGGACAGGCCCGTCAGCCTCTTTATCTCACCCTCTGATATCACATCCCCTGATGCGAATAGAGCCGCCTCCAGTAGCTTCTTCGCCCTCTCCCACGATTCAGGTCCTTTCATTTGACAGCACCACGTAGATCTCATCGAAGGGCCTCTCCTGAACGAGCTCCACTTCTCCGTCCTTTTCCATGAAGAGTAACGATATGAGCGTTGGGACCAGCTCCTCTGAGGAGTTAACGAGCATCCCTAGGGGGACCACCTTTTTACCCCCTCTCCTCAGGGAAATTATCCTCTCCTTCAACTTTTTGATTTCACTAACTAAATCCCACTTCGTGATCAGGGAGAGGCTAAGGGAACTGGCCATTCTTCTTATCTTCCTCTCGACCCATCTGAAGGCCTCGAGTATTTCCCCCTTGATGGGATACCTCTTAGGAGCCCTCCAAGTTTTAGGCACTATCACTCCCCTCTCCAACCTTCTCGGCTTGTAAATCCTCTCGGCGCTCTCCTCGGGTGGCCTGAGGTACCCTATCACATCCTCCCTGAGTTCCTTGGCGAGATGGAAGATCCTCCTACCCGCTCTAGCTATGTCTCTCGTCTCTAAAAACTCCTTCCATACTTCTTCTGGCCTCATGAGGCAGCCTCCTTTGTTACAGTCACGATCTTCGACTCACCGTTCCTCATGGTCACCCCTATCAGGTGATCGGCCTCCTCCAGTGTCTCTTTCTTCAGGGAGATCGCTATGACTTGAGCCCTTTTAGACAGGTCCTTGAGAGCTCTAGCATACCTCTTACAGTTCACACCATCCAGCATAGCATCAGCCTCATCGAACACGTAGAGGGAGGAAGGTCTGAGCTTTTGGGCTGCGAGAATGAATGCCAAAGCGCTGAGAGATTTCTCCCCTCCGGAAAGGGAATCTATAGTGACCGGCTTCTTGTTGGGAAGACTTACCCTCATCTCAAGTCCCTTCTCCGTGAGCCTGAGCTCCCCACCACCTCCCTCGAAGAGCAGCTTTATCTGCTCATCGAAAGCCTCCGACAACCTCCGAAGCGTCTCTTCTATAATGCCTTTCCTTTCCCTGTCAAGTCTCTCGATGAGCTCTTCTATGTCCCTCTTCCTCTCGGCGAACTCATGATACTTCGCCCTGATTTCATCGAAAGCCCTCCTCCGAATCTCGTAATCTTCTTGTGCCTTGGGATTCACGGGTCCCATGAGCCTCAGCCTAGTTTGTATGGAGGCCACTTCGGAGAACGGATCAGGGACAGAGAGCGGTTCCACTTGAGCTAATTTCATCAACTCGGATTCAAGTACCTTCATCTTCTCCTTGAGCCTACCCTTCTCCTCGCTTATCTCTTCCAGCTTGGAGAGGTAAATCTGTCTCCTGTTGAGAGCCTCTTGGTAGGCCCTCCTGAGCATTGACACCTCCCTCCTGAGGTCCTCTAAGACCTCCAGATTGGGATCCTCTTTAGGTAGACCCTCCAACTCCTCCCTCTTACTGGCGGCATCCTTCTTGAGATTCTTTAACTCCTCTTCGATCCTCTCCACCTCTTCCCTCAGCTTGTTAACCCTCTCAATGTCCCTCTCCGGCTTCCCAGCTAGGAGGCTCCCCTCTCTCTCCACGATCTCCCCCTTCAGTGTCACGAATCTAGCCCTGCCAATGAGATCCTTAGTGATGATATCCAAGTCCTCCACGAGGATCGCGTTGAAGACCAATTTAGCGACGGTCTCAAACTCCTCATCGTATCGGAGGTAGCGGTAAAGGGGACCCAAGGTGCCCTCTACCTCTGGTGAGTCTCTTACCCTGATGACATCCAAAGGAATTATCCTGAATCGGCCTTTGACGTTCCTTAAGGCCTTAGCTATCCTCTTGGCCCCCTCTAGATCTTTGACGACGATGTCTCCCAACCTACCTCCCCCAACAGCTAGATAGGGGATTTCATAGCCCTCCATGGGGGTCACCAGCTGGGATACAACGCCGAGAAAGGAGGGATCGTCTCTGACGACCTCCGGTACATCTCTCACCCTTGCTAGGGCGTTTAAGGCTTCCCTTTGGGCCTCTAAAGCCCTCTCCAATGTCTCTATTTGGTGAGACAGGGCCCTCAATTCCGCCTCAATATGCTTCCTCCTCCTGACCGGGGAGTCTTTCACTAGCTCCTCAATTCTTCTAAGTTCCCTCTCCCTCTCCTCGAGCTGGGTCCTCAGGGAATCTATATCGGAGAAATCTTCCTCCATGTACGCCTTGTCTAGGGATTCCAGTTTCTCTTGGACCTCCTCTAGTTGGACTATCAGCAGGTACTTCTTCACCCTCCTTAACCTCTCCTCCAACTCTTTCCTCTCCTGAAGAACCTTTACCTCTTTCTCAGCTCTTCTCAACTCCCTTTCCCTCTCCTTTAACAGCAACTCCATCTCTCTCAGGGACTGATCGACCTCTCTCAGCTCTTCTAAGGCCTTTCCCCTCTTCTCATCGTACTCAGCCACTCCGCTTATCTCCTCTAGGAGCTTGGCCCTCTCCTTGGGAGACATCTCCACTATGGAAGTGATGTCCCCCTGAGTCACGAATGTGTACCTGTCGACGACGAAACCCATGTCCGCGAGCAGATCCATGACCTCCGTGGCGCTTCTCCTCCTCCCGTTCACCCTGTAGACGCTCTCTCCATTGGGTCTGATTTCCCTGCTCAAGCTTATCTTCTCGGAGGAATTCCTTATGAATAGGCCAACCTGCGCCGCGTTAGACCCCTTCCTGACTAGGTTCTCTATCTTGGAAGCCCTAAGCCTCCTAGCCCTCCATCCCATAACGAAAGCTATGGCGTCCAATATGTTGCTTTTACCCGAGCCATTGGGACCCGTGATGGCCACTAGACCGGTGGGTAAAGGTATCGTAGCCCTTCGAAACGACTTGAAGTTAACCATGTGGATGCCGTCGACAGCTGCTTTCATTCATCAGCGTCTTAGAGGTCAGGAATTTAACCTTTACGGGGGAATCAGTGCGTATGCGAGTGAGAAGGCGGAAAGGTAAGCAACACCCGACTCAATGGAGGCGTCCAAGGGCTTAGCGGAGATTAGCGTGGAGATCAGCCCAGCTAATAGGAGGGTCAGGGGTAGATCCTCGGGGATCTGCATCGGGTACAGCAGGGGGGAAGTGACGACCCTCATCAGGACCACGTTAGACAGACCGATGGCGGAGGAGATCACTAGAGATATCGTCTTCATAGACCTTATGCGAGATCTCCAAGCCGATGTTATGCGCTTGAACTCCCTCAACATGGTAGAGGTCCTTCTCATTACCTTAGCTAGGATCCTCCTATCGGACATCTCCCGCAGTACATTCGCCCAAGGAGGTAGCTCCACATCATTGATATCGACATCCATTACAAGAGGTTCATAAAGACCTAGGTGCCTCAGGGCGTAAATCCTGCCACCGCCCTTCTCTAGGGTCGATGCTATGTAGTCCGCCGCTGCCGGGTCATCAGATAGCCTTTCGAGGGAAAGCCTTGGGATTAATGGGTACACCAAGGCTAAGGGGATGAGATGGAAGGGCTCTATCCTAATTCCTCCCAGCGAGAGGGCTACCGCTATCCCCACCGAGAGTGCCATCCCCAAGGTCAAAGAGAGGTACATCCATCTCTCTCGCGCTTGAGCATCTGCTTCCAAGAGCTGGGAAATGAGAGTGAGTGAGGATTTGAGCGATTCATCTTTATCCCCACCCTCCTCAATCCCAGACAGTAAAGATTCAGCCTCGTCCATCTTCTTAGCTAGCGCACTGCCAGCCCTCTCACCCTCTACAGCCACCTCCTCATACGCCGAGATAGCCCTAAGTCCTAGGGCAGGAGAGGCGCTCCAACCCAAGACCAGCCTCTGCACCAAGTCAGCTCTCCTCAAGTAATCCCTTAATCCTCCTATAGACCTCTTCATTGGTCTCGGCGCCCTCCAACCTCTTCACATGCATTAACCAATCAGTCGATGGACCCCCGGGATCATCCCACCCCCCATCTACCCATCGTCTCATCTCAACGACCCTCTTCTCTTCCATCTTCACCGCCAAGGTCCCTTCAGGAAGGCTCACTCCCCAAGAGGACCATTTCTGGATGAGACCCCGATAATCCTTAGCGTGGGTGGTCGCCATCACCTTCAATCCACTGAAAGAGGTGAGATCTAGGGCCTCAGCATGCTCTCTTCCCAAAATTTCTCCCAGAAACACCAGATCCGGATTCCTGTGGAGGAGGAACTTGATGAAATCCAGCTTACTTGATGTTATCTCATATGGAGTGTGATGCATCCCATACCTCGTAAGGTCCTCTATCTCCCTCACCTCTTCGACGCTCACTATCCTCCAGTGCCTAGGAAGGCTCGCAAGCAAGGCGTTAGATAGTGTAGTCTTACCGACCCCCGTCCTGCCGAAGATCAATACCGGATCGCCATTGTCAAGCGAGTCCAGCATGAGGGCCGCCTCGTACCCGGTCAGGGATCCCAGAGAAATGAGACGGGGTAAGCTCAGCCGCGACATGGCGCTCAGATTCCTCACATCCACAGCCCCCATCGATGCTGGAGGGAAGTCCAAGGCCATCCTGAAGTGATACTCGCCCAATGTGAGATCGACTTCGTTGAGAGGAGAGCTGAAATCCACACCGGCGTTCACATCAGCCTCTACAAATGTCATCATTCTGCTAACCTCCTCTTGGTCCATCAAGTAGTTCCCCACTACTATCCTTCCCAGTTCTACGTGGTCCAAGTACAGAGGACCATTGAAGTGAGCGTATGCCTCAGTGACATCAGGCGTCATGGCTATGGCCAGAAATGGCCAAAGCTTCGTGGATCTAACGGAAGACTCCAATGCTAATTCCTCGTCCTCCAAATTCAACTCCTTTAAGATCTCATTAGCCCTGTCCACTCTGAGCTGGAGGGACTTCCATATCAGATCTCCTTGGGATCTGTAGTCATGGGAGTATATTCCCCTCACCATCATAGAGAGAATTATGGAAGCCACCTGTCTACCGGTACGTGATGTTAGCGGATGAGCCACGGCCTTCCTGCCCCTAATCTCGAGCGATCCTCCAAGGAAGGATATATCCCAAGATATGGGCTGTCCTAAGACTTCAATGGGTCTGCATTTCCTCCTGAGCATCTTTTGGGAGAAACTCAGTTTCATGCCGAGAGATGCTTTTAGAGCGTGCTTGCCGCACCTAGCTATTAGGATAGAGGCCAGCTCCAGTGAGCGCTCCTCCCCCACTCCCAATAGCATGAGAATACCTCCTCACTAGGAGAGCCGCTAGAACGAGTCCGATCGATATGGAGAGGGAATAAACGTCGATGTCGTGACCTGTGAGCACACGGACCCTTATGGACTCCTGAGAGGGGTTATAGAGGATTAGGTATGTTTCATTGATGATGCTGCCACACGCGACCTTTACCGAATCATCGCTCCTGACTAGGTCTCCTCTAGCTGGATTGTATCTTTCTATCCCGTACAGCGTAATTTGACCATCAGAGGAGGCTGAAAGGTTCCATTCACCTCTTTCCATCGGTATTAGGGATCCACCGTCAGAGAAGTCGTAACTCCTCCTCCACACAGCGTCATAATTACTCACTGTCAGCTCAAGCCTACTCCCTCTCACTTTCAGCAGTGGAAACGAAACCAGCTCGTTAACGGAACTCCCTCTTGCAATCTCTCTAAGCTCCATATCTCTGACATCCACGCATAAGCTCCCGTTGACTTGGAGGATCATCGTGCCCTGACACCTGACCATCTCGTACGTCCCATTCTCTAATACCAAGTCACCCGCTAGGTTCTCCCTGGGGATCAGACTGTAAACTAGGAGAACTGCCCCCGAAATCAATAAGAAGAGGGGAAGGACTGCGGCGAATCTCAAGATATCCTCCTCCTGATTACCAGCATCCCAGCTAGGGAGACTGCCATTATCGCGATCACAATCTCTATATCCCAAGATCTCGAGCGATCTCTCCTCAGAACACGGCATGAAGGTCTGAATGGGTTTATCTCTCCCCTATTGTTTCTAACATGATCGGTTAATCTAGATACATTTTCGCTGGACGGAAGTTCGCGATACATGTTTGTTCGATGAAGTATGTTGCCTTCCCTAGGAGCCGTGACATTTAACTCCATATGGCCGAATAGGGTCTCACCTCCAGCCAAGTAAGCCCATCTCACATGCCAGATGCCTTCCTTACGAACGGTGAAGTGAAAGGTCGTTCTATTTCTGACTGGAACCTCCTTCACAGTGGTGCCACTGGGATCCACAATCCATACACTCCCCCTAACTCCGTGAGGTGTCGCGGTAACGCTCACGTCATCTCCCACCTCCGGATTGCTCGGCACTACAGTAACGGAGAAGGTCCCCTTATGGCCCGTGATATTTGACGTACCATTTTCGGATCCCGAGTTTCCCACGTTAGAGTGAAGTTGAGATGCTTCAGGCAGTTCTTCGGTTGATTCCTGAGATTTCTCGGTCCTAGATTCGACATTACTGATGAAATCTCCAGACTGGTCCCTGACATCATCTACCTCTTGGATATCGTTAACTCCCTCTCCATCATGTCCGGATCCCCCCGTATCGCTGCTCCCCGTAGTAGTATTCATGGAGTCGCTTGACCCATCACCTGTTCCGTTACCGTCCTCATCAGACCCACTGCCTCCATCTTGACCCACATTACTGACCACCAAAACCGCAGAGTCCCTAGCCACCGCCCCATCCATATCTACTGCCTCGATGGAGATCTCGATAGAATCCTTCCCCTCAGGTACTGTGAACTCAACATCCTCAGCCGAACTTGACCCAGGCAATTGAATGGCTCTCCCATCGATGTAAAGGGTCGTTCTGAGTCCCGGAGCATCATCCGAGTAGCTCGCGCTAACGACTACAGTCTCCCCGGGAGACGCCTCGCTTGGATTTACGTCGATATCCACTGTGGGGGGCCTGTTCTCCAGCAACACATTCCATCTCTCGGAGACCCCCCCAAATGGACTAGTCACGTATGCAGATACCACATAATCGCCAGCCCTCACATCTCTTGGAATAACTAACCTGTAAACCCCTGCTCCGTTTATCGAGATCCTCTCCCCCATGAAATCCAGATAACCACCGACATCATCCCCCTGAACATCCACGGTATACTCCTCACCCCTGTGAACCGTACTGGGAATTTCCCCCGATATCGAGGGAGGTACTCCCACAGTGATACTTTCAGTTGAGGTTGAAGATTCACCGTCCCTATCGACCGCGTTGGCGGTGAATGTGAGCTCTCCAGAGAATCCTTCAGGGATCCTAAACTCTAGGGAACCTCCATTCTCACCCATCTCGAACTCGTTCCTGAGCCCCTCTCCCGTCACTATCAATCGAACATTCGTGCCTGGAGAATCATCCTCCACCGAGACTTGAACGTTTACAGTATCCCCGGGAATCGCCATATCCCTATCCAGCGATATCTCAACCTGAGGAGGCACATTCAAGATCTCTAAGGTCCAACTACCGGAGCTGCTCCCGTCCACGTCCTCCACGGTAGCCTCCATCTGATGCTGACCGGCTTCGATGTCCCTGGGAACCTCTATCAGGTTCTCTCCCCTTTCCAGCGTATACTCTCTCCCGAATGCGGTTAGAGCGCCCGTCAGAGAGTCTCCATCATTCTCGGAAACAACCACCCTGAGCACATCTCCCCTGTAGACTTGTGTTGGTGGGGTGAAGTTTACGGAGGGTGGCTCACCTAGCACTCTCACTGTGGAGTCCTTCCTAGACACGGCAGTGACCCCACTATAGGATTTGGTGACGGTGAAGGTGATCTCCCTAGTACCGGAGGGCGAGTCCACAAAGTTAACACCCACTTCCGACCTGTAGAGTCCCCTAGATACCCTCCTGAGCCTGTAGGTAGACGATCCCAGCTTGGCTGTGACGAATAACTCGCCCACACCATCGTCCACATCGTTCAGCCGGTCAACCTTTAGGGCGATCTCATCCCTCTTGCTGATCTCCCTAGGAGTTATGGATGGAGACCATGAGGGGGGTATGTATACGATGTAAGAGTTCCCCATATCCTTGCTGTCAGTGTCGGTGACTCCATTAACCCTGCAGGTCACCTTTATGATAAGGCTAGCCCGCTCCCCGGCTTTCGTGTGCACGTAAATCCTGACGCTTCCGCTCCTCGTACTCATGGAAATCGTCTTAGAAAGAACATCTATGTTGCTTCCGGAGGCCTCCACACTCAGTTGAGTGTTCTGAGGATCGCTTGTCGTCAAATCAAACCAGAATTTTACGATGATCTCGCCCGGCTTGGTCGCTTGGGGGAGTCTGCTCGGGGAGGTTCTAGTTATCTCTATACTGCAATCGTCCAACGCGAGAGCCCTTCTCTGGATCGAAGTGGGGAGGAGCACTATCAACATCAAGAGGAATGGAACCAAATTATACTGGAGCTTCATCACACTGGAAGGGGGCTATCTCGTAAAGGAGGATAACAAGGTCAATTGAAAGGGAAAAGTATCACCAAACTGCGAGCACTACCATACTAAGAGTCCCGCTGACCCCCTTCATGCTCCTGATCCTCTCGATCGTCTGATTGAGGCTTATAGTGTCGGGACTGGCTATCTCCACAACTATATCATACTCCCCAGTCACTTCACATGCCTTGACGACATCTCCCAGATCGGAGATGGTCTTAGCGATCTCAGGAATGTTGTGTCCAGGCCTCACCTTCACGAGAACTATTGCCTTCATTCCAGATTCGCCAATCTCGACTGTGAACCTCTTAATAACACCGCTCTTAACCAGCTTGCTGACTCTCTTCCTGATGGTCGCCTCGCTAACGTTCAATTTCTTCGCAATTTCAGTATAGGGAGTCCTCGCATCCTTAATTAGCATCTCCAGTATCTTACGGTCCATCTCATCCAGCAACAGGCTCCCCGGGAATAGAGTTATGATAAGTAATTAATTTGTCTAAATTGATCAGCTCCTCGTGACTGTTGAATACGATCATCGCACCTCACCACAGCTGCCAAGAGTTTGAGAAGTCTGTAGGACATACCCCAGACAACGTAACCGCAGCAGGAGATAGCTCTGACTAGAATATTCCTCCTTGGAATGAACGCAAAACCTTCTCTCATATCCCTTAGATCCATCCAGAAGAAGCCCTCAACTTCCTCCCCCACCTTCGGACTAACCTGACTCACCCTGAAGACGAAGGGTAGGACTCGCATCTTCCTGCTCAAAGGAGATATAACGGGCATCCTCGCCGTCAGGGAATTGGGATCCAGTGAGAGATTGACTTCCTCCCTCACCTCCCTAATGGCTGTATCCAAGCAGCTCTCATCCCCTGGCTCTACACTCCCTCCCGGAAAGCTGACATTCCATGAGAACGGATCCCTAGGATCGGGTTTCCTCCTAATCATCAGGACCCTGCAGTCCTCGAGGAGTATCCCCACCGCCGCATCGCAATTCATGAGCCATCAATAGTTTAAATTCCAGAGAGTAATAAAGAGCTGAGAAAGGTGCCTCGATTGGGGCTACTGGACCTACTCTACAGATTGGCTAGCCTGCTGGAGATGCCCCTCTACAAGAGATACTTGGAGTTGAAAGTGAGGGAAGGGGAAATTCCCAAGCATGTAGCCCTCATACTTGATGGAAATAGGAGGTTCGCTCAGAAACTCGGACTCGATTACCTTAGCGCCTACAGGATGGGGGCTAGCAGAACTGAGGAATTACTCGACTGGTTACTTGAGCTGGGAGTTGACCACGTCACACTCTACGCCTTCTCAACCGAGAACTTCTCTAGACCCAAAGAACAAGTGGAGGCTGTTTTCAAAGTGATAGAGGAGAAGCTGAGGGATCTCATGGAGAGAAAAGAGAAATTGAGGAGGAATGGGGTAAGATTCAGGATAGTGGGAAAGAGGGAGCTTCTCCCCAACCGCATCAGGGAACTCGCTGAGGAGCTGGAGACCATGACCAATGACTTCGGAAGTAAGACCCTGAATCTAGCGGTGGCCTACGGTGGTAGAGCGGAGATAGTGGATGCCGTCAGGAAGATAGCCAGAGAAGTGGCGGAGGGTAAGCTTGCACCGGAGGAAATAGATGAGAATGTCATAAGGTCCCACCTCTATGCCCCGGATCTTCCCGACCCGGACCTCATAATCAGGACATCAGGAGAGGAGAGGCTGAGCAACTTCCTATTGTGGCAATCCGCCTATTCAGAGCTGTACTTCTGCGAGGTCTATCTACCGGAGTTGAGGAAGATAGATATCTTAAGGGCAATAAGAGACTATCAAAGGAGGAAGAGGAGATTTGGAGGATAGAGAACCCAAGATAGATATAGGGGGCGCTATACTGGACTTGAACGTGCTCAGGGATGAGTATGGCATAAGAACGGATCTAACCCATCAGGTGAAGGTTGAGGGGCTGGATGGGCGACTCACTAGGCTCATGAAAGTGATGATTCCTGACTTCAACGTGTACCTATTGGAGACTCCTCACATCCTGAGGTACGTATCCCATCCGCACATAGCGGGAGAATCGCTCGAGATCCTCCTTTCGGAGAACTCTTCCCTCCTCAAAAGGATAGTGAGCAGATTCACCCTCCAGAGGTTCGGCAGGATAGTGGCTGCTGAGAACCTGGTAAGAAAGATGGGACTGGATATACCACTTTTAGACGATCTCAGGGACCTCTCCGACGTCGTCGCAATAGTGGCCACTCCTATCAGCAAGGAGAGAGTGGAGGACTTAGAATCCAGTATCAGGGAGAAAGGAGGAAGGTTGAGGGTCATCCTTTTTCTGGGGCCCCTGAGTAGGGATGATGTGAACATCTTGGGGGACGAGGCCAACTCCCTTGGCGTGGATTCGATATTCCTCGCTCCCGCTTTGCTCGGGAGCAGGGACAGCAGAGGAGCTCTTGTCGCATATGGCATGGATATAGGTCTGCTTAGGCATGGAAAGGTGGTCGAGCTGGGATCGGTGATGGATGAAATCACCTTCTGCAGGCTGCTCAGGGATTACCCCCCGGGCATAGATGTTTCAGGTCTGAGGGAGAGGATCCAACCAGATTTGAATTACCTCAGATCGATCTTGGAGGACATAATGTTCCTCCTAGAGCAACCGGTCTTCGATCCTTGGCAGATAGAGATCCTGATGAGGGAGGCCAAGAACCTGAGGAGGCAGCTGATGAGGTATGGCGGGTGATCCCCCCGAGATCTTCCTAGTGGGAGTGGATGAAAGTCTTGGAAAGCTGGGGGATTACGTTCTATCCAAGGGCCCCCTCACCGAAAAGAGGTGGGGCGTCTCCGTAACCGGTCCCACAGAACTCCTCCTGAGGAAGATGGGACTGAGGACTCTAGCTAGGCTATCGGTGTGGGAGAGGGATACACTCAAGAGAATCCACGAAGAGGCCCTAGATAGCATCTTAAGCTTCATCAGATCCTTAAATCCCGTTCCAGATTTCGTGCTGGTGGCAGATGACTGCGCCTCCTATGAGGGGCCTCTCCTGCCTAGGTGGTACATTGAGGAAGTTTACTTGGGCTCTCACGAGTTCCTGGCTGAGGAGATAAGGTCCGCTGGCGCTGCAGCCTTCTTGCACGCTGACGGAGACTACGGACCCTACTTCAGAGAGATTGGGAGAATATGGGACCTCATACATCCGCTCGACATACATCCTAGGGGCGACCTCACGGACTATATGAGCTGGTTAAGAGCAGCAGCTAGGATCAGATCGAAAATAGGTAGCACGATCGCCACGGGTATAGCTTTCGAGCTAGGCAGCGAGGAATTAATCGTTAGGGCAGCAAAGGAACTCCTCAAATTGGATGTAGGAGATATAATGCTCTCTAACTTCCATCCACCCCTGAGCGGATTGAATGTGAGGAAGTTAGTGGGGATGATCAGGGATGCCCTGTCCTGATCCGGAGCAGGTCGCCGAAGAGCTCCTCAAATCCATTAGGATGGGATGCGATTCTTTCAGGAACCTACTCAATGCGTTGACAGAGGATTGTAAGACTCCCACGAGAGGGGTCGTCCCAAGATACGTGCTAATATCGCTTGGGGACGCTATGGGTAGGAGAGCCCGCGCAGAGGACATCAGTCCGATGAAGGGATGTTGGTGTGAATTGGACGACGAGGTTAGAACGGTTCTAGCTGTTGTATTGAGTAGGTTGGCCATGATCTGCCCGGAGGAAGTGTTCTCATCGCTGAAAGGACTTGACTGCGGGGGCAGGATGATTCTAGCGAGATGGGTTTATCCCGTGCTGGGGCTGTGGAGCACATCCTACTTAGATTCCCTAGAGCGGCGAGATCTCTTCCTATTGAGCTGGGCGTGGTACGCCAGGTATGTGCCGGAAGACATAGAGCTGTCCTTGGGAAAGGTGCTCAGTAAATCGGATGTCGTCGATAAATACTTGGTAATGGCGCTGAAGGAGCTACGAAAGGTGAATCCCTCCAAGATCGTGGATAAGTTGAGGGACAGGCCTGGCCTCCTCAAGAAAGTAATTTCTTGATAAGGAGAGCCTCTCTCAAGGTAAGCTGACCGGGTGCAACTGCTTCCCCCAAGAAGGAGTAAATAAGAGGTGATCCTAGGAGAGCAGCCATTCTCCTACTGAACGAGGCCCTCTCACCCATGGAGAAGGCAACCAGCCTTCCCCGGTGATCCACCCTCTTGTAGAGGTTCAGGACGCGGTACGCCTCGAGCTCGTCCCTCGCTAATGTAACCACTTTGGCCAGCCCGCCAGCACCGAGAAGCTGATTGGATACCCGCAACAGGACATCCATGTCCGGCGTACCACTAGGGTCGTGCCAGGAGTAGAGGGCGTTAGCTATCCTAAGGCCTCTCATAGCGAGCTCGAACTCCACATCCACTAACCTCGAGATCCTCGCTAGGGACTCTAGGTACTGGGGGGAGGGCTCAGATCCCCTTCCCCCATGCTTCTCAGTCCTCCACGTGAGCAGAGTTCTCCCCTCCATCCCCCCTATCAGATCCCTAGCTCTCTCGAGATCTGGAGGGGAATCCCAGATTAGGTCCATCCTGAGTTCTACGATATCGCTTCCCATCAACAGGGCCTGCTTAGCTTCCTTCCTAGCCTCCTCCGGGCTTCCACCGACGGAGGTGACGATCATCATTTCAGGTGCACCGCTGCCTCCTCGGGATCGTATCCCTCGAAGATTATTGATGCTATGGCCCTCACCATCTTCTCCGGATTCTCGTGCTGGAACACGTTCCTCCCGAAGGCTACGCCAGCGGCTCCCGCCTCCATGGCGCCGGCTACCATTTTCAGCACATCCAAGTCGTCCTTCATCTTAGGCCCGCCAGCTATTATGACCGGAACGTTAACCCCCTCCGTGACGATCTTGAATGTGTCAGGATCTCCGGTGTAGGGAACCTTTACGATGTCGGCGCCTAACTCGGCCCCAACCCTAGCCACATGGGCGATGTGATTCGGATCGTACTTATTTTTGACATTGGGGCCCCTAGCATACATCATCGCGAGCAGGGGCATGCCTAGCTCGTCCGCCTCTGACGCCACTTCCCCCAGCTTGATGAGCATGTCCGGTTCACTAGGCTCCCCTCCAACGTTCACGTGAACGCTAACACCGTCAGCACCGAGCCTGACCGCTTCTACGACATCCCCCACTCTGACCTTCCTGTTGGGCTCGGGACCGAGGGATGTGCTGGCTGAGAGGTGCATCAGCACTGGTAGGTGGGCCCTCCTCAGGGCCTTTATCATCCCCTTATGGAGGACGACGCACGTGGCCCCACCAGAGGAAACCCTCTCCACAGCCTTCTCCACATTCTCTATGCCTCTTATGGGTCCATCGGTCAAACCATGATCCATTGGAACACAGAGGATCTTGCCATCCCTCATTATCCTATATAACCTCACTTCCTTGCCCCACATGGCGATCGATCACAGGACTGGGAGATGAATTATAAGGGTCCCTGCAGCAGAAGCTGTAGATATGGAAGCAGCATCTCTCCTCCTGAATCTCAGCATCGCAATTATATCAGCTTACATGCTCTACAATATCATAGAAAACTTGAGAGGCTTCAGAAGATTACCGAGACCAGATGAGACCTCTTACTGCAGCAAGAT
Organism: Thermoproteota archaeon; assembly: GCA_027491395.1. Classification (GTDB taxonomy): domain Archaea; phylum Korarchaeota; class Korarchaeia; order Korarchaeales; family Korarchaeaceae; genus Korarchaeum. The sequence goes on along the minus strand of JAOZFI010000023.1, from coordinate 17,951 downwards.
CTCTGTTATAATTCCTGTGAGGAACGAGGAGGGGAGGATAGGAAAGGCATTGACCTCAATCTTGGATAAGTTGGGCCCGGACGACGAGGTTCTGGTGGTGGACGATGCCAGCTCGGATAACACCTTCTCCGAGGCAGTGGACCACTGCGACGAGAGGTGCGTCCTGATAAAGGTTCTAGAGAAGCCTGACGGGTGGAATGGGAAGCCCTGGGCGTGTTATCAGGGTTATCTGCACTCCCGCGGCGACATCCTTCTCTTCATGGACGCGGATGTTATCGTCAAGGAGAGATTGAAGGGGATATGCAGTTTGCTCAATGAGTACGACGCACTGTCTCAGGTTCCAAAGATAAAGTGCGACTCACTGGCCTGCGGCTCCATAGAGATGGCCTTCACCTCGCTGCTCAGGCTCACTTACCCTTACTGGAACATGACTTATGGGAAAGGCTGGCTTGCCGGTGCCTTCATGTGGTGGAAGAGGCAATCCTACGAGATCGTGGGGACTCACGAGTCCGTTAAGGACAGTCCAGTGGAGGACGCGGAACTGGGTAGGGAGGCTGTGGAGAAGGGAATGAGGATAGCTTTTTTCACGGGTGAAATAGCGGAAAGCTCTTGGATCTCCTCCTGGCACGAGGGCCTGCTCACTCTCACGAGGATACTGACCGCTAGGGCGCCAAGGCCGTTATCAGCTCTTTTGGTGGCTTCAATACTCATTTACGTGTCGCTAGCCTCCTATCTGGTCCCAATAACAGCGATTTTGGGTTACACGAATCCGATAATTTCGATTATCTACTTGGGATCCATCTTTGGATATGCGAGCATCTCTTTAAAGGAAGTGGATACAAGTCCATTGTCCCTCACTCTGGCGCCTGTCGGTCTCATCTTGCTGTCCGCGGCCATGGTGAGAGCATCCCTAGGCGCTGAAATAGAGTGGAAGGGTAGGCTCCTGAATTAAACCGGACTAGCCTACCCAAGTAGCTCCTCGAACATCTTCTTCTCCTTACAGGTGGGACAGTACCACACGAGTTCCGCGTATCTCTCGTCACCCTTCTCTCTTATCCTCTGCTCGAGCTTTTGGATCATCTTTACCGTCCCATCAAGTGGGGCGCCGCATCCCCTGCACCTAGCTATCTCGTCCTCGACCTCCTCCACGAAATTTCCGGTGATGAGCAGGTGCGGATTTATCTCCCTGCTCAGCTCTATGGCGCTCTCTGGGCAGGATTCCTCACATGCTCCGCATCCTATGCACAGCTGATGGGAGAACTCGAGCTTCAGTGTATCCCCCTCCCTAGTGATTCTGAGGGCCTTCGTCGGACACACCTTTGGACAGACGCCGCAAAGCGTGCATTCGTCGGAGGAAACCGACACTCTGAAGAAGTTTAGGTGCTTCAAGTTAATCCATTCATCCCTGTCCTCCAGCTCGGATGCAATCAGGGTTGCTTCCAGCGATGCATGCTCGTTGAACCTCTCTATTCGAACGGACCTCCTCTCTCCTCTTGGCAGATTACTGAGCTCCTTCAAGTACGGATCCAAGAGGTCAAGCCCGACGCCCCTGAATTCAACCCCCATCACCTTGGAGAGCAGTACGGCAACGAGCGGGAAGGATCCCTCTTGGGATCTAATGATGCTCCCATCCCCCACTTCCTCAAGCTTCGATAGGGGAACTGCGTGAATGATATCGGACTCCCTCGCGAACCTCCTGAAACCGATGAGCGTGAAACTAGGGGGTGTCAGATAGCCGACGGGGCAGGCATTTACGCACGCTCCGCACTCCGTGCACCTACTCAGGTCTATTTTGACCGGTTTCTCCCTAATTATGGCATTCTCAGGGCAGCTGTCGATGCATAGGTAGCAGTGGTCGAGACTCGCGCATCTGCTATCTACGAGGGGAGCATCCATGTAGTCGAAGGAGGCCTTGGCCATTCTCCTGATGAGTATCCTCCTCTTGAGGGGCTTCTCACCCAGCAACCTGTACGGAGCTTCTGATCTCAAGTACCTGGCGTACTCCACGTACTTTGCTGGATCCTCCCACGGTGGCGAGTAAACCACTCGGAGCCAGTTGGCTCCATACCTCCTGATCAGCTCTATAATTACCTTGACCCTCTCGGGAGGACCCTTCAGCACCACGGAGGTTCCTTCGTCTAACTTCTGAGCAATTTCTAGGGCTAAAGATTCCTCATCGGGCTCCTCATGTACCTCTATCAACTCGACCTCCTTAGACAAAAGGAGCACCCTCCATCGAGATCTAACATCCAAAAAAGGTAGAGGGGCGCCGATCACTCGGCTCCTAGCAGGACCCTAAGCAACAGCATCGAGGCGTCCATGACGTCCCTCATCGAGAGGACGCCGACGGGCTTGCCCTCCTCATCCACCACGGGTAGGTGCGATATGTCGGCATCCTTCATCTTCCTAGTGGCCTCTTCAACGGGCTCCTCAGGCTTGATGGTGATCGGGTTCTCGGTCATCACATCCCTGACCGGTATCCCCTTACCGCAAAGGCCCCTATATCCCGTATACAATATATCCCTCTGAGTGACGATTCCAACGAGCTTACCATCCTCATCCACTATGAGTACACTCCCAACTTGGTTCTCCCACATGGTCTTGATGGCATCATCAACTGTCGCGGTAACTGGGAGTGTGATCGGAGGTTTACTCATTATGTCCTCGACTCGGAGGGGGACCTTCCTCTTAGGTTTCCATGCAGGGGACATGCTATCACCTGATCAGCTTGAATAGGCAATAGCTTTAAACATCACCGCACCTTGTCCGTTCCGAGAGCTGCGGGCTCTTCTTTCATATCCGATAGTCTTCCTCTCGACGAACTCCCCTCCCGCTTGGAATAATCAATTGACGCACAAACAGTTAATTTTCCCCAGTAACGACTTGAATACGGTGACTCGAATGCATAGAATGGTTAAGATTGCAGTAACTGTCCTTCTTATACTCACATTACTGGCGCCTATAACCTCTGAGGCCTCTAACAGGAGCAGAGCATTCACCAGAGTTCCGGCAGTATATCAGACACCGGAAGGAATATCGATGGGTTCACTGGGAAACCTGACCGTCGAGGTCGAGCCTGGAGAGGGCTATGTTTACTTCTCCGCCGATCCTTTAACCCAGATCGATACTCAAGGGGCAGCCAGAACTGCCGCCCTTGTCGCTAGCTACACTCTGGGCAAGGATCCCCTCTCCTACAACTTCTATTATCGTTTGGAGTCCGATAGCATGATAATAGGTGGACCTAGCGCCGGGGCGGCCATGACAGTGGCTACGATAGCTGCTCTTCTAGGAAAGGAGGTCAAGCAGGATGTTGTGATGACGGGAATGGTGAATCCAGATGGAACGGTAGGGCCGGTGGGGGGTATACCGGAGAAGCTGGAAGCTGCCGCTAAGGGTGGAGCCAAGGTGTTCTTGGTTCCCGCTGGTCAGAGGGTGGTCGAGAGGACCGTGCCCAAGCAGGTGAAGATAGGGCCCCTCATAATGACCACCGTGGAGAAGGAGAAGGTGGACCTCGTCGAGCTAGGGAAGAAACTGGGAGTGGAAGTCAAGGAGGTGAGCACAATCGCTGACGCTGCGCGGTACATGATCGGCATAGAGCTGGAGCGCCCAACAGCTAAGGAACCGAACCTCCCGAAGGAACTCAAAGGGGTGATAGAGAGGTGGGTAGATCACTACCTGAAGGAAAGTGAGTCCATAAGGAAGTGGGTGGAGGCGAACCTCAGCAAGCTCAGCTACATGGCCAGGAACGCGGTCGAGAAGGTTCTGGCATTATCGGAGGAGCTATCGAACAAGGCCAAGAAGGAGTTGGCCAGCGGGCTGTATTATACGGCCTCGAGTTTCGCCTTCCAGTCGACCTTCGAGGCCGAGTACGCGAGGTCCCTCGTCTACTTCGCCGTCTCTGGTCCCAAATCTATCGATCTGATAGCCGAGAGGGCAAGTGATAAGATAAATTCGGTCGGAAGTAAGCTGAATGGGACGAAACCGAGCAGCCTGAGCTCTTTGGAGGCGTTGATAGCTGCCAAGACCCGTTACTATATGGCGAGGGACGCGCTCTCCAGAGCGACTCTGCTTGCGTCCAAGAAGGTTTACTTCGACTCCACGGACTGGGGCGCCCTCCACTGGCTGTCCTACGCGTACTGGAGGGCAGAGACGGCTGAGACTTGGACATGGCTCTTCGGGGTGGGCAAGGGGAAGATAGTGCCGGAATCACGTTTGAGGAAAGTGGCTTCGGTCATGCTATATGAGGCGGAGAGCGTAGTATCATACGCGGTCAGCCTGCTACAGGACGTTGGAGCCACCTCTGATCTGCTCAACGAGGCCTCCGATGATCTCGATAGGGCCGGAGCCGCGTTCTCTTCGGGAGACCTGTACGGGAGCTTGGGAATGACCACCAGCGCCTTGGCGAAGGCAACAGCATCGATACACCAGTGGTTCACCAGCGATCCCAAGGCCGTCCAGGACGCCCTCAGGAAGATGAGCTACTCCTCGATAAACGAACTCCTTCGAAAGGGTATAATCCCCGTCTTGGCATTGAGCTATGCGGAGACTGCCAAGGTCTATGAGAAGTCGGGGAGCCAGTTCGATTCTATAGTATACTTCGAGCTGAGCTCGGCTCACGCCCATATGCTGTCCCTGCTAACCTTGGCGGGAAGCCAGCTCAAGCAGACCCCTTCCACGACTCCTACCGCAACCGGACCAGAGATCCCCACCAAAACGCCCACCACAGTGACTGTCACGGTACCACGGACCGTGACATCGAACCCAAAGACGATGGTCACCCCCACTTCCCAGATGGTCCTGCTTCTCGGGGCCCTCCTCATAGGGCTCCTCGCCGGTTACTTGCTAGGGAAGCGATAGGGGCGCATTACATCTTCCTATCACCCATTTTATCCCTTCAGCATCCGGGACACCCTGATGGCCACCCTGATAGACGACCTCGTGGAGTACAGGAGAGGTAGGAACTGGCTGGAGAGGAACGCTTCTCTGCTCAGAATGAGTTATAGAGGTAAGTATGTGGCGGTACTCGGGAACAGGGTCGTGGACAGCGACGAGGACAGGTACAGCCTCCTCCAGAGGCTTTGGTCTAGGGGACTCTATCCTGGACCTGTTATAATTCATTTCGTAGACTGAGGCCGCTTCCCAGCTGTTTGAGGTCCACTATATCACCTCGATCACCAATAAGCTTGAACAGATCACCATACAGGGTAGTCCCTGAGGGACCCCCGTTCAGTTAAAGAAAAATCCTAACCTAGCGGTGAAGTTCGATCAGAGGCAAGGGTTAAAAGCAAGCCGAATTAGGCCAGCTTAGGGTTCATCATGACGAGCCGAAGGGAATTTTTGAAGATAGCGATAGCCGGTGTTGCCGGCCTCGTTGTCGGCGGAGCAGCCGGCTGGTCGCTTAGAGGACCGGGAGTAAGTCCTGAGAAGATAGCTGAGTATGAGAAGGAGATAGAGAAGCTCAGGAAGCAGCTCGCTGAGAAGGGTGTGGTGACCACTACTGTGACAAAAACGGTATCAGCGATGCCCAAGCATGAGGGCGCCCTCCACGTGTATAACTGGTCATACTACATCCAAGAGGCCCTTCTCGACATATTCTCCCAGGAGACCGGCATACCTAGAGATAAGATAGTTTACGATGTGTTCGAGGATCCGGCCGAGCCCTTCGCCAAACTCGAGGCTGGCGGTAGCGGCTACGACGTGATAGTCCTTCCTGACAACGACGCGGCCCTCGCCATAAGGAGGGGGTACGTAAGGGAGCTGGACAAATCCCTCATACCTAACGCCAAGTTCATGGATCCGAACTTTCTGAACCCACCATTCGACCCCGGCAACAAGTACAGCTTTGTGTACATGTGGGGCACCACAGGCTACTCTTGGAGGAACGATCTCTGTCCTGAGGGAGTTACTACGGTGAAGCAGATATTCGATCCCAATTATGGATTCCTCGAGAAGTACAAGAAGAAGATAACTATGCTCGAGGAGGCTATAGAGGTCGTGCTCTCGGCCAAGGCCTATCTCGGCAAGGATCCCAACGACTGGAGCGACAAGACGATGGAGGAGGTGAAGGAGGTCCTAATAAAACAGAAGCCCTACCTTGCTGCCTACGCTGGTACGAGCGAGTACTTCCAAGGACTGGCCAACGGGAGCATATATGTGGCTCACGCCTACAACGGTGATATAGCTGTCTTCAAGGAAGAGGAGCATCCAGAGCTGGCTGACAAGGTCAGCTACGGCATACCGGAGGAGGGAGGAACCAAGTGGACCGATAACCTCTTGATACCCAAGGACGCTCCGCATCCTATCGCCGCTCACCTGTTCATAAACTTCCTGCTCGACCCAGCAGTTGCGGCTGTGAACTCTAACTACATAAAATACGCGAACCCCGTGAAGGCATCTCAGCCTCTCATGGAGGAGGATGTGCTCAAGGATCCGATAGTATATCCGCCTGAGGATGTTCAAAAGAGGCTGTGGTTCGTACCAGTACTCACCGATGAACAGAAGGCCAAATTAAATGAGGTGTGGGAGGAGGTCCAGGCGGCTTAGAGGAGCCTCTCTTCCTCAACGAATATCTTCATTCCCCTCTTTTTCAGTTCCTCGAAGAATGGCAGGGGTTCTATTACCTCCTCTGGGTGCTTCACGCCCACGGCCTTTATCCTGCCAGTGGCCATCCATTGTACCGTTATAGAGGTCGGCGTTCCGACGGTCACGGCCTGCGCGCTCAGGTTCCACTTCTTGTGCCACTCGGTATGTATATCCACTGTTATCCTGACTCTCTTGCCTCCCTTCTCGCCCTCCGCTATGACCCTCATAACGTCGTAGTCGTTAGGTGGTATCTCCTTGCCCTCTAGAGTTTCCATAACCAGCTTCCTCACCAGATCCCTAGGCACGATTTCAATGTCGCCTACCTTAACGGGAGTCTTCTTGGTGAGTCCCAGATCCGTGAGCAGCTTGTACTTGAGGAACAGGTCGTCGGGGAATGATATCCTGTAATCCACGAACTTCAGGCCCTTGTGCTTGAACACCTCTCCCACGGTCCAGACTTCGGGGTGCTCGATGTAGTACATCTTTTGCCTCCCCACTGGCTCGGGGAAGTCCATGACCTCGTAGTCCCTGACTGGCTCCACCAGCCTGATTTCTCCGTCCTCCCACACCTCCACCGGGTCCATGAACTCGTCGAATATGCAGTCTAGAGAGTAAGGAACGGGAAGTGGTATCCCGAGCTTGTCGTAGTCGTTGAAGTCTATCCATCCCTCCCTGAGTAGGATTTTCTCGACCTTGTCGAGTAGCTCGACCGCGTATCTCGCCTCCACGTTTATCATCCCAGGACATCCGCCCATGCCCGGAATGGCCAGTAGGCCTGCTTTCCTGTAGTCCTCGTCCATTTCTAGCTGCTTCTTCAGTATGGGGACCTCGCTACCCAGATCAGTATAGTGCACGCCAGCCTTGAGGGCCGCTCGCATAACCTGTGGTATGAAATAGTAGATTATTCCGTTGACCACGACGTCTGCTCCCTCGAGGAGTTTAGCAGTCTCTTCAACGTTTCTCACATCGACTCTGGCATATTCGAGCTTCTTTCTGGTAGTGAACCTCTTTGCATCTTCTACAACGGCCTTCGCTCTCTCCTCATAGAGGTCAGCCACCAATATCTCATCCACATGAGGGCTTACCTCATCATCTGCAAGATCGTAGACTATCGCTGGAGCTACGACCCCAGCTCCCAAAACTACAACGCGAACCAATCGATTCACCCCGAAGGAGGAAGGAGGGAGAAATATAAAAACCCTTCGAATAAAGGGCCGTGAATGTCTAGTTATTTTATTAACATTGGCAATAAAAGTAACTATCTTTGTGAACTCGGTCCTACATAAATAAATTAGTTCTACATGGTTCGATCTATTAAGATTGTAGCCAAACGGTGGGGGATCCCCTCAAGCCTCCCCTAGGGGGAAGAGATCTTATCCGACAAAAATCGGATCTATAATGTCCCATTTCATTCTCAACTATATTTACCAAAAAGGCCGGAAAGGAGGGAGAAAAATTATTGCTTCTCCATGGTCAGCCTCGCATAAATATAGGCGATCGTCATGGAGATAGCCATGATAACAGTGGTCAGAGCGTTGAGCTCAGGACCAACGCCCCCTCTAGCCGATTGAGACCATATTATGAGGGGCAGCGTCTGGAAGCCGGGGCCTGTGGTGAACGCGGTTTTTATGAAGTCGTCAAAGGAGAGGGTGAACGCTATAAGAGCTGCCGCTATGATGCCGGGCATGGAAAGCGGCAGGGTTATCTTGAGGAACGTCTGAACCTCATTCGCTCCTAGGGTGAGAGAAGCCTCCTCAAGCGATCTGTCGAAGCCGGCCAGCCTAGCCCTCACTACAACGTAAACGAAAGATATGTCGAAGGCTATGTGTCCCAAGAGGACGGTTAGCCAACCCAGATCGTAGCCTGAGAATTTGTAGAAGAGCAGAAGGGAGAGGGCCTCCGCTATCTCCGGAATTATTATAGGAACATATAGCAGGCTGTCTATAGCCCCTTTACCTCCTATATCGAGCCTAATCATGCCGTAGGCTGAGAGAGTCCCTAGTAACAGGGAGACTAGAGTGGTTATCACAGCCACGTTGAGGCTGTTGTAGAAGGCCACCCACACGACCTTGTCCTCGAGCAGAACCTGATACCACTTAAGGGAGAAGCCCGTGAAATGGCCTAGGGTTCTTGATTCGTTGAAGGAGAAGACTATGACTATCAGTATCGGTACGTAGAGGAAGGCGTACACGAAGGCCGAATAGAGGCCCATTACCTTATCCCTTATGCTCATATCTCCAACTCACCTACCTTCCTCATGTAGATGATCAGGGTGACTAGGACCACTGCTATGTAGAGTATCGAGAGCGCCGCACCCCGCCACCAGTTGTGGAACTTCAGAAACAGATCCCACGTCAGGGTTCCTATGGTCGTGACACTCACGCCGCCGAGCATGGAGGGAACTATGAACTCCCCTATGGCTGGAACGAACACGAGAATTGTTCCGGAGGCTATTCCCGGCTTAGAAAGCGGTAGGGTCACCTTGAGGAACGTCTTTAACGGCGTGGCTCCCAAGGTGTAGGATGCCTCCAGCAGGGACTTGTCTAGCTTCTCTAGGTTAGCGTAGAGAGGCAGCACCATGAAGGGGAGGTAGTCATATATCATGCCTATAATAACCGCCTCATAAGTAAACATCATCTTGAGCATTGTGAAGATATTCATCAAAGCATAGGTCCTGAGCAGGAAGTCGACCCAGTACGGGACCATCACGCTGACCACTAGGAGGTTCTTCCACTTCTTTGGCGCCTTGACCGCTATGAAGTAGGCCACGGGATAGGCCATCAGTATGCTTCCCACAGTAGTTATGGCCGCTAGGACCACCGAGTTGTAGAAGACCTTTAGATAGACCCATCTCAGGGCCTGTTGGTAGTACTTGATGGTGAACTCCCAGGTGATCACCCCTCTCCTTCCTATGAAGCCGAAGCTGTATAGTATGGTGATTAAGAAAGGGGCGAAGAAGTAAATGGCCAGATAGATGAGCGGAGGGCCGAGTACCAGCAGGGCCACGAGGAGCCTGTACTTTCTCACGAAGTCTATGAGTGATTCCATCCACGACATGTTACTCGGCCTCCAGCTCGAAGACCCCAGCTTCGTCTCCGGCATTCCAGCCCACTGCGATTATCTCTCCCTCCTCGAGCTTCCTTGCCTCTGGATGGGTGGTTGGGACATTAACCTTGACCTCGACGTCATCCAGCGCGACCATGACTATCAGGACATCTCCCTTGTACACTATCTCCTTTATCTTACCCTCGAACCTGTTCTCAGCGTCCCCGGCTGCCTTACCAACCTTTATCCTCTCGGGTCGAAGGCTTATCACGACCTTCTTACCGCTCTGGATGTCCGAGATTACCTTGATGAGTCCGAAGCTCGTCTCAACAGCACCGTTCCTTAGAATGCCCTCGAAGAAATTGGACTCCCCAATGAAGTTGGCGACGAACTTGGTCCTCGGCTTCTCGTAAACCTCGTAGGGAGTGCCCACCTGCTCGACCCTTCCCTCATGGATGACCGCTATCCTGTCAGACATGACGAGGGCCTCCCCCTGATCGTGGGTGACGTAGACGAACGTCGTGCCAACGGTCCTCTGAATCCTCTTGAGCTCCAGCATCATGTGCTGCCTTATCTTCAGGTCGAGGGCACCCAACGGCTCGTCCAAGAGTAGCACGGCTGGCTGAGTCACTAAAGCCCTGGCTATGGCAACCCTTTGCTGCTGACCGCCTGAGAGCTGGCTTGGCTTCCTCCCCGCGAAAACCTCGGGAGGCATCTTGACCAGTTCGAGGGCATCGTATACCCTCTTCTTTATTTCATCTTCAGGGAACTTTCTGAGCCTCAAACCGTAAGCTATGTTCTCGAAGACAGTCATGTGGGGGAAGAGGGCGAGGTGCTGGAAGACCATCCCTATGTTCCTCTTGTAGGGTGGAAGGTTCGTGACGTCCTTCCCCTCGAGGATGACTACGCCTTCATCAGGCTTCTCGAGACCAGCGATTATCCTGAGGAGGGTCGTCTTCCCTGAGCCGCTGGGACCGAGTAGGGAGAAGAATTCATTTCTCTTTATCTCTATGTTGACGTGATCTGATGCCACAACTTTCCCGAACCGCTTAACGATGTTACGGAGAACGACCATATCCTCGACTTCGGAGGTGATATATTCAGCCTTCTCCATCATCTCCATCTCAGAGTCCCAACAGGGGCTTATATTTTGATTTTTCGGATGTCTGAGGCCCTGTACCTTCAGGAAAAAGAATTGACAGATAGGTCCGAAGCTAGATCACCGCAAAAATTTGGGAGGTTGGAAGGTTCAGTGAGGGAACTCAAGAGAGCCCGAGATCTCTCGAGAGTTCCAGCCTGTCGAGGGTTTCTCTGAGAGGCACACCCTCCCTGTCCCATCCTCTGAGCTGGTAGTACTCGTCAAGGGCCTTCTCGTACTCCTCCCTCGAGAGCTTGACCCCCTTTATCGGGCCCTTGGTGTGCGCTTCCTCGAAGAACCTGTCGGGTGGATAGTCGTCCTGCCTCTTGAAACCGGCTCGCACGTTATACATCCTGGAGAGGTTCCAGATCCTCTCCCCCACTTCCTGCAGGTAGGATTCCTTGAAGTCCACATCCAGCGTGGCGCTGAGCAGATCCGCCATTTCCCTGTACCCGACGATCCAGAAGTCGCAGATGATCAGGCTCCACTTTACGCTGTTCAGGTCCTGCAGGTCCTTGGTAAGCTTGGCCTTACCCTCGAAGGTGAGGGGCGGTATGTCTCCGAAGGCCTCGCTCGCTATGGTCCAAGCCCTGAGGTGGCAGGCCCCCCTATCTGAGGTGGCGTAGGCTAAGGCCATTCCCCAGCTCGATCTAGGATCATAGGCGGGGATCTCAGATCCCTTTATGTGCATTGCGTATCTCTCGCTGTCTTTCCCTATCCTCTCGGCGGCCCTCTTCACCCCATCAGCCAAGGTATTGCCGATGCCCTCCCTGTAAGCTATCATCCTCACCAGCTTGGCCAAGGCCTCAGGCTCGCCCCAGTCCACATGGAACCCTATCTCCTCATCCGTAATTATTCCCCTCTCCCTTATCTCGAGTAGGAAGCTCAGGGTGGCTCCGAGACTTATGGTGTCTAGGCCTAACTGATCGGCGAGCTCTCCAAGGTGGGCCAGTTCATCCATGTCCTTGAGGGAGAGGTTCGACCCCATCATCCCTATCGTCTCGTACTCGGGGGCCTTTATCACCCCTCTCCTCGTCTTAATCTTTCTCTTGCAGGCGAGCGGGCACGAGTGACAGGCGAACCTGCTGTCGAGCTTGGCCTTCACCACATCAGTATTTATGTAGTTCGCGTACTCATAGTAGCCCTCCCTGAAATTGAGGTGTGGCAGAGCACCCACATTATTGCTGAGATCCACTATGACGGGGGTTCCATCGGTCCTAGCCCAGAGGTTCGTCTCGGTGAGCACGCTCTCCTTCATCAACCTAGCTACGGTCTCCCTGAACCTCGCGGGATTGGGGAAGTCTATGCTCCTCTCGCTCGCCTCTACCACTATTCCCTTGAGCTTCTTAGATCCGAATACAGCACCCACACCTCCCCTGCCCGCAATGAAGTGCTCATCGACCACCGCGGAGGCCATGTAGCTGAGGTTCTCCCCTGCAGGTCCTATCACCAGTGTCCTAGCCAACCTGCCGTGATCATTCTTCAACTCCTCGGTGGCTTCCGGTATTGCTTTCCCCCAGAGATGGCTAGCATCCCTTATCTCTACCTCTCCATCTTTAACAGATATGTAGACGGGTTTCTCCGCCTTCCCCTGAACTATCATAAGGTCGTATCCCGCGTACTTGAGCTCGGGACCGAAGGCGCCTCCCACATAACTGTCATTCAACGTTCCCGTTTTCGGTGATTTGGTAACTACTGTGAACCTTCCGGTGAGAGGGGCCACGGTCCCGGTCAGCGGCCCAGTAGCAATTATAATCTTGTTTTCAGGCCAGAGGGCTCCTGTGGACGGCGGAACTTCCTCATAAAGATACCTTATTCCCAAACCCCTTCCTCCAAGGTAGAGAGCGGCCCAATCCCTCCTTGTGTTCTCAACAACTATTTTATTCTCGGATAGGTCTACCCTCAAAACCTTTCCTGCATACGGGGCTACCATGTTCACCTACCTCATGGCGTATCGCTCTCTAATAAACTCTGAGGCTAGGTTTTATAAGGATCTGGTGGGCCTAGCGTTGGTGGTACTTTGGCTGGCTGGTTAGGGGAAGTCCCCGACTTCTTCTCCGAGGAACTCGGTAGGTACACGGAGAGGACCCGTAGGTCCGAACAGATCTTTAGAGAGGCTCGAAAGTACGTACCTCATGGTGTAAACAGCAATATGAGGTTCTTCGAGCCCTATCCTATCTATATAGCCAAGGGTAAGGGTGGAAAGGTCTGGGATGTTGACGGCAACGAGTACGTGGACCTCAACCTCGCCATGGGTGCGGTGTTCTCGGGCCACAGCCATCCAGCGGTGGTTGAGGCGGTTCAGGAGGTGATACAAGAAGGAACTGCCTTCGGGACGGATGTGCCAGAGGCCAGACTCGTCGCGAAGGAGCTGGCTAGGAGATGGGGTCTTGATAAGGTGAGGTTCAGCAACTCGGGAGCTGAGGCGACGATGCACGCCATAAGGATAGCTAGGGCGTACACCGGCAAGGACAAGATAGTGAAGTTCGAGGGGAACTATCACGGGGCTCACGACTACGTCTTGGTGAGCATAAAGTCGCCTCCCGGTCAGATGGGCAGGAAGTTCCCGAGGAGGATACCCGTAGGTCCGGGGATACCAGGCACCACTCTGGAGTCAGTCCTGATAGCTAGATACAATGACCTAAACTCCGTGGAGAGGCTGTTCAAGATGCATGAGGAGGAGATAGCTGCCGTCATAGTGGAGCCTGTGGCCATGAACATTGGTGTCGTGCCCCCTAAGCCGGGCTTCCTCGAAGGGTTAAGGAAGCTCACCGAGGAGTACGGGGCCCTCCTGATTTTCGATGAGGTGAAGACCGGTGTTAAACTCGCGCCCGGTGGGGCGGCGGAGTTCTTCGGCATAAAGCCAGATCTGGCGGTGACGGCGAAGAGCATAGGCGGTGGCTTCCCTGTATCGGCGATCATGGGGAAGGAGGAGATCATGTCCGTCGTGGGTCCGCACAACGCCGTTCATGCTGGCACGTTCAACGCCAATAGGCTGGTGATGGCCGCAGCTCTGGCGACCCTCACGAAGGTCCTGACCATTGATGCCTACCCGAGGGCTCACAGGCTCTGCGACGAGCTCAGCAGGGCATTCCAAGACATAGTGGACGACTACAGGATACCCGCAGTGGTCCAGTGGATAGGTCCGAACGGTCACATATACCCGGGTGCGACAGAACCGGTGGTGGACCTGCCAACATTCTACCAGCAGGACGATGCTGCTTGGTGGCGCTATTGGATAGCGATGATGAACAGGGGGGTGTTCATAGAGCCCGTGGTAAGTGACGACGAGTGGACCGTCAGCGTGGTTCACACCAAGGAGGACATAGAGAGGGCCATAGAAGCCTTCAAAGAGGCCGCCAAGTTCATGAGACCCGCCTAAATCTTCCTTACTTTCTTTTCTTCTTGCCGATCTACGCGTTCACCACTGGATCAAACCTTCCTCATCTCATTTAACGCTGAAAAATACTACACTCGCCCGTCTAAATTCTTCGAGCATGGGAAACTGTAAATCACCTTAACATATTATCTACCAATCTCCTAAGAATTTTCCTGACCTTGGGCGGATTGTCCACCGAGACGGGCAGTCTCTCAATGCTCCTCCTCAGAACTTCCTTCAGGTCAAGATTCAGCTCGCTGCTCAGAGTTTTCACATACTCCCAGTCGATCCTGTCCCCGACCTCGATGAGTATGACCGCTATGTCAGCGAGGTCCCTCTCTCTGCGGGCTAGGGCCTTAAGCAGGAGGGCATCCTCAGGTGATATGACCCACACCCTCCTTCCATCAATCTCTGCTTCCACAGCTCTATTGAGAAGCTGCTTCACACTCAAACCGGAGATCTTGTCCACGTATACATCTATATCCCCTTTCACCCTGTGCTTAAATTCGAGCTTTCCGAGGCGAGGGTTCTCCACCAACACGTAGCCCAAGCTCGATAAACCCCGCTTGAGCTTCCAGAGATCTGCCGGGTGCACAGCCACATCCACATCATGAGTGGTCCTGAAGGTTCTTATGGCTGATATCGCTAGGGCACCCATTAGGGCGTATCTGACCCTCCTTTCCTCCGCCACGGACAGGAAATCATCAATAGATGACATCAGTCATCTCCTCCACGACCGTGGGGATCTCCCCTCCGAGTGCCGCCAGATCCAGTACTCCCCTCCCTAACCATGTGATAAGCTCAAGCTTCAGCCTTTCCTCCGTTACCACGGGCCAACCTGATATAATTTCACTAGTCGGTAGTTCCCGGACCGGTATGAGGACGAGATCAGCCAGCTTGCTAGCCTTCCTTCCTAGAGAGGTCCATCTCTCCATGTCGGACTCTCTAACATAAGCGAAGGCTGCGGATGGTGTCTGGAACCCGGTCCTGATATAAGCAGCTGTTTCGTAGCACAGCACGAAATCGCCTCCCCTGCTCTTCTCCTTGAGGAGCTCCATTGATCTCTTCCAGCTACCAGTCTGGAGACGAACGGCCTTCTCAAACAGTTTCTCTACATGAAAGACACCCAGTATATCCTTGACCTCCATTCTGCCCAGAATCTCGGCCCTTTCGGTGGAGATATAGGCATTTTCCTCTTTTCTGAGCCATCCCCTATTCTCAAGCTCCTTTATCTTTCTATAGACAGTAGTTTTAGGTAAAGACGCCTCAATAGCAGCTCTAGAAGGGGTCAGGGGTCCCCTAAGGGCGAGCCATATGAGGAAGAGGGAGGACTCATCTATTCCCATATATGGTAAAGAAAGCAAGTTCTTTTATATTAAAGTTAACCACTAATGGTCCAGCGGTTCTCGCAGCGCCCTTGGAACTAAGCGAGGTCATTAGGCGATCCCAGATTTGGTGGGAAGATGAAGATGGCAATATCCCCCAAACCATGACCGACCTCTGCGTCTAGTAGTGGTCTCAAGATACGAGCTAATTAACACCCCTGTCTATAGATAGAGACACTCCAACGTTTTACCGAGCTAGGGAACCTAAAACTCAATCCTTTTCAGTATCACCCTCTGCGGCTTCTTATGAATTTTCGTTCTCTATTAGAGCGACTAGTAAGCGAAGATGATGCATCTATACGTACGGCCATAGAGGAGGTTTCGGATCCCCCTGTGATAAGGAGAAGCTACTCTCAGGTTTTCCATGGTGAAGATATTCCACCTCAACCATCTATGGAGATAATAAGGGTAGAAGATCTGCGGGACTCGGACCTATTCGTTGCAGTCGATCTCGTGGTCTCCCTTACCGGAGCTTCCTCCCCTGATGAGGTCAAATCTGGTGCCGAATCTCTTCTTAGAGAACTATCTAGGAAGGTAAGATTGAGGGCTGAGGACTCGAAGAAGAGCAATGTGGCGCTGGCCCTGCCGGAGAGGCGCCACTTGGAGGAGGTTAAGGGAAAGTGGACCAAATGGGTGTGGAAGAGAACCGCCTACGATGGAAATCCAGCTCCTGACTTCGACGGATGGGTCAGGGACCTGACCGCATTGGCAGATGCCATAAGAGGGGAGGGGGCGAGGGCCGTCTTCATGGCCGGCGAGTCCGGCAAGGTGCTGGAGGAGATGGGATACGAGGTCGTCAGGGTAAGCATCGAGAAGACCCTGCCCAAGCTGGGCTACCCCAGAGATCCCAGCGTAGCGTGGTCCGAGCAGCCCATTCTGATGAACATGGCGCTGGACATAAGGAGGGGCGAGGAAGAGGTCACTAGATCCTTCTTTCAGAAGGAGGGCTTGACTCCGGTGTTTAGGCCTAGGTGGTGGCGTAACGGCAAATTACTCGTCATGGCCAAGGCCGAGGGAGGGAACTTCATACTGATCGAGGGGGATGGAGGGAAACAGGCTCTGTTCACCGGAATAGGAGTTAGAGGGAGTAATGTAGCCACTCTTAAATTACTCCAAGAGTTCCTCATCTCGCAAGGCCTGAATATCGAGATGTACGGAATTCCCCTACCCGGCTACATAAGAGATTGGCGGACGGGGGCCGTCCATCTCGATGTTGTGATGATGCACGCAGGTCCCGTGACGTTCGTGAGCCCGGGCAGGATGGGGTTCTACTCACTTGTGAAGTACGGCGAGTCCCTCGAGATATTGGAGTTGGGCCAAGTGTTCAGGGACTTGGGTATCACGGTGGACGAGATACCAGCTGTGGGCAGCGAGATCACCATGGTGAACGGTCTGAACTTGGGAGACGGGAAGATAGTGGTGGACTCCTTTAACAGGGATGCTAACAAGTATCTGGAGCGAGAGTGGGGCCTCGACCTGATCGAGGTGGACATACCCCAGGTAGAGGCCGGGGGCGGAGGAGCGAGGTGCGCTACCAGAGAGTTCTACGTATGAACATTCGTTAAACTTATATTATCACGGGGTTATATCCCCCGGTGGGATGTTGGTCAGGCCCATGACTTTGGAGCCCTGGCCTCCTCCTTCGGGGGAGAGTCCATGGCCCACATGCTCTACGTCCTCTTCGCCGAGAAGGCGAATAAGGAGGGTTTTCCTAACGTCGCCAGATTGTTCAGGGCGATCGCCTATGCTGAGAGAGTCCATGCAAACAATCACTTCGACGCACTGCCAGAGCTCAAAGGAGATTTGAAGGTAGTCGCCGGAGTGCCTTCGGTCCCGGGAGTACCTCCAAGAACTTGGAGCTCGCGATTATGGGGGAGGAATACGAGATTAAGGAGATTTATCCCACCTATATATCAGTGGCAGAGCTTCAGGGAGAGAGGCGAGCTGTCACAAGCTTTAAATGGGCCTTAGAGGCTGAGGAAATACATGCCGAGCTGTTCAGAGAGGCGAAGGAGTACGTTGACAGGGGAGAAGATTACCTAGATTAGGGAATATGGATATGTCCCGTATACAGGCACACCACGTAGGTCAAGAGCCCCCGGAGAGACGTCTTGCCTGCGGAGCGCTTGGGATTGATGTGAGGGTTATCTGTACCCCTTAGATCTCTATCTATAATAAGAGATTTAGAAGCGAACAAGTTAACTTATTACTGAACCGGTGACCCTGAGGCGTATGAAATCAAATGGTCTAGCGGTCATCCTCCTGTTAGTCGTCGTGCTATCTCTCCCCCAACTCGTTTCTCAGAGCATCACAGCCCTAATAGAGCCCCCCTACATAGAGGCTTCTCCAGGGGAGAGCGTTGATTTGAGGCTGATCGTTAGGAATCTTGGCTCCAAGGAGATAGAAGTCACCGGGCTGAGGG
>JAOZFI010000009.1 GCA_027491395.1 Thermoproteota archaeon | reverse complement strand
GAGGGTAACATGAAGCTCTACCCTCTGAACATGCTAGCTCAGGACGCCAACCCCAGCAGTCCACCGGACTACTCTCTGATAACCAGCCCGTCAGGGTACACCAAGGGTTACGTCTGGAAGGTCTACCCGCTGCCGGTCCAGCGCGGGTTCGCCGAGTGGTTCCCAGACACCAGCATAACCAAGACCATCACGGTCACCATGAAGGATGGCAGCACTAGGGACTGGGACGTGCAGGTGATAGATGCCAGCACAGTGAGCATAAACTCCACCAGCTACGCCGAGGGAGGGGAGTTCCTTGCCGATTCATCTGACGACGCTGCAGACACCTACTTCAAGGTTGAGTTCGTACAGGACTCAGTCGCTACCGGTGGGGGCTACGTTGTAGTGACCGCCAAGGGACACTACGACAACTTAGACATAGACGTCTATAATCCAGTTTTCGTGCACTATTGCGTTCTGGGAAGCGGTGACTACAATGTGACGGACATCTTCGTGGTCGGTGTGGACCCAAGAAACACCTTAGATGTCAACTCTGTGTTCACACCCTTCACGGGAATGAGAGTCACCTCATTCAACATAGAGCCGTGGATGTTTCTCCTAGCCGTAGTGCTCATATCTGCCGAGGCGGTGATGGAAATCAGAAGGCGATCGAGGAGAGGAGCGGGGCATCACAGCATGCTCATGGGCTCCTGATTCTCCCTCACCCACATTTTTATTGAATCAGGGTGAATCCCCCGATGCGCCCCTTCGTCATCCTGTGCCTCCTTATGCTAGCAGCTTCCTCCATTATGGTCGGAGCCCAGCAAACTCTCCCTCCCGAATACAATCCCTTGGTGTATGAGAGATTGGACGTTGTCGTGAGGGCGCTTCCTAACGGCTCAGCCCTAGTAGAGTTCACGGCGGCCCTGAGGAACGAGGGCAAGGTCATGGTAGTACCCGGGTATGGATTGATTCCCCTCACGGTCTCTCAGCGGGAGACCTTCCTAGGATTGCCCCTCCCCTCCGAAAAGACTTCAAACGGGAGTATAAGCATCTTGGAAGCTGAGAATTTAGACACCAGGAGGAAGATGGAGGCGCTGATCATCACCAAGAATGGGACGCGTGCGATAAGGTACTCGCTTTGGCAACCTCTCAAGCCAGGAGATGTTGAGAGGATCAGGTTGATCTTCAGGATCGACGGGGCGATTGCGAAAGGGGTTCTCTTCGACGAGATGGATTTCTCCTTAGGACCCCTGTCCAATACGGTGAAGGAGGGCACGCTCAGGGTTATACCTCCCCCAAATCAAAGGATAACCTTCTCCGATCCCCCGTTAGAGGGCGAATCATGGGATATATCTGGAACGAGGTCAAGAGGTTCCTTCAAGATATCGGTGGAGTTCAGCCGTATCCCGCTCCCTCGCATGCCTTTCCATGGTTACTTCGTCATCTGGGGTGGGATAATACTCCTGATTCTCGCTCTCATCCTGGTCAGGCTCAGGAGGTAGTGATATGAGGGGGGCGGCCTTCCTTCTCGTACTGCTCGCGATCCAGGTCGCCTTCCCTCATCTCATAGTCTCGGGTGCTCCGGTGGTCATCTCTCCCGGGCTTCGATTAGAGGTTAAGATTCCTGAAACCCCTGTCAACTTGGTCTTCCCTAACGGCACGATATATACCATCGATCTCTCTTCCCCACCCGAATTCGCTTCTTGGGCTGGTGATGTCTTGATCCTGAACACCAGCTCCCTTCCCCTAGGCACATACAAAATTACTTGGACCGATGGAAGCTACTCCTTTGTTCTCGACAGGATAGATGTTGAGCTCAGGAAGGGGGGTGGAGGGTTCGTAGTCAGTACTTTCTCAGAGCTAACAGGCTCCCCACTCTCAGCGAACGTGACTGTCGTAACCCCAGAAGGTGACATGTATTTGACCTCAGTAGGAAGTACAGAGCCTTTTAATCTCCCTACGGGCAATTACACCCTCAAAATAGTGGCTACCAGCGGGAACCTGACCGGAGAACTCGTTGAAGAGGTGTCAGTGCATGAGATGAGTGAGGTGAACCCTGAAACCCAACACGGGATGATAGAGCTGGAGAGGGAGGTGTACTTCCCGGGAGATGTGGTTGTCGTCAGGGTGACCTCGATCCCCCCAACTCAAGAGGAGCTCACGGTCATCCTTCCTGACAATAGGACCATTGCCCTCCCACTGAATCATTCGGGTGATGCATGGACAGCTAGCTTACCTCTGAACTCCTCAGTAATGCTGGGACTTTACAGGGTCTCCCTCGGAAACTCGACAGCAGACTTCTACGTTGACTATTACGAGCTGAACGCCAGCTACCGAGATGGGTTCGTCAGAGGAACGGTCTCCTACTACTTCGTCCCTCCCAAGGAGGTCAGGTACAGATTCTCCAGCGGCTTGGAAGGGGCTGCAGAGGTAGTTAATGGGACCTTCATCATATCCGTGCCTCCCGATGAGCGTGAAGTCGAGTTGAGATGCGGTAGTTCTCAGCTCTCGTTGCCGCTAATGGATAGAGGAGTGGAGTTGGAGAGGGAGGTGTACTTCCCGGGAGATATGGTTGTCGTCAGGGCTCGATTCAAGCCCAGCTCCGCCAGCCTTGTGGATCCAGAAGGTAGGATCGTACCTCTGGTATTCGAGAGATCTGGGGATCATTGGGAATCGACCTACCCGCTCAATTCCAGCGTGCTGCTTGGCAATTACAGTGTTGAAGTAGATGGCGTAGAGGATCACTTCGTTGTGGATTGTTACGAGTTCGAGCTCACCTATGAGGAGGATAAAGGCATAGTAGGACGCGTAGAGTACCAGATACTCCCTCCCCCCTTCCTGTCTTACGAGGTCGATGGGGTGGGGGGAAATACGAGTCTGGATAATGGGAACTTCATCATACCCGTGATCCTCTCGGAGGGGGTGCATAGTGTACTGCTAACCGCCTGGGGAAGGACATTCTCCCTCTCCCTGACGATAAAGGGATCAAAGAGTTGGCCATCGGCGGGACCCCACAGGGGGGAAGGCTTCTCCGTGGCCTACGATCCCGTATCTAGGAGGATAGTTGTCAGATCTCCTTCACCAGATAAGCTGGTCGTGAAAATGCTTTCCATGGGGATTAAAGCCCTGAAAAAGGTAGTAAGGCGGATAGGGAGGTTAAATATCTCGGAATATGAGCTGCCAGCTACATCAGAACTGTTAAGAAGGTTTGGTCTCCCTGGGGAGGTTCTCAATACTGTTATCACATCGAGGCGAGTGAACGAGACTGTAATAAGGCTGGGGGTCAAGGGCAAGCTCGAGATAAATTACAGGTTCTCCGTGAAGATCCCCCAAGGATACAGGGTGGGTAAGATAGTGGGGGACGATGGGAGGGTCATAGTGAATGACATCAAGGTGAACAGGTCAACGGGGGAGGTGGAAGGGGAGATCAGGTGGTACGTTGACGATGGAGTTCTTTACTTTTTCGATGATCCTATTACCGGTTACGACATCACGCTCATACCCCCAGGCCCGAACAATTCCGTGGCCATAGAGGAGGTGGAGGCAGGTCAGCTCTCAGCCATAGTATTCCCCTATTCTCAGGGAGATAGCTCCTCCACAATCGCCAGTTATGACCATGCTGGTAGAACGGAGGACAACTGGGCTAATGACATAGATGCGGACGCTGGTTCGAAGATAGCCGTCAGGTACACTACAGATGGTGGAACCAGGCAGTACGGGAATGATGGGGATTTCTATTGGACGGGCAACTACTTTCTCACCGAGATAAGCAGGGAGAATGTCTCGGCAAACACTGTTCCTAATGGTATGCTGGAGAGCGTCATAATAACGGAGATGCAGGCCCAGTGGAGCGGATATGAGTTGAACATAACCCAGAAGACTATAATAAGGGATAATAAGAGGTGGTTTGCCACCATCTACTACCTGAGGAATCCGACTTCCAATACGTACACGAATCTGAGGTTCTTCCAAGGCATGGACTGGAACTTCAATGGAGACTACTATGATGATGACTCTTACTACGATTCGTCTAACGATGTGGTGTATGGATATGATAGTAACGCTCCCCCCGGAGATATAGAGTACGGTGGTTTCAGGGCGGAACAGCCCAGCTCCCTCCACGAAGTGGGGCACTACGGAACCGTGTGGACGGACATCCTATACGACAGGCTCACCAACTCGTCCAGCTATGAGGGAGACGCTGGTACAGCCTTGGCTTGGGATAGAGATTCTCTAGCCCCCGGAGAGGTCTGGGTTGTACCGGTGATCTGGGGCCTAGGGTACGATATGAACGACATGCTTGATCAGATCAACGACGGACTTTCACAGCTGCACGATGTAGGGATAAAAAGCATAGATACTCCGGAGAATGGAAGTAGAGTGAATCCCCACGTTAATAGCACCATATGGATCAACGCCACCGCTGCCCTGTACGGGATAGTCGATGAAGAGGACGTTCCCATAAAGATGGCAGTGGAGAAGATTGGAGGAGGCTACTCATCTACCCAAACAAAGTACGTGAGTCTTTACGTCCCCCACAACGAGACGGCTCAGGTCAGCTTCTCCCTAGACGTGGTCTCCCTATCACCCGGAGCTTACAACATCACTGTGAGCTCCGAACTTCCAGGCGATCAGAACACTTCGAATGATGCCAAGAGTATAGTTATCTATGTCACCACGTTTTCCGTAGAACCGGATCAGGAGGAGAAGGTGTACCCGGGAAGTGAGGCAGAGTACAATGTTACCGCATACAATTACGATGAGGAGGAGAGGTTCGACGTTAGCATAATTCAGTCCACGAAGGGATGGGCCACTGAGCTTTACGAAGGCGACACCCTAATAGCCGAGGACTCGGATGGCGATGGCATATGGGATTTCATCGCTATAGGATACGATTCGAACGGAAATGGTCTCCCAGACCTCCTCTTACCGCTTGGAGAGACCAATTTGACCGTGAGGAAGATAGTGCCGTCCACGGCGCCGATGGGCGAGGTCGATCTCACCGAATTGAACTTCACCAAGATCAGCGACACCGCCGTGTACGACACGGTATCTCTTTACACGGACACCATACATCCCGGTAATGTGGAGAAACAGTTCTATCTCCATGGTGACGCTGATCACACCCTCAACACGACCGTACCCACAGTGTCCAGCAGCGAGACTACAATCCTGTCCAACTCGCTGGATTCTTGGACTCAAAGTCCTCCTTTTTCGGGTGAGTTCGTTATCTCGGGGGATGTAACGGTAACCCTCTACTTGAGGAGCTATTTCTATTTCTACGAGGACCATGACGTGGTGATTGACCTCTTATACACAGACGGCGACTCCGTTACGGTCATAGGTAGCGTGGAGCAGATGGTCACTCTGAACCCCTCCTCAAGCCCCTACTCGTTCACCATGCCGCTGACCAACCAAGTGTCCATTCCGAAGGGCAGCTATCTAGTCTTGAGGATAAAGAACCAAGCCCCGTATCCTCTCTATATAGCTCACGACAGCTCGCATCCCTCCAAGGTTGAGGTGAGCACCTTCACATACATCAAGGTGGCCCAAGTGGAAACCGACAGCGAGGATTACTCCCCCGGTGACACCATCACAGTCACCGCAAATGTGACTGATCCCATTGGAGCCTACGACATATCTGATGTGGTGATAAATGTATTCGATCAGAGCGATAACCTCATCCTGACAGACAATATGGGTCTCATATCCGAGGATCCTGGATCCCCTCCCTTCTGGAGGATCTACAGGTACCAGTTCTCTCTTAGCGATTTCGGGATTTACACCGTGGAGGTGAGGGCCGTAGAGACTAATGGCGTAACCCACCCCCAAAACGTAACTATATACGTCAGTTGGCCGATTCAGGGTAGAGTGTATGAGGACTTTGGTGTTCTAGGCGCCCTCGATTCCGATGATGTGGGCATCCCGAATGTGAGAATCCTCTTATACAGAGATGACGGCGATGGTGTCTTCGATTTCGGTGATAAGATCATAGACTCCGAGATAACGGATTCCTCCGGTAGGTACGTTCTCCACTCCGTACACAATGGTAAGGTCTACGTGGTGGTAGACTCCAGTACCATCATCTCGGTGAGGGGATTAAATCCGGGCTATACTTGGGACGATGTCTGGGCAGAGGAGACCTTCCACAGGGAGTGGGATGGAAGCTCGTGGACCCTAGTTCAGAGCTTTGGGGGCAAAGATCCAAATATGGGTGATATGGAGAATGGCCAACCTGAGCACTATGTCGAGGTAGATCCATCCATATACTCAGGAGAGAGCTTGGACTTCGGCTTCAGCTACGAGGTGGTGGTTAACACTCTAGATAGAATGAAAAACCCGGTAAAGGCCATTGGAGAAGTGTTCAAGCTCCAAAACGTCGGGAGCTCATGGGTACCCGTTTTCACCCACCACTTCTATGAGAGCCCGGTCGTTGTGTGCACCCACAACCTTCCGAGCAGCTCTGACAACGAGGCAGTAGTCAGGATAAAGGATGTCTCCCATTACTCCTTCAAGGTGAGGATACAGAATCCATCCGGGAAGCCCGTCACCCCTAGAGATGTCCACTGCCTCGTGATGGAGGAGGGAAGCTGGGAACTCGATGATGGGAGGAAGGTAGAGGCGCACAGAGTGGTATCACACGGAACCAACGACAACAACAACTGGGATGCTTCTCTCATGGAGCATGTCCCTTACGTCTGGGCATACACATCCCCTGTGGTCCTAGGTCAGGTAATGAGTTACAACGACAGCAGGTGGTCAGTGTTCTGGGATAGCAACGGCGATAGGACGGAACCACCTGACTCCAGCAACCTTTACGTTGGCAAACACGTCGGCGAGGATCCCGTCACTTACAGGAGTGACGAGCTGCTAGGTGTCGTGATAGTGGAGGCCGGTAAGGGATCGACCGGGGGCTTGGGCTACGAGGCTCAGCTTGGACCAGACACCGTTCAAGGGGTGGGTGATTCCCCTCCCTACGTTTACAGCCTGAGTGGGACCTTCACGGTGGGAGTGGTTACTCAGAGCGCGATGGACGGAACTTATGGTGGATGGGCTGTTCTTTTCGGCGACGATCCCATAACTAACGAGCTTCACCTAGCCATCGATAAGGACACGCTTTCAGATTCTGAGAGGAGGCATACCACGGAACAGGTCGCCTACTGGGTCTTCGAACGTCCCGGTTCCATCTACGCCAAGACTAACGAACTGAAGTATGCTCAGGGTAGCCTGAGACAATTCATAGTTAACGCGAACGCTGTGAAGGGATATCAGAGGAGCTACTTCGTGATGATGGTCGACCCTAATGTGGCCTACGCCGGATCGTGGAGGATAGAGATCAATCACACCTTGGGCCAGCTTCCGTCCTTCAACGATTCAGCTGGGGCCTCGCTAAACGGGACGGTGTTCTACCCGAACATGGCAGTCAGGAACTCCAATCCCGGCGTGGTCGGATCCATTGGAAGGGTGGGGACTGGTCCGGATGGGATACCCGGGACCGGTGATGAATGCACGCTGGGAGGAGTCGAGAAGCCGGAACTGGAGATATACGGCAATGGACTGGATGGTAGTGGGATAGTGATAAATGCGAGTAACACGTGGGTCAGCCGGATCTCCCTCTACGGGTTCGGCTCCAGTTATCCGGGCGGTGCCCTAGTCTTGAACGGAACCGGTAGTATGGGGAACATATCGCTCTCACAGCTTCTAGTGGGGCTCACATCGAATGGCGATGATCCCTCCACCTACGGACTCGCGAGGAATGGTGCTGAGGGAATCGAGGTTAACTCGTCGGGTGGGCCCAGCTTCAACGTGACATCCAGCCTAGTCGCCTACAATGGCTACACCGGGATTCATGTGGAGGGGGGACCCTTCGAGGGTACGATCGAGGGTGTTGAGGTCTTCTCCAACGGGTTGGTCAACGGCCTAGAGGACGGCGTATCGGTCGAGGAGGGGGCCGGGGGTGTCATCCTGAGGTGCTCCTACATACATGATAACGCCGCATACGGTTTCGACAGCTGGAATGGGATAGGAGGAAATGTGATTGAGGAAGTTAACGTCAGTGGAAATGGCGTAGTGGCTGATCAGGGAGAAGATGGGGGCATCAGGATATTCGGTAATGGCACTCTGCTGAACGCCAGTGTTATCTACGAAAATGCTGGGCCGGGTGTTGTCATCGCCAACTGGTCAGGCGGTTCCGAGGTGAGCGTGAATAACTCCATTCTGGTTAACTCCATATTCTCTAACGGAGAAGTGGGCATTGACCTCGATACCACTCACCCATCCCAACCGGTGGGGGACAATGTGACCGTCAACGACGGGATTCTGAGGCCGGAACTGCCGAATCAGGGTGTAGACTACCCCATAATAACGGACTTCAGCTACGACCCAGTTTCCGATACGCTTTACGTCGAGGGATATGTCAACAGGGAGGATCTGTATGAGGGGAGCCCAACCTTCTCTGACGCTGAGGTGCTAGTGTTCCTTGTGAATAACACGGATGGGGGAGATGACCTAATAGGTAACGACTATTCGGGTGACTCACAGCTCGCCAAGCTTTACGGGGAGGGCTGGATCTACTTGGGTAAGCTCGAAACCGATCCTAACGGGGAATTCTCGGGTATGCTAGATCTGTCATCCCTTCCGGACTGGGCCGAGCCGGATGGTTCGAGCGCACTCACCGCCCTTCTGTACAAGAACGGGATTGGTAGCAGCGAGTTCGGCCCGGCTGTGAAGAAGAAACCAGTGAGCGTGTCCATCAAGAAGGACATAGAACCGTTGTCCGATTGCAGCCTGTCAGTGATCTTGACTGCGAGCAATCTAAATCCGTGGTCGACCACCATCAAGGTCTACGATGCGGTCCCTGATGGCATGGTCCTGACATCGCCGAGCGAGACTCCCCAAGGAAGTTCAGGGGGCGTTTATTGGTGGTTCCTGACGCTGGGGCCGTCAGGTTCCCCTGAGGGCACCAGATCCATCACCTACACGCTGACCTCACTTGACTGTGGTTCCTCAGATTTTCAGCTCTCAAAAGCCCTCATCGTGGGTGTGGATCCTCCGGGCATGCCAGAGGTAAAGATTGACGAGTTCCTAGACGTATTATTCCACTATAACGGGAGTTACGTTGTGAGAGAGCATTGGGGCTTCCTGACCCTTATCAATCCTAAGGGGGACGAGATCTCCGACGTTCGCATCCCAATTCACGCCCCTAGTTACGAGTTCTACCCAGATTATCCAGTACCGTCGACGATAGCGGAAGAACCTCCTCTGAGGGCGGAGAGGGTGGGACCGGGAGAGTACGTTAGGTGGCGCTTCACCGCTCCGAAGGATGTCACGCCTCCCATCACGCTGGAGGAGGAGCTGACACCGCAAACGATCAACTGTGGTGGGGTCAGAGAGGTGGAGCTGAGTATCAGGCTGGAGTCAACCCGAGATGTGGATGAGGTCGAGGTCATGAAGCCCGTAAGCTGGGCATCCTCTGTTATCAGGGCAGCTGCCACCACAGGTACCGTCGACTTGGATGGTGGTGTGGTTAGGTGGCGCCTCGGACCACTACACTCGGGTGATGCGGCTACCCTCAGTCTGACTCTCGCGGTTGAGGTAGTAGAGGATCTGCATATCCCCGACGCAAGGGTCAGGATTAGGGGCTCCCATCCACCCCTCCTAGATCTCATAGGTGAGATGAGGTACGTGGGGCCCGCCTCTATCAACATAGTTAAGGAGAGGGTTGACGGGGGCTACTCCATCTCCGCCAGTTTCTCTAACAGGGCAGGGGACCTCTCTTACAACCTGACCAGCATCTGTGTGTACGAGGGAGAGCCCGAATCTGGTAGACTCGTCTTCTGCGAGAACCCCGGAGCAATAATCGGCCCAGGTAGCTCCTGGAGCTCCCCAGCCCACCTTGATAGTCCGGCAAGCGAATTTCCCTCTTACTACATTGTAGCGAATTTCACGGGTCTCTCCATGCTGGGAGGTAATCTATCATTCATGACCAAGGTGGGAGGGGGATTCGAGTCCGCGGCAATTCTGAGGGAGCCGGTCATCCGTTGTGAGGGCTCCGTCACGACCGGGAGGAGGCCAGTCAACATGACGGTGACCCGCGCGGTACCTACACCGAACATCACGACAGAAGGCCCGTCGGGTGCTCCTATGACGCCAGGAGAAGGAAGAGGTGAGGAGCGAATTCAAGGAACCGAGATTAAGGCTACTTCTCCTTTAAATGTCAGCAGCGAGCTCGTGGCCAACCTCTCTCTGAGCAAGACCTGCTCACCCACCGAGGTCGAAGTCGGCGATCCGGTAGTTTGCTGGATAACGGTGACCAATACCGGGAATGTGACGGCTAGGGAGCTGTTGATCATCGATGAGCCGACGGAGGGACTCGTGCCACTACTAGGTAGGGGAATCAGAGGTAGGCGGATTTCATGGAGGATAGACAAGCTTAGTGCGGGCGAATCCCGCAGCTTCAGCTTCGTATTCAAGGCGTCTCGCGTAGGCTCTTGGGCCAACAGGGCCTACTTGGGGAACCTGACCGCCTCGTCCACGATAGTGGTGAAGCCCCCTGAGGAGGAGGTGCACCTGCAAAAGGTGGGCATTTACTCCGGGAGGGGGCTGGTGGAGTACATCCTCAGGATAAGGGGTCCTAGAGGGAGCACAGCGGTTGACGAGCTACCCGAGGGAATGGAGATAGAGGAGGTTCTCTCGCATGAGAGGGTGGACATCTCAATAGAGGGAAGGGAGGTCCGCATTTCCGCGCGGGATGGTGCTGCCGTCGTTTTCATAGTAGCCCGCTATCCGAGGTGGATCTTCGGGGGAACTCTAACCAACAGGGCGAGAATCCCAGGCGGTCCAGAATCCAGCGCGACCCTAGAGTTGAGAGGGCTCATGAGAGAGTCCGTACTGGGCATGATTAGTATGCCGATGTCCCTACTGATATTACTTTTTATTATCTTCAGGAGGAGGAAGGCAATGCTGATAGACTACTCCGCACTCAGGGACTTGATAGATCGGGGGGATCTGCCCTCTTTCGGGCTGGTTATCTCGGAAGCCACCGCATCCAAGGCTCTAAGCGACCCAGCCGTCTCTTCCATGGTTGAGAAGCTGATTTCTAGCGGTAGTCTGCATGTGCGGGTGTTGGATGAGGATCTTGTTATGAGATCCTTGGAGGTGGCCAAGAACTCAGGGCTCGATCTTTGGGAGGCTGCCGAGCTCCTCCTGCTGGGTGGTGCCAGACCTCCTCAAGAGAGGAGGTGATCGCAATGGTCCCACGGGTATGGACTAGGAGAAAGGCCCTAGTCGCTGCCACTTGGGGCTTGACCATCCTCACGATGGAGATCTTCCTGACACTCATGTACAGGTCGATAATGTCCACATTTACATTCTACTCGGCGATCGCAGCGGCGGTCATATCATCGGCGCTGCTCTCCTTAGCCATATACATCTCCGAGCCTAGGTATAAGAGGGCTCGATACGAACTGATCATCGAAGTGCTAGACGAGCGCGTGGACGATGATTTGGGTAGGATTATTATAAATGCGGCCAAGGAGAGCGGGCGAATATCCCCATATGAGCTAGCTAAGGAAGCAAACCTCTCTATATACAAGGTCGTTGAAAGGATTCACGAGCTGGAGAAAGAGGGCAAGCTCCGCATCAGCGGCTTGACGCTCGAATGATCTCCAGTCCTTTTCACCTCTTCTAGGGACCTGGCGTTACCTCCTTTGGTTCCTCTGCCCCCATCGATCAGATCAGGCCTCTGGATCTCATCCAGGTCAGGCTCTCCCTCATGCCCTCGTCCAAGTCTATACTGGGGTGGAACCCGCTGTTTAAGAGTTTGTCGATCGGCACATCACTAGGAGCCAAATCCAAGTACCTCACCACATCGAACCACCTGCTTGCTAGCCTCAAAATCCACCTAGGCACAGTCACCCTGATCCCCTCCCTATCGAGGAAGGAGGAGATCGCATCAAGAAGTTCCGCCATCGTGTAAATCTTCGGTCCTCTTACATTATAGATGCCCTCCTCTCCAGCTTCCAATAAGTGGATGATCGATTTGGCCACGTCTCTCGCGTGAACTAGAGCTAAGGGCAGATCTTCACTCACCAAAACAGGCTTAATTCCCCTTTTTATCCACCTAGCGATGCTGAGGATGTCTGGGTTTATTGAGTAGGGACCGTATATCCATCCAGGCCTGATGATAAGGTGCCTAATCCCCGATTTCATGACCGCCCTCTCCGCCTCGCATTTAGATCTCTCGTAACCAGTTACCGGTATGCATGGAGCTTCCTCATCTGCTCCCTCCTTTAAACCATCCCCCAGTGCAAGTATACTGCTGATCAGGACGAAGAAATCCGCTTTCACCCGTTCAAGGATGTTCACGGTTCCCCTGTAGTTCACTCTCATGGTAGGTCCCCTCAGGACGGCTGCCAAGTGGATGATTGCATCCACCTCGAGGTGCCCGTCGAATTCCTCCACCCTGCTCTCTATCAGCTTCAATCCGTCAAGGATCTCTCCAGCCCAAGGCCTCTTCTTGAGACTCCCTCTGTTGATCATGACCACGATATCGTAACCCCTCTCCCTGAGTAAGGGGATCAGATTGCATCCCAGCATTCCCGAGGCTCCGGTCACCAGCACCTTCATCGTACCAACCATCGTGACATCCCTTATGATAGTTGGGGTCTCCCCTTCACCCTACCCCTCCTAACGCTATCCGGATCCACAGTCAGGTACAGGTCGTTCCCCAAGTACAGCAAAGGTCTTACCGAGGAGACATCCACTATCCCTCCCCTAGTGGCCCCAGCGAGTACCGATCTCACTTCGCCTACGAACCAGGTGTGGTCTCCTAGTTCCATCCGGTCCACCAAGAGGCACTCCATGGCCGCGTAAGCCCCCTCTACTAGGGGGACGCCTAGTTCCGGGCCCTCGAATACCTTTATACCAGCGATTTCCAGCTTATCCCTCAACTCCGATTTCGAGATCCGACCGCAAGCGTGAGCAGAATCTACCATCTCGTAGGGCATGAGATTCACCCCGAAAGATTCCGTCTCCCTTATGATGGAGTGCGTCGCCCTCTTTGGTGACACAGATACTCCGTATAGTGGGGGATCAAAGGAAATCGGTGAGTGCCAGGTGGCGGCCATCGCGTTGGCATCGTCCAGCGGACCGGAAGTTATCAGTGCCACCAGCTTAGGACCCACTACCCTGAAGAACGAGTTTGTTGAAACCCTCCTCATATGATAATGGGGAGTGCAATGTTGATGAGTTTAACGCGACCCTCAGACCTTGAACATCTTCCAGCGCGCTGTTCGATCTAGAGCTAGCCTAGAAATCTGACAAGGCCTCAGGTCTGTTACTCTAGTGAACATTTCTTTTAACTCGTATCCCTCGGGTCACGCGCTAGTTAGAGGGAAAACTAGCTAGGAGCGCCCAATCTCCGCTATGCACTTCTTAACTCGCGATATTATCTCGGCGCCCTCATCACCGGACCTCCCCGCCCCCACTTCTATCACCCACCTCCCCCTGTACCACATCTCCCACCGCAATCCCTGATAGTCGAAGTAGGCATAGCCGAACCCATCACCGATCTCGTAGCTCCACTCGCTGTACCTCTCCCTAGACCGGTTAACATAGGCCACTATCTCCTTGGCCACATCCCTCGCCACCCTCTCATTCGAGACCTTCATGAACGCTATGTAGACGAGGGTCTTCTCGGGCGGATTGTACTGGCAGAGGAACTGCACACCGAGACCTCCCTTGAGGGACAGTCCCTCTGGAGTGGTCCTTATGGGCATCGATCCCTTTGTGAGGAACCCCTCGCACTGGAAGTCCTCGCTCAGCCTAGTGATGTAATAGTTGTCGGGTGGCACCGGATATTTGGACTCCAGTTCAGTCCTCCTTTGATAGAGATGTATGAGTCCTCCGACTAGCAGAGAAAGAAGGAATAGGGAGATGAAGAGTATTTTCCTCATGAAGATTCCCCGTATAGGTGGCAGGCTACCCAGTGGCCCGGCTTCACCTCCACCAAGGGAGGTTCCTCCCTGTCACACGGCCCGAAGACTTTGAAGCACCTCGGGTGGAAGCGACACCCGGACGGCGGATTGACCGGGCTTGGGACATCCCCTTTCAAGACTATCCTCCCCTTCCTGACTGTCGGATCAGGCACGGGCTTGGCTGAAAAGAGCGCCTGGGTGTAGGGATGCATCGGGTTCTCGAATATCTCCCTAGTATCGGCGAGCTCCACTATCTTGCCCAAGTACATGACGGCCACCCTGTCGCTGATGACCTGCACCTGCGATAGGTCGTGGCTGATGAACAGGTACGTGAGCCCGTACTTGCTCTGCAGCTCCTTGAAGAGCTTCAGAAGCCTAGCCCTCACCGACACGTCAACGGCTGATGTGGGCTCGTCCAGAACTATGAAGTCCGGCTTCAGCACCAGGGCCCTAGCTATGGCTATCCTCTGTCTCTGCCCTCCGGAGAACTCATGTGGGTATCTCCACATGTGCTCCTTCCCGAGTCCCACTTCTTGAAGCGCCTGAAGGGCCATGTCGTATGCCTCCTCTCCCTTTGCTATCTTCTGGACTATGAGGGGCTCGGCCACTATATCCTTCACCATCATCCTGGGGTTGAGGGCCGTGAGGGGATTCTGAAACACTATCTGCATCTTCCTCCTAAATTCCTTCAGCTGCTTCCCTTTCATGTAAGCTAGATCGTATCTCCTCCTGAGCTCCTTTAGCCTCGACTTGTCTCCTGAACTTTCGAGCTCCAAAATCTCCTTTATCACGTCCTCGGGCACGTCGTAGAATATGTGTCCTGAGGTTGGATCCAGCAGCCTTATAAGGGTCTTTCCCAAGGTGGTCTTTCCGCATCCGGATTCCCCGACGAGACCTAGGGTCTCCCCCTTCTTGACCCACATGTCCACGCCATCGACGGCCTTGACCCATGCTACTGGTCTTTTCAGGATGCCGCCCAAGACTGGAAAATGCTTTTTCAACCTGTATGTTCTGATGAGGGATCCCTCGGTCTTGGAAAGCCACTCTTTGTGATCCAAGGAGATCATCCCTCTTCCACCTCCGCCGCTTGGTCGTGGTGAAGGAAGCAAGCGACCCAATGCCCGGGTTCAACCTCTACCAGCTTCGGTTTCTCCCTCTTGCATCTATCCATCGCATACTCGCACCTCGGATGGAAGCGACACCCAGATGGGGGGTTTATTAGATTCGGCACGGTGCCCGGTATGTCTTTCAACGGCCTCCCTGGCATAGGGATAGCTTCCAGAAGGCCCTTCGTGTAGGGATGGAGGGGCTTCTTGAATATCGTGATGACGTCACCAACCTCAACTATGTTGCCTGCGTACATCACAGCTACCCGATCGGACATCTCGGCGATGACTCCCATGTCGTGGGTTATGTAGAGCAGCGTCATCCCGAATTTCTTCTTAAGATCCTTCATCAACTCAAGTATCTGGGCCTCCACCGTGACATCCAAGTTTGTAGTTGGTTCATCGGCTATGAGAAGCTGAGGATTGCAGGAGAGCGCTGTTGCTATCACTATCCTCTGCTGCATGCCCCCGCTGAGCTCGTGCGGGTACATGTCATACACCCTATCCGGATCGGGTATCCCCATCAAGCCCAGAAGCTTCACCACCTCCTTCCTAGCCTCGCGCTTTATGGGCTTCCAGTAGAGCCTCCTCAGAAGGGGTATCCTCTTCAAGAGCCTGACGAGGGGATCACCCTCGAACTTCAGGGACCTATCAATCACGGATCTGCTGAGGGAGGGAAATACGCCCCTTTCACTCTTCAGGGTCTCCAGCGCCCTCTCCTTCATCTCGTCCAGCCTGTGTATGAGGATCGCCTCTGCGACCTGATCCCCAACCTTGTACACCGGATTGAGGGCGGCTTTAGGCTCCTGGAATATCCTAGAGATATCAGATCCCCTGAGTTTCCTTATCTCGCTCTCCGGCATCTCTGTGAGGACGAACTCCTTCCCATCCCTCCTGTAGACCACCCTGCCCCTAGTTATCCTGCCTGGAGGTGGGACCATGTTCATCATGGCATAGGTGGTAACTGACTTGCCGCTGCCGGTCTCTCCCACTATCCCCAAGGTCTCTCCCCTAAGGACATCCAAGTCCACGCCGTCCACCGCCTTGACCACACCCTCGTAGGTGTAGAACCTCACATAGAGGTCCCTCACCTCCATTATGTTCCCCTCATTCCTCTCAGTCATGGGATCACCTCCTCCTCAGAGTGGGATCGAGTATGTCCCTGAAGGCATCGCCCAGAAGGTTCCAGCCCAGCACGAAGGTGAAGATGAATATGCCCGGGTACGTGTAGGTGTACCAGTACTCGAACGGATTCTCTGGAGTCCCTATGAGCCAGTTCCTGGAGAGAGCGATCAGCTGTCCCCAATCAGCGTATCCCAGTGGGGCACCAATGCCCAAGAAGCTCAGGGCGGAGGCGGTGAGTACCATTGAACCTATGTCCAGCGTTGCCACCACGAAGACGGGGAATATGCTATTGGGGAGGATGTGTCTCAGCAGTATCCTCCTGTGTGGAGAGCCTATGGCCCTAGCGGCCTCCACGTAATCCTCCTGCTTGACTTGGAGAACGCCCGCCCTCGTTAGCCTCGCGTAGGTGGCCCATCCTACCAGCATCAGGGCTATTATCACGTTGTCCAAGCTCTGACCGAGCGCGAGGACGAAAGCCATGGCTAATATTAGGCCGGGAATCGCGTAGACGATGTCCACTATCCTCATGAGGATCTCGTCTATCTTACCGCCGAAGTATCCCGCTATAGCACCCACGGTCAGGCCGATCAGAATGGAGCCAGACACTCCCAGCAGTCCGACCCTGAAAGCAGTCACTGTCCCCCAGATGCACCCGTAGAAGAGGTCGTACTGTCCCTGAGTTAGGCCGAACGGATGCTCCGGACTGGGAGGGGAGGGCGTTATCACGTAACCGTACCTAGGTATCTCGAAGGGATCCCTTCCCGGTTTAGGAGGGGCTAGGTAAGGGGCCAGGATGGCCAGCACCACGTAAAAGAATATTATGGCCAGTCCGGCCAAGGATAATGGGCTCTCCCTGACCCTCTTAGCCATGAATTTAAGCTCTTTAAACCAGATCCTCTCGGAGAGGGGTACCTTCTTCACCTCTTTCGCAACACTCATTTTTCACTCACCCTAACCTTCACTGGAGCCTCACTCTCGGGTCTATGTAGGCGTATAGGACGTCCACGATGAGGTTAGCGATCACGAAGACCACACCAGTGAATAGGGCGAAGGCCAAGACTGAGGGTATATCCAGCTGCTCGGCCGCGTGGGCAGCCCAGTATCCGAGACCCTTGAGCTCGAACACGGTCTCGGTTATCACCAGCCCGGTCATCAGTCCAGCGACCAACACACCAGCCATGGTCACCACGGGTATAAGGGCGTTTCTGGTCACATGCTTGTTGATTATGTCCCTTTCAGCTACGCCCTTCGACCTGGCGGCGAGGACGTACTCCTTGTTCAGCTCCTCCAGCATGCTGGATCTCATGACCCTCATTATCCCGGCGTTACCCACTATGACCAAGTTGAGGACTGGGAGGAAGAGATGCCTCACCGCATCTATGAAGACAAACAGGTTACCGTTGAGCAGGGCATCTATCGTGTACAGGCCAGTGTAGGTGACCCACTCGCTCGACCTGACTATGGCTTGGGCCTCGGGCCCGAGTCTCCCCGGAGGGAACCACCCCAGCCAGCCGTAGAATATTGCTAGGAGTATGATAGCGGACCAGAATGTAGGCAGGGACCATCCCACGATAGCTAGCACCCTAGCTATGTGATCGGGTAGCTTATCCCTGTATATGGCTGATATCTTTCCCAGCTTCACCCCGACGAGTACTATGAACGGAGCCGCGTATATGGCGATCTCCACCGAGGTCGGCCATAGATCGGTGAATGCCCTTATGACTGGTATGTTCATGGATTTAGAGTAGCCCAGATTTCCCCTAAGGACATTCGATAGCCAAGTGAAGTACTGCTCGTGGGCTGGCCTGTCCAGCCCGTACTTCTTTATGATCTGGTAAATTTTGGAAGCCGCTTTAGGCGACGTCACATAGAGAGCGGCCCTCTGCTCAGGGGTGAAGACCATGGATATGGCGAAGATGAGTATGGAGACGCCGAGTAGCGTGGGTATTATTAGGAGTAATCTCCGGGCGATATAGGTGGCTAAACTTCCCAAGAGAACATCACCCCATGGATCAGGGCAGTAAGAGTCACAAAGTAAAAAAGATGGGAGAAGAGGGGATCAGCCCTTCCAGAGCGGGTAGGCGTAGACGCCTGGGTATATCGGGTTGTAGTACCATCCGTGTACCCAAGTCCTCTCGTAGTGCCTACCCAGAGGCTGGTACACTATTATGCTGGGTATGTCCTCGTAGTATATCTTCGTGAGTTCCTTGCATATCTCGATCCTCTTCTGCTGATCGGTGGTAGTGATGAGTTTCTCCACCAGCTCGTCCACCTTCGGGTTCTTGTAGTGCTGCCAAGCTGCGAAGGTCCCGGAGGAGTGCATGTACGGGAAGACGAAGTTGTATGGGTCTGGATAGTCGGCGAGCCACCCTATTATGAAGAGAGGTAACTCACCCCTGACCATGGCCTTCAGGTAGTCAGGCCACTCCACTGCCTTGACCTCGATGTGGAACTTCGGATTTAAGCTCTCGACCTTGTCCTTTATCATCTCAGCGAGAGCCTTCCTCTGCTCGTTTCCTGTGTTATAGAGGATGCTGAACTTGAAACCCTTATCCCACACCTTTCCGTCCCAGGCCTTCTGGAAGAGTTCCTTGGCCTTCTCTATGTCGTAGTTATACATGGGCATATTCGGGTCGTAGCCGGGCAGTCCCTTGGGTATCGGGCCTGGAGTCCTTATGGCCTCGCCGAACCAAGCCTCCTTAATGTAGGTGTCGTAGTCTATGGCGTAGGCGAAGGCCTTCCTCAAGTTCTTGTCTTGGAAGAAGTCTGGAGGCACGCCATTACCATCTAACTTGCCGCTGCCTATGTACGGCGAGGTCGCAGATATGTTGAAGTTGAAGAATAGGGCCGCGTTGCTCAGGGTCGGCAGGTTCTTGTACACCCTTATGCCCGGAGCGCCCTCAACTTCCTTGGCATGCTGCCTCGGGACGTAGGCCATGTCCACATCTCCCTTCAGGAACATGAGTTTCCTAGTGGACCACTCGTCCACCTTCATTATGATGAACTCGGTGAAGTTAGCCGGCCCGCGCCAGTAGTCGTCGAACCTCTTGAGTACCACCTGCTTGCCGTGCTCCCATACGCCCAGCTTGAACGGACCGGATCCGCAGTCAGCTTCCTGGAGGGGCGGGTTGTCGGGATTGTTGTACTTGGTCCAAGTCTCGGCCTTCCCGTCCCAGGCGCCGTGCTTTATGGCGCACTCCTTGTCCACTATGCTGCTCCAAGTCTGGGAGAGTATCTGGAGCAGGGTGGTCAGAGGATAGGGCTTCTTGAGGTGCAAGACGACGTTGTCTCCCTCTACCTCGACTGCCTTGTCTATGTCTTCGAACTTGACTACAATGTTCCCATCACTATCCCTAGTGGACTCCACCCCTAGCAGGGGATCGAGGAGCATCCACGACGGACCTCCATCCCTGTCCATGACCATGACTCTCTCGAGGGAGTACTCCACATCCTCGGGAGTGAGCTCCCTGCCTGAGTGGAACTTTATTCCCTTCCGTATCGGGAAGATTATCGTCTTACCTCCATCCTTGACGAGACCGTTCTCAAATGAAGGGACCTTCGTAGCCACTATGGGCACGAACTGATCTACCTTTTCCCTGTCGAAGAATATGAGAGTCTCGTACATGTTGAAGATAACCTCACCGCTCGCGGTATCGTAGGCCCAAGCCGGGTCTAGAGTTTCTGGTTCACCTATTGTAGCCACTATCAGCTTATCGGGGTTCTTGACCTTCTCAGCCGGGGCTGTAGTCGTGGTTTTTGGTGCGGTGGTTGTAGGCTTAGGTGCCCCCGCGGTCACCGTGGTCGTCACGGTTTTTACCGATGTCTGGGTCACCGTGGTAGTAGTGACCTTACCGGGACCGGCCGCGAAATAGCCTATGAGGAGCCCTATGATGAGCAGTACTATCGCAATTCCCCAATCCTTAGCACTCATTCAGCTCACCTCTAGCTGATCTAGACACCTCGCGGTGCCCGTGATCTTATTCCGAGATGAAATAATATAAAAATTTGGTCGAATCTCGCATTCTATTTTGACTTTATAATTATTAGAATGTACGAACAATTTACTTCTAATTACTGACCTCGAAGTCATGGTTAGGGATCACTTTCAAAGAGGGGATACTTTTTCCAATGCGAAAGGGGTTCGTTCCCTTAACTAGATCTGCGTGGATTGATTTTGTATATTCAAGTTCTTAAGTCAATCGGCCTAGAAGGTGGGTTTGGAAAACTTGGAGGGATCGATAAGCTAGTCTTTTAATCATTAGGTGCTTGGACCTTGAGGTTGGATTAGAGTAAAATCAGAGTTAGGTGGATAGGAATCCCCCATCCACCGGTATTACTGCCCCGTTGACGTAGCTAGCCATGTCACTGGCTAGAAACAATATAACCCTAGCCACCTCATCGGGATCCCCCATCCTCCCCATGGGAAGGCGTTTCATGAACTCCTTAGCCTCCCCAACTGCCTTTATCCCGAGCTTCTTAGCGATCCTCTTGACTCCTTCCGTGTATATTCCACCGGGGATGACGACATTCACCCTGAACTTCTTGCCGTAGTCCCTCGCGAGCGACCTCGTTAGCGCTATCACTGCAGCTTTGCTCATGGTATAATGGGCGAGATCCTCCTTGAACGGGAGTATCGCCTCTATGGAGCCTACATTCACGATCACTCCGCCGCGCTTTTCTCTCCTTCTTATCATGTGCTGACTCATCCAGAACACTGAGAGGGCGTTCACCTTCATTACCCAATCTAGGAAACCCTCATCCACTTCCGTGAATCCCCTGAAGGGGTAGATCCCAGCGTTATTCACGAGGATATCCGGGGCCTCCTCTATCTCGTCCCAGAGTCTGTCTATCTCGCTCTTATTGGAGAGATCCACTAGCTTGGCTTGAATCCTTACCTCAGAGATCTCCCTAGCCAGCTTTTGCAATCCCTCCCCATCCACATCTACAGCTATTATGTCAGCTCCTGCCTCTGCAAACCTTAACGCGGTTGCCTTGCCTATTCCTGACGCAGCTCCAGTGATCATAGCAGTTTTCCCCGCGAGCGAGATCATCTCGCTCAACGTTGGCCTTGCTACTGTGGGTAGTCCGGGTAGCATGATGCCCCATCTGGCTGTTCCGTTAATAAAGTGAGGGGTAACCCTTGGGTATTGACGGATC
>JAOZFI010000008.1 GCA_027491395.1 Thermoproteota archaeon | reverse complement strand
CTCTATCTGGACGGCAAGATCATATCATTTCGCGCGCGCAGGGCCTACGACAGCATCCCAAGGCTGGAGAGGATAGATCCCGTTGACGAGTCGGAATCCGATTAAAATCGCTCGACACTAGATAAGGTCACTAATTTTGGGGGAGAGATTCGGGTCCTTGCAATGCGAATCTCAGTGCTCCAGCTTCAGCGCTCCCACCCCATAACATCGGCCACCACAAGGGCGAACCTCCTTATCTCATCCTGCGCGTGGACATCGGTCCTCAACTCCAAGAAGTGATGCCAGTCTGACTGTCTCCCGCTGACGAATAGGGCGGTTTTTAAAGCTGCGGGGAGCACGTATCTGGCATCTTCTCTCTTTACGCCCATTCCTAAGAGCCTCGAATAGACCTCGTAGCTGAGCTGCGCATGTCTTCTCATCACCTCCAAGGCCTCTTCGCCGACGGTTCTGGGGAACACGAACCCGTCAGGCTTGGTGTACCTTCCTGAACGCTGGGTGAAGCTCAGCCTGCGATGCCTCACGAACTGGTGCGACGCGACGCGGGACATCTCCGTCCAGAATGAGTAGAATCCATGCTTGGGATCCTCGTGACCCGAGCTGTTGAAGGCGTAGACCGGGGGATCTTCGCTGACTCTCCTCATCTCCACATCTAAGAGGGGTTTCGTATCCACGCGGATGCCAGCTGCCTCTGCTACTATCGGGGTGGTCTTCAGGGCCTCCCTAGCTATGGAAGAGGTGCGTGGATCCCCCAGCATTTCCAGAGCTGTTCGAGGATTCATGGAGACGATCACGCCTTCAGCCGTCTCGCTGGCTTCCACGTACTTGTAGTGGAAGAGCAGGTCAGTGATCTCGCTCCACTTTGCATCCACCCAGATCCTCACGAGCGAGTGCTCCAAGACGGAGAAATGACCCGCCCTCACGATATTCGTGAGGAGCCTCCTCACCCTTTTCTCGTCACTCAACTCCTCAGCTATCTCCTCAGGGCCTCCTACTTTCCTGGAGATCCTCGTCGCTAGGTATATGAGTCCCTCCCCTCCGACTATCTCAACCCTCAGTACCTTCATCCTACCGCCTTGGATGAGGGGAAAATAAAGCTGTGTAGACTAGTGATTGTTGGCAAAGGGGTCACTAAGATCCCATCCTTCTAGCTGACACATCATTCTCATACTGATTGGTCCCAGCGATCTCTGAGCTAAACTCTTGGGAGAATTCCGTTTTTAGATAATGCGTGTAGTTCGAACTCATCCGTCCTGACGCAATCTACACTAGTATAGCGGACCAACTAGAGATTCAAGCTGGTTCCTGATCCCATAGCTTGTCAAATTTACTACTATCTCCCCATCCTCCCCCTCGTAACCCTCTATGTACAGCTTTCTAGCCATCTACAGGAGCAGCTTCTCTTTATCCGTCAACCATAGTCGCGCGCGAGACCTAGATCACATAGTTCCGGTTACCTTCTCTAAGTCTAGCCTTCTTCTTAACGCTTATCGGACAATTCAGACAGGATGAATTTGCTTCAG
Organism: Thermoproteota archaeon; assembly: GCA_027491395.1. Classification (GTDB taxonomy): domain Archaea; phylum Korarchaeota; class Korarchaeia; order Korarchaeales; family Korarchaeaceae; genus Korarchaeum. The sequence continues at coordinate 10,721 of JAOZFI010000008.1, read as the reverse complement.
ACCTATTTAAAATCCTGCGAGCATAACTCGAATAAATTGATATATCTCTCAACTATATCATCTGCTTTGTAACGTTTTGCAGCATATTTGGCATTTTTAGCTAATTTCAGAGCCAGTTTCCTGTCCTCTAATATCCTGATCATCCTATCTGCTAATTCACTTGGTGATCCTGGTTCAACTAATAGGCCGTCAATGCCGTCTCTCACGGCCTCGGGTATGCCGCCGACCCTAGATGCGACGATCGGTAGGCCTGCTGCCATAGCTTGGATTAAAGCGTTTGGAAGGCCCTCATTAAGTGAGGGAAGGACGAATAGTGTTGAATTCATGAGGTATGCGTGAACAGCCTCGTATGGAACTCTACCGGTCACTTCCACACTTCCTTGAATCCCCTTATCGCGGACGCCCCTCGACACAGAGGATCCTAACATCAGATTCATTTTGGGAGACATCTTGAGCTACGATTTCGAGAGCCTGTTCAAGAGTGAGGAAATAGAGGGTGTTTTCCATCTAGCAGGGCTCCTCGGGACTACGGAGCTGTTTCATAGGGTAGTAGAAGCGGAGATGGTTAATGTAGTTGGGATGCTCCGGATATTGGAGGGGATGAGGAGATGGGATGTGGAAAAGATAGTATTCACATCGAAACCTAATGTTTGGAGGAATAACGTGTACACAATCACGAAGGAAAATGCCGAGAGGTATCTGTGCATGTATAAAGAGGTATATTGGTAGAAAACCATCATAACAAGACCCTTCAATGTTTATGGGCCTGGTGAGTATCTCAACGAATACAGGAAAGCGATTCCCTACTTCATAGTAGCCTCCCTAAGAAATGAGCCTGTTGAAATCTTCGGAACAGGGAAGCAGACCATGGATCCTATATATGTCGATGATGTCGTTCAGGCTCTCATTAGGTCGTACTTAGCTGAGCCCGACGAAGTGGTCGAGATAGGTAGAGCTCAGTCAGTGAGGGTGATCGATATTGCTAGGAAGATTATTGATCTGACGGGAAGTTCATCCAAGATAGTCCACTTGCCCATGAGGAGGGGCGAGTCACTCGATCTTCTTGACATAAGGGCAAATGGGAGAATGAAGTACTTGATAGGATATGAGCCGAAAGTTGACCTAGAAAGAGGTCTTAGGAGAACTATAAAGTGGTACAACGAACACCTCTATGAATTCTCCTCCTATTACAGGTATAGTGAGGGGGACCTCGTTGAATAAGTCAGATGGAAGATACTACTCATATCGTCTTCTCGGGAAATATCGCGCGATCGGGTGGGGGTACTAGTATTGGACGATGTGGCTTCCGCATCGGTATTGGGTAGAGAGTTCCCCGGTACTTCAATCAACCCCTTAGTGAGAACCAAGCCAAGATCCCGACTATTACGGCTAGAATCACCAGTAATGCATGAGATACTGTGAAGTATATAGGTCTAGAGAAGTCTATGGCCGCATCTATCACTCTAGCGGCATTCCAGCCAGCCACCCAGACTAGGGGGATCTCAGGATACCTCCCCAACCTGAAGTACCCCCATGCAAGGTAGGCCAAGCCGAGAAATATGTTCTCAGTGAGCAGCCACCATGGAGCCCCTCCGAACACCAAGATGAGTAATATATCCTGAATCAAGTAACCTATTCCCAAGAGGAGGGATAGGCCCTTCAGAAACCCTCCGGGATTCATAGGGTTGATAAACCACTCATAAATTTACAATTTTCGGCCCTGCCTCTCGTAAAGCTCTCTCACCCTATCCAATGAGTCGACCTCATCTGGAGTTTTGTAGTCCCTTATCCTGAGGATTCTTGCGAATCTCAACGCATATCCGCTTCTGTATTTGGGGCTCTTCTGGATCTCGTTGAAAGCAACCTCCACAACTATCTCCGGCCTGACCATGATGAACTTACCTCTCCTCTCCACAGTCAGATCCTCAAGCCTTTTAGTCATCCACTCGAACTCCTCATCAGTTAATCCCTTGAAGGTCTTTCCCACTATTAGAAACTCCCCAGTCTCCGGATCCCTTGCAGCCAAGTAGTAGTCGCTGTACCAGCGATGTCTCCTCCCGTATCCCCTCTCTGCAGCCACTATAGCCAGATCGAGCGTGTGCACTTCCTTGACCTTGAGCCAGTACCTTCCCCTGATCCCAGGAACATATGGAGAGTCTAATCTCTTGGCCATGATCCCCTCGTGTCCCTTATCTAGGGCCTCCTTCATGAACCTCTCTCCCTCCTCGGGATCCGACACGACTTCGAACGGGATTACGATGACGGGTTCCCTCACCACCTCCTCTAGCTTAGCTCTCCTCTCAATATAAGGCTTTTCCAAGTAGTTTTCACCGTTCAGGAGTAGAAGATCAAACAAGTAGAGCTTCAGGGGTATCTCCTCAACCAACTTCGGATCGAAGTGCGCCCTCCTGAATCTCCTGATGAGCATCTGAAAGGGAAGTGGTTTCCCATTCCTTTCAGCTATTATCTCTCCCTCTAGTATGATCTCGCCCGCCCCGATCCCATTCCTCACGCACTCCACAACGTCCGGCACGCTCGTGGTGATATCACTAAGCCTCCTACTGAAGAGCCTGATCCTCCCGCCTCCCATGTGGACCTGAACCCTGACCCCGTCCAGCTTGTACTCGAGGGCGCATCTCCCTAGCTCAGCGATCGCCGCCCTCACGCTCTCAGCCGTCTGGGCCAGCATCGGCCTTATCGGCCGGAAGACGACTGGCTTGAATTCAAGCCTGCCTCCTCTCCTCACTATCTCGTAGGGATCTCCCAGCACCATCGCGGCCCTCTCGACGTCCTCCCTTCTATGCCCATATGCATAGGATATGGCATCGATGAGAAGACCCTCGCTCAGGCCCAGCCTAGTCTCCCCTACTATGGCGTTGGCTAGGAGCCAAGCCTCCTCCGGTTCCACCCTGGAGAAGAGGGCCTTGAGTATCGCTTCTCTCTTTCCTTTGGATCCCGGCCCTACAGCCCCCGCTATGGCTTCTAATTGACTGTAAACCTCGTCGATCGTCAGGGGTTCCTCGAACAGAGTGGTCTGCCTCTTATTCCGTGATCTAAGCATGGACTCCACTAGCTCACCGACATCCACGCCTTTTGGCTCTCCTCTGCGTGTAAGCTCGCTGACGACCTTCCAGAGGGTAGCCCAAGATACATTCAACTCCCTAGGATCAGAGGGAGGGAAAATGCGCCCGGTCAGGATGAGGAGAGCCTTGTAAGCCTCCTCAGGATCCAGTCTCCTTATGAGTTCCGCTACTATTGCCACCTTTTCCCTTCTCGATGACGTAGAAGCTATTCTCCTCGCCAGCCCTGCCAGCTCCCTGAATAGCACATGTACAGGGGCGGTGAAGGAACTTAAAGATGGGGGCAGGGATAATCATCGAGGCACGGCCGATCTTTAGGCAATTTTCCCACGGATTAGAGGGCTCTGAACGCCCCCTACACTGTAGCGTCATTTAGATTCTCCGTTCTCTCGGTTCGGGTTCGCTGAGCTAACATCGAGGTCCTGTAACAAAATTTATATATTTATAATACGTCGTGTGTTGTATATGAAGACGATAACCGTGAGGGACGACACCTATCGAAGGCTTCTATCGCTCAAGGGGAAGAGGAGCTTCTCCGACGTAATAGACGAGCTGATAAGGAGAGATATCGAGAGGAGAGTGGGGAAGATAATCGAGGTCTGCTCAGCTCCCCCATCTCCAGAACTCGAGGACATCGTGAGAAGGGTCAGGGAAAATTTCAGGGCGAGAATATGAGGCTCCTACTGGATACCTCCTTCCTGCTCGAACTGCGGAGGGGTAAATTTGATGGCCTGCTCAGAAAGGAGAGTGAGGACGTCGGAGATGTGGGGATATCGATCCTCTCACTTTACGAGCTGTTGGTAGGAGCCTACCACCTAAGGGAGAGAGGTGACTATAGGGAGCTCCTCTGGGTGGATTCTCTGCTCAGGTGGGTGAGTATCTATCCTCTAGACGAGGAAGGGGTGAGGGTGGCTGCTCAGCTCAAGGCAAGCTCGCTGATAAGGGGAGAGACCTATCCCGACATGGATCTCCTCATAGCTACCTCCGTTAGGCCTTCGAAACTTCTGACATGCGATGAGGATCACCGAAGGATGGGGAAAGATCTCGAGGAGTACGGTGTGAAGGTGGTGATGTGCGAGGAAATATAGGGAAGGTCAGCTTATCACTCTCTCGTAGATCTCGACGTACTTCACGGCTATCCTGTCCCAGTAAAACTGGCTCCCATACCTAGCAATAGAGTCACGGTCCCACTCCCTTTCCAGCGCCTCCTCGATCGCGTCCGCCAGCTGATCGGGACGACCTGCTTCCACAAGGATGCCGATTCCCTCTCTCACCACTTCAGGTATTCCCCCGACTCTTGTCCCCAAGAAGGGGGTTCCGCAGGCCAGGGCCTCGAGCATCACTGTCGGCAGGCCTTCCATCAGGCTAGGGAGGACGAACAGGTCGGCGGCATTCATCCACAGCGGGATCTCGTTGTGCGGCCTGGGGCCCACCAGCTTAACCTCCTCCAATCCCAAGGAGGAGATGAGTTCCCTTAACCTGCCCCTGAGGTGTCCCTCGCCTACCAAGTATGCGAAGAATTTGTATCCCCGTTCCTTCACGGTCTTGAGGGCCCTGATCAGATATTCGTGACCCTTGACCTCTATGAGGCTACCCACGGATAGGATCACCCTGCCCTCCAACGGGATCCCCAGCTTCTCCCTAGCCTCCTCCCTGCTGATCGGTCTGAAGATCCTACTCACCCCGTTGGGCACTAGGTGAACCACCTTCTCCCTCAATCCCAGCTCCTCCACAAGTATCCTCCTGTTGGAACTGCTCACCGTTGTCACCGCATCTGCCTTCGAGAGGGCCCAACTCACCCTCTCCCTCCACTCCTCGCTCCTGAAGGGAAGGTCGTAGACATCGTATCCGTGCCCGGTGATCACCAGCGGGAGGCCCAGAACCTCCTTCAACTTGGCTCCTATGTACCCAGGGGGCCATATGAAGTGGGCGTGGATCAGATTAGTCTCTATTCTCTCCCTCCTAATGACTTCGAGCATTTCCTTGGCAAATATATCACCCACCCTAGGGTTCCTCGAGCTGGGGGGAAAGTAAGGCTTAGAGATTAAGTATATTCTCACGTTTTCGGGCTTCCCTTCCGTATTCAGAAGCTTCTCCCTCGTGAACCTCCTAGCGTAGTCCAAGTACCCCCCGAAAGGTATGAACCTCAGCAGGTCGGTCAGCCTGTTGTGGTGTACGAGCACCTCAATGGACTCTACTTCCCTAGCTAGAGCTTCAACAGCTCCCTTGACGAAGGTGTTGTAGTGGGGCGAGATCACCAATACCTTCATCTTCTCCCTCCTAGTCCCCCACGTTAAAAAATGCTTCACGTACCTCTTGAGTCGATCACCATGGATGGATGAGCATTAACATGTAGGCGACCTGCAGGACGGACTTGAAAGATATTGCTAAGGTAGTCGAGGCGCCGAAGAAGGTGACTTCACGGCCGGGCGCGTGAAATGATCTTCCAAGCATCGCTGTTTTGTTTCCGTCCAATGTAGGATGTCAGCTTTCCATGAGCCTGATCAACCGCCTTATCACCTCCTCATCGGAATTGAATTCATCCACGAGTCCCAGCTCCATCGCAGCCCTTGCAATCTCTCTGCAGTGCCTCTCACTGTCCTTCCCTGGACATAGGGGCTCTATCCCGAAGACCGCTCTTAGACCCTTCTTAGGAACGTATATAACGTAAATCCGTAAACCGAGCTGTCTACTCCTCAGAACAGTGAATCCCCTGACGGAATCTAATCTTATCAGATCGGAGTTGAGGAATTCTGCACTCTCGACGAACCAGTGTGCTAGCCTGGCCCTAGCCTCCTTCACCATCTTGTTCACCGCCTGCCTAGTCATGCCCAGCTTTCTTGCAGCATCAGCCTCGCTCAGTCCCCTAGCTGTCAGGATCCAGACCTCCTCCATTCTCTCAGGAAGTCTCGTCATTCTTAACGGCCTCCATCACAGTTCTCTTGAAGGAAAGTGCTTCTTCAATGGAGGGGATGGATACATAGATCAGCCGATCTCCAGAGAAACGAAGCCTGAACACGCTTCCCCAGGCGCTCGATCTACCCAGCAAGGTATTGATCATGCTTGATAGACCGACTCCAGTCATCGAGCCAGCAGCGGCCATTCTCTCAAGGGAGATACTGGGGAGTCCTTGGACCAACACCGAGAGGCCCATGATCAGAGTAGCTAGGGAGGCTATCCCGATGAAGCGATTATCGAGCTGACCTCTTCCTAAAGTAGGGGAGATCAACATCGATATCTCCAGAGATATGAAGCATATCCCTGAGAGTACAGCTCCAATAACGGCTAGAATAGGAGGCAGCGTCTTCAAATAAGCCCACAAGAATGCGGCAGTCGTAGCTATTAAGTTCGATGCAGTACTCAGCAGGAGACCAGGTATCCTGTGAAGGGCCACGAACCGCTCGACTGAGGTCAGATCGATGAATTTCACCAGTGAAGACAGCTGGTACCTCTCAGGGGGAAGGAGCCCCCCTCCACCAATATGTACGCGTCCTCCACGTAGACCCTAGCAGTGCTTTCGATACCCATGTCAACTTAAGTAGGTTTACATTATAATACTTTCTTTGGTCGGATATCACTTCAACGCTTCATCTCTCAAACTTTTGATAATTACCTTAAATGATGAACCAGTCAGGCTGGTAACCTGTTCTAGAACCCAACTGAAAAATCCATGCAACAGCGTGAGGGTAAACATACAGCTACTAATGATCCTTGAGGAGTTCAGGGATTTTGAGGAGAAATATTAGTGGAACCGACAAAGACACGGATAAACCATGAGAGTAGGTGGGTCATGGGGATCGCAGCGTTCCTCAAAATTCAGGGCGGGAAGGCTCAACGAAAGGTTTTTGTTTCCCTCCAACCATTTCCCGAGGTAGGTGAATGAGCAGCTGGGACATGAAGAGGAAGATCCTCACCCTGCTTAGAGAAGATGAGGAGTTCAAGTATGCGGTGGCTGGCCTCCTCGGGATGGAGGAGATCCTCAGGAAGCTTGCCGAGCATGACAAGAAATTTAACGAAATTGTCGCGAAGCTTGCCGAGCATGACAAGAAATTTAACGAAATTGTCGCGGAAATAAAGGAAATCCGCTCATATATGGACAGGACGAGCATATCTCTGGAGGAGGAAGCTAGGGAGGTCATTTCCTATAAGTTGAGGGAGAGGGGCATCGACATAAGTCTAAGGAGACTCTTCATCGAGGGACTCGAGGTTGACATCTACGGTTGTACCGATGACCTGTGCGTCGTCGGAGAGGTCACCACTCGCTTGGGCGTGGGTCTGGTGAAGAGGATCTTGGGGTTAGTGGAGGAAGTGAGGAGGAAGGTCCCGGAAGTCAGGGATAAGAGGATACTTGCAGTGATATACACGCTCTGGGCGACTCCCGAATCCATAGAAGAGGCGGAGAAGAGAGGGATATGGGTGGTTGAGGCACTGAGGGAATTAACCCCTTTTAATCCCTTGGACTGATCTGGGAAGGTCGCTGGAAGGATTTAGCGACCCTCTGTTTCTATACTAAAAGCTCGACGACCCATCCTGCTCCCGGACTGGCTCGCACTATCCGAACGAAAAGAGTAATTAATACCATTCCCCTCCCATTTAAGGATGCGAAATGGACCTAGCACAGCTAGCCCTTGTCGTGTTCCTGATGAACCTCCCCTTCGGCTACTGGAGAGGTCATGTGAGGAGAGCTAGCAGGCAGTGGTTCCTAGCGATACACATTCCCGTCATACTGGTTATAGCTCTGAGGTTCCTTTCAGGACTTGGATGGGCTCTCATAACCTTTCCTGTTCTTGTGGGAGCTTTCTTCCTCGGTCAGCTATCGGGAGGCTTGATCTACAGGTTAATGAGGAGCCTCAACATCATGACGACGGCCTGTATATTTATGGATGTCTTCAGGTGGGAGAGCATAGAATGATTGGCATCGATCTGACTGGCTTCCTGAAGGAACTGCTGATCCGCCTAGCTAATTGGATGGACTCCCTAGTGAAGGACACCCTCCTGCCCCTCCTCACCAAGGTCGGGATGAGCGAGCCCGTGGCTGGCGCGGCCGTGACGATAATTGAGCTGCTCGTGCTAGTCACCCTAATAGCCAAGATATCAGGGATCATTAGGTGGATCTTGGTTGTCGTACTGGCCTTGCTACTCCTAGGCACCTTCCTGCCTGCGAGCTGACCTCAGTAATATTTTAAGCTCTGTCATCAATTCCGGACAGGATGGAAGAAGATAAACTGTTTCAGGCCTTGGCGCATAAGACTAGGAGGATCATCCTGAGATCGCTGGCCGAAGAAGGCCCCCAGACCTATACCTCCCTCCTCAGGAAGACCGGCCTCACGACGGGCACCCTCAACCATCACTTGGAGAAGATGAGAGGCCTCATAACCTCCAACAGGGGACTCTATGAACTGACTGAGGATGGGTGGAAGGCCTACAGGTCCATGCTCGTTATCGAGGAGGAATCAATCAGCGCCACCCGAGTAGAATCGCCCTTGGATCTGGTTTTAAGGCCCTTTGCCGGTTTCAGATCCCTAGCCGAGCTTAAACCTTCTTTCATAGCTCTATCGCTGCTTATAGGTTTGTCGGCAATTCTATCTACGATCAGATACTTCGGTATTCCCTCCTTGATTGGAAACGTCCTCTCTCCTCTGATCTTCTCCTTAGCCGGAGCCAAGGTCGGGTACAATGCCGAAGATTACGTCAGATTCCTAGTCTCTTTCCCGGCCACCCTCCTCCCCCTCCTCGTATCGTCCCTTGTCGTCGCACAACCCGAGTCGGTGGCCGGGCTGTTGGGGGTTCCCCCCTACCTGATCTCCTCTGCCGTCCCCAAGGTGTGTCTTGTCTGGTTCTTCTACCTACTGATGACCTCGGCCAGGCATTCCCTCAGGTTGAATCCCAGCGAGTCGTTCGTAGTGGCAGCAGTCGGTATCTTCGCTGGCAGGGTCGTGCTGGACTCGGTAGGTGGCGTCAGTCTGGTGCTGGGCTAGGCTACAAGGATGACGACGGCCCTCGTCAAACGTTTCTCTTCAACCATCTCTATTAGCTGAGGTTTGAGATCCATCCTGGTGTCCGTATGGGACAGGTAGTGGACTTCTTGGCCGATCTAGGCGAGGCAATGGAGAGACATCTATCCTCAGGCGGCATAGCTGTGCTGGTGGTGCTCCTAGCGTGGATCCACCACGGCCTAGCGGCGATATTCACAACTCTCCTAGTATCAGCCGCCTATGTGAGAGGGAGGTACGGTTACGAGAGGGTCGAGCGCGAGGAGGGGAACGGTGACTTCGCGCTCATAGTTGGTGTCATCCTCATACTCGGAGGCGTTTACTGGCTCCTCAAAGAGATGTTCCCGCAGATCGAAGTAAACTGGCCCGTGGCCCTGATCCTCCTAGGCATTCTGATGGTGGTGCTGGGTCTCAAGGGGAGAACAGAGAGGTCTAACGGGGCAGGAGGCGGTCGAGGGAACGGTAGCGGTGAGGGAGGTGATCTCCTTGAATAGGGCCCTACTCAGCGCCGGAAAGTTCTTCCTTTTCGTGGGAGTCTTGGTCCTATCGCTGGAGTACCTGCCTTGGTGGAGCATACCCGACTACGGCAAGGCGGCCATCTTGATGGGCCTAGGGCTGGTACTACTGGCCCTCAGCTACTCGATGAGGAGGGCATCTGCCGTTAAAAGGGAGTTGGTCAAAGTCCTAGTCACCGTGCTGGTGTCCCTAGCCCTATCAATAGTGTTCATGACGGTTTCTGTTCACGCAGGCAGGGCCTTGGGAATGAAGTTCGCGGAGCCCGCGCCGCACTCTAACGTAACCCTAGGCAGCTTCGAGTGCAACGGCACACTCGTACTTAATGTGACGGTGGTACCCTTCAACGTAAGGGTAATGGGCGGTGATGAGGACAATTTAACCGTGAAAATGTTGGTTCCGGCCAATTTGATCGAGGAAATTAGGAAGAGTATGTCTTTGACCTATTGGGAGAGCGATTCAATTGGTGAGCCCTCCCAGCTCAACATATACACCGAGTATGAGAGGCCTCTGATCCTGTTGGGTTTCCCGGTGTACAAGCAGGAGCTCCGCATGGAGATCCTCGTACCTAAAGGGTGTGAGATCACGTTAGCTATGGTTGAGTCCGTCAGTGGGAATGTGGAGATGGAGGTGGGTGGACTAGACGCTGGGTTAAGGACAGTCAGCGGGGACGTGATAGTTAGAGGAACGTATGCGAGTCTACAGGTGAGGACAACTAGCGGTGATGTGAACCTCGATGTGAGGATCGGTCACTCCGGCGATGTCAGAACTGTCAGCGGAGATATAGTGGGTCGTGTGCACGCGTGGTATGGGGCATACCCTAGCATAAGCGGAGTGAGGGGATTCTTCTCCGATACAACGAGTGGAGACATCGTCTTAGATCTGAGTAAGGACGATAACATCTACTTTAACGTAACGGCCGAGACAATGAGTGGTGACGTTAAATTTGAGGGTATACGCCTCCTCCACTCCGGGGAGGATAGGGGCATCACGAGCATAACCAAGAGGTTTGCCCGAGGGATAGTCGGCACCGAGTCCTCTCAAGAGTTCGTCGTGCGGGCACATTCGACCAGCGGGGACATCACCTTGAGGTACGTTGGAGACTAGAGAACCACCTCACGATCTCAGCATATCC
>JAOZFI010000003.1 GCA_027491395.1 Thermoproteota archaeon | reverse complement strand
CCTTATCTAGTGTCGAGCGATTTTAATCGGATTCCGACTCGTCAACGGGATCTATCCTCTCCAGCCTTGGGATGCTGTCGTAGGCCCTGCGCGCGCGAAATGATATGATCTTGCCGTCCAGATAGAGGGCTGTAGCTGCGTAGTGGGAATCGAAGAAAGAGAGCCCGAGTTCCTGCCTGAGCTTGACACTGGTTATGACGATTTCAGGAGTGATTGGGATGAAACCCACGTTCGGCAGTGAGAGAAGGGCAGATATCACTTCAAGGAGTCTGTCCTCCAACTTCTGGGATTTGTATATGAGTTCTATCTCCAGCAGGGTAACTCCGGAGATGTCCAGTTTCAACCTGCCTTCCTGTAATTTATGAAAGATCTTCTCGGCGATTCGATGTTTCTCGTCGTTCTCGTTCATGTAGGCGAAGATCACATCGTTCTCTATAAGAACCACTATGCTTCAGCCTCCCTCTCCGCTAAGATCTCGGCCTCCTTCCTCAGCTCCTTGAAGGACCTTTTAGTGTTGAAAGATCCCTTGAGCACTTTAAAAGGGTCCTCTGGAATGGGCACTATCTCTATTCTATCGCCCAAGCTTATTAGAAGCACCTCTCTTCCTCTAAGGATCCTCCTCATCCTCTTTGGTATGGTGATCCTGCCCTTCTCATCGAGTTCCACTATACTCATAATATAGCAGTGAAGCGGGAACATAAAGAATGCAAGTCGGGGATAGGTGGGCCTAAATCCTGCTATAAGAATATAGATCCCACTTCACCTTTGACTCCATAGTGGGACCGACGCTGGGCGTCGTGAGTGGGCGGAAAGGTATGTATGGAGTAAATGTCCAGCTGGTAGAGGATCGCTGTTCGTTGTTATACTGTCGAGCGTTCCGCCTCTAAGATTTGACGGAGGATTAGGATATCTCCCCGATGACTTCTATTTCTAGGGGGCTTAGTCCCTTACTCAGAATGTTCCTATCAAACGTCAAGAACCTGTCGGCCCCCGATCATCTTAGCTAGGGAGATGTGCATGAGATCGAGGGTCTTCAGTCTAAGCTCCTCAGCGAGGAGGATAGAGAGATCGAGAGCCTCGTTGAAGTCGACCTCCTCAATTCTAGCCTTAGACCTCCTTATCGCATACTCAGCTATCGGTACAGGATCCTCAGAGACCCTAGAGAGAACCGAGTATGTCTCTACGATCACTAGCTTTGATATGACTGGGTCTCTCAAAGAACTCTCCGGTTCCAATGCCCTTCGATGGTTCACATCGCTCTTTACAGCCAGAGAGATCACGTAAATTGTGTCTAGGTAGTCCACCTGCTCCTCTCCCTCCTCACGAGCTCGGCCAGATCGACCGGGCCTAGATCTATTCCACCCTCTTTCTCGTACTCTTTGACTTTTTCTTCGATCCCTAAGGACCTGCGAATCTCAAGGAGTATCTCTTTAGCCCCCTCCCCAAGAGGATATTCAGGGCCTCGTTCCTGCTCTTGGCCAGCCCTAACCTGACCATCTTCTCAGCTATGGCTAAGATCCTCTGGCTCACCCTTACACTGACGACCCTCGACATGTGCACCATCAAGCATACCTATCCTATCTAGCTAGGTAAAGGTGTATCGGGGAATGCCTGCGCACCAACCTAGCTCCTCCTAAAGTGACTAAAAGCTGTCAGTGAGGCTAGAGAGGCTATCATGTGATTGGTTGATCGATGATTCGGGTCGGAGTGAGTCTTATGCGGTCAGTAGGATCGGTAGCGATATAAGGTAGGGGGGATGTCGATATTAGAGACGCCTATGCCTTCAACTAACGGTGAGTTGAAGCTCCTGTACAGGGGAAGGGTAGTCACCCTAGAGGTGAGGGAGGTCGATGGTAAGATTCGTGAGGTGGTGAGGCACCGAGGCTCGGTATCCATCCTCCCTGTAGATGGGGAAAGGGTCTTCCTGATAAGACAGTACCGCTATCCTCTGGACGACTACATATGGGAGATACCCGCAGGCACCCTCGAGGAAGGAGAGTCACCCGAGGAGTGCGCTGTCAGGGAGCTGGAGGAGGAGACCGGCTTGAAGGCTGGTAAACTAAAGAAGATGTTCGAGGCCTACTTGGTTCCGGGTTATGGGACGGAGAAGATGCACTTCTTCCTAGCCACGGACCTCTCGAAGGGGGAGATGCACCCTGAACCTTCGGAGAGGATAGAGGTCCACGAGCTCCCCATAGGCAAGGCCGTCGATATGGTCAGGAGCAATGAGATCTCTGATGTGAAGACTGTGGCTGCCCTCCTGTGGTACTGGGGGATGAGGGGATGAAGGACAATGTCCTAGACTTCATGATCCACAGGCTGCTTGATGATCTGGAGGACCTGATAAGGGAGGGAAGACACTCGGAAGCAAAACTGAGAATAGAGGAACTACTCAAATCTGCTGAAGGAAACTACAGAAAGAGGTTGGAGTTCGAGATGGACAGGTTGAGGAGGTGGCCACTCCAATACCCATACGGTGAGGAGAGGGCCTTCAAGGTAGCGGCCGAGAGGGTCGAAGGACTGACTCGTGGAGAGTTCAGGCGTCTGCTCTCGTCAGGATGCGTCGATTACATAAGGCTGGATGGCGAGATCAGGATCTTCGAGAGGTTCCTCCCCAACATGGTCTGGCTCTGTCCCGAGCTTAAGGGGAGATATAAGGAGGAGAACGGCGTCAGGGCGAAAGCCAGAGAGGCGTTGGGGAAGAGGGCAATGGAGGTGTTAAAGGGGGAAGCCATTCCGCTGATCTTCAGAGTGAGGGCGGAATTACATGTCAATGGAGATTCTGTCCCTAAGAGCGAGAGGGTGAGGATATGGCTCCCCTTACCTAGGGTAAGCTCCCTCCACCCGAGGGTAAGGGTGCTGTCCCACAGCGGTGAGCCCTACATTTCCAGCGAGGACTACCCTCAGCGGACGGCCTACTTCGAGGTGACCAACTCTGAAGATGGGGCCAAGGTCTTTTTGGAGTACGAGGTCGAGGTGGTACCCCGGGCACCCGATTCAAAAGAGATAAATGAGCTGGACGGGGAACCTCAACCCCACCATTTGGAGGAGAGGGTACCCCACATCACCTTCTTCGAGGAGTTGAGGGAGCTGGTCAACTCTCTGATAGCTGATATCGATCATCCTCTCGGGAAGGCGAGGAGGATCTGGGACTGGATTATCGACAACACCACCTACACTTACGTCCACGACTACGCTCTCTTCGACGACATAAGCAGGTTCGCCTTTCAGAGGAGGAGGGGAGACTGCGGAGTTCAGGCGATCCTCCTGATAACGATGCTCCGAATAGCTGGAATCCCCGCGAGGTGGCAGTCGGGGTGGTACGCGAACCCAGTTAGGTGGGGAATGCACGACTGGGCCCAGCTCTACATTGAACCCCTCGGCTGGATTTACGTGGATCCCAGCTTCGGTCATCCCAGAGAGAGGGAGGAGTGGAGAAGGGACTTCTACTTCGGTGGAATAGAGGGCTACAGGCTAGCGTTCAACTCCGAGGTGAACTACCCCTTCGACCCGCCCAAGGAGCACTTCAGGTCTGATCCCGTTGATAGTCAAAGGGGCGAGGCCGAGTGGGACGGTGGAAACTTGTACTACGATGTGGTGGACGCAAGGCTGGATATACTGGATGTCAGGCGGCCCTGATGCTGGTCCCCGGTAGTATCTATTTATTGATATCATGATATCAATTCATGATGTCATCGCAGGTGCTCGTGAGGCTGGATAAATCCTTGGCTGAGGAACTTGACAGGATAAGTCTTTGGGTGTTAGCAGGGCTGAACTGGTCAGAATGGCCCTCAAACACTTCTTAAGGACGAGAAAGGACGATCTGAAGACGAAGCAGATCAGGGGATTGATCAGATCCAAGCTGAGCCTAGAGGAGTTGGAGGAGATATATCAGGTGGGCAGATGAGCGCCCTCATCGACTCATCAGTATCTCTTCATCTGCTGCTTGACGGTGATAGGGACGATGAAGCCGAGGTTCTCCTCGGCTCAGTCGAGAAAGGGGCCTTAAGGGCTTATACCACTACTCATGTCCTCGAGGAGGTGTCCTTCAAACTGTTGCTAGCTAAGGGTGGCGAGTTGGGGGAGACCAGCTTCTGGGGCTTCAAGAAGAGATTCGCTAAGGATAAAGAGTTCAGAAAATCATGTTTGGAGGCATTAGAGACCTTCAGAGACTATATCTCATCTCTAAGAAGTCTGATAATAGAGGAAGTTACTTTGGGAGATTGGGAGAGGTCAGTGGAGATCTGCAAATACGGTCTGCTCACCTCGGACGCCCTCCTCGCGGCTGTCGCCCTGAGGCTCCGCGTGCCAGTCTATACCTTCGACCACGATTTCAGGAGAGTCCCGGGACTGGAGGTAAGGCCCTGATACTGGAAAGCTGGTGAGAGGCAGAATATTCGAGTGAGCACTAGCCCTTAGAGATACCATGGTTAGCGGGGCCTCCTTGGGGAACTTCAAGATAGACATGCTTCTTGCTCAACCGTGCGGCGCAGGGTATTCGTTTATCACGAGCAGTGAACAGGCACTACCTCGTTAATACGCCTCTCTACGGATATCTTGATATTGAAGCCCTAGTTGGTGTCGAGGACGCGAGATGGGGATCATAACAATAAAGTGCGTTAAGTGCGGCAGAAAGGTGTTTAAATACCAGAAGATGGGAAAGGGGAGGCTTTGGAGGTGCTGGAAAGGAAGGATAATCGAGGATCAAAGTGTACGTGAGGGTGATGTCGTCAAGTGCACCTGCGGGAATGTCATAGGCATTGATAAGGGTGGGTACATCAGGATGAGGCAGAGTTCCTTTACCATATCATCATGAATTACCGCAGAGCGAGAGGTTGCGGTTTCGAATTTGTCACTCCAAAAAATCCGTCAGGCTCGTCCTCCTTCTCTCGTCCAGCAGGTTCTGCATGGTTGCCCATTTCCACCTTATCTGATCCTTGGGGAACGGGTAACCGCCGAGGACTTTTAATAGAAACTCCTTCGTCTTCTGATCCCCCGGATATCCTGACCCGAAGTCGTAGCCAGCTCTCTCCCTGAGCTCAGCGATTCGCCTGTCCCTCTCGACCTTAGCAAGTATGGAGGCGGCCGCCACGTGGACGAACCTTCTGTCTGCCCTGTTCTCCGCCCTTATCCTAACGGATAGCCCACCGAGTCTCGATCTCATCGCCTCCTTGAACTTAGAAGTGTTCCTCCCCGGGGCATCTACGATCACGAGGCTGGGTCCCAGCTCCCTGACTATGTCGGCCATCACCTCCGCCTCCAGCAGGTTGAGCCCTTTCCTAGAGACGACCTCATCGATTCTGCGGGGCTCTACCACCTTGATAGCGTAGGCCTCAGCCATCTCCTTTATGAGGGGCTCCAGTCGTTCCCTCTCCGCTGGGGGGAGCAGCTTGGAGTCCTTTACCCCCCTCTTCCTTAGTTCCTTCGCTGCCCTAGCTCCCAGAACCACCCCGGCGATCACCATGGGGCCTATCACCGGGCCCCTGCCAGCTTCGTCCACTCCAGCCGTCGTCATAGGATCATGTTAAAGCGTCCCTATCACTAAAAATGGATGCGGTGGCCTCACACCTTGTGACAGGCCACCCAGTGCCCGGGCCTTATCTCCCTCAGCTCCGGCTCCTCTTCCCTGCACCTCTCGTCAGCTATGGGACAGCGCGGATGGAACCTGCACCCTCTTGGGGGCTTCCTCGGATCGGGCGGCTCCCCGGGCAGTACCTCCTCTGGAGCGCTTGCCTCGGGGGAGGGCTCGAGCACGCTGGCCAGCAGGCCATTAGTATATGGGTGAAGCGGCTCTCCAAAGATTTCCTCAACGCTCGCCAGCTCCACGAGCTTCCCGGCGTACATCACCGCTACCCTGTGGCTAATGTTCCTGACCACTGCCAGATCGTGGCTTATGAAGAGATAGGCTAGCCCCCTCTCCTCTTGGAGGGACTTGAGCAACCTCAGAATCTGGGCTTGGACGCTGACGTCCAGCGCGGAGGTGGGCTCATCCAGCACCACGAACTTTGGCTCTGAGGCCAGAGCCCTGGCTATGGCTATCCTCTGCCTCTGACCACCGGAGAACTCATGAGGGTACCTGTAAAGGTGCTCCCTACTCAACCCAACCCTCTCGAGCAGCTCCCTTACCCTGTCATCCCTCTCTCTCCTACTGGAGACCAGCCCATGGATCTGGAGAGGTCTTCCGACTATATCGGCTATCCTCATCCTCGGGTTCATGCTGGACATGGGATCCTGATAGACTATCTGCATCTCCTTCCTGAGGGGCCTCATGTCCCTGATCGAGGTTATGTCCCTGTCCTCGAACAGTATGCGGCCGGACGTAGGCTCTACAAGTCGGAGGACCGTCTTACCCACGGTGGTCTTCCCGCTGCCGGACTCGCCCACCAGCCCCAGCGTTTCCCCCCGATCCAATGTGAAGGACACTCCCTCAACTGCCCTCACGACCTCCTTCTTACTCAGAAAACCGCCGGAGACGTAATGTTTCACTAGATCCTTCACCACCAAGAGCATGATCCTCACCCCACCTTGTGACAGGCCACCCAGTGCCCGGGCCTTATCTCCCTCAGCTCCGGCTCCTCTTCCCTGCACCTCTCGTCAGCTATGGGACAGCGCGGATGGAACCTGCACCCTTTTGGGGGGTTCACCAAGCTAGGCACTGATCCAGGTATGGGCTCCACCCCTCCTCCCCTGATCCTAGGAACCGCCTTCATCAGGCCCTTAGTATATGGGTGAAGCGGCTCTTCGAATAGGTTCCTCTTGCTCGCCAGTTCCACGAGCTTACCGGCGTACATCACCGCTATCTCATCCCCCACGGCCGCGGCCACTCCCAAGTTGTGGGTTATGAAGATGAAAGAGGCGCTCACCTGACTCTTCAACTCTGCTATGAGCCTGAGTATCTGGGCTTGGACGCTGACGTCCAGCGCGGAGGTAGGTTCGTCCATCAGCACCAAGTCGGGTTCCAACATGAGAGAGGCGGCTATCAGGACCCTCTGCCTCATTCCTCCGCTGAGCTCATGCGGATAACTGTTCAGGACCTTTTCCGGCCCCGGGACCTTGACTTTGCCCAGCCACTCCATGGCCAGGGATAGGGCATCCTCCTCGCTACCCTCCCTGTGGGTGAGGTAAATGTCCTTCATGAACCTCCCGACGGTGAACACGGGGTTGAGAGCGGTCATGGGCTCCTGGAAGACGATGGTGATCCTATCACCTCTCAGCTTGCGGATCTCCTCCTCTTTCATCCCCGTCAGCTCCATGTCCAAGAAGCGGATGCTCCCCTCCACCTCGACGCTCCTAGGGAGGAGGCCTATGATGGCCAAGGCTAGGGTGGACTTGCCGCTTCCGGACTCCCCCACCACGGCCAGCGTTTTCCTCCTCTCTAGGGTGAAGGACACCCCCTCAACCGCCCTCACGATGCCTTCGTCCGTCCTATAGCTCACCCTAAGATCGCTCACTTTCAGCAGCAAAGTCACACCTCCGTCCTAGGATTGAGGACATCGTTTAGACCGTCCCCAAGCAGGTTGAAGCCAAGTACTGTGACGAAGAGAGCTATGCCGGGGAAGACCCATACGTGGGGCGCCGTAACTAGGTACGTCCTAGCATCGCTCATCATCTGGCCCCACTCAGGTATGGGGGGCTGAACTCCGAGCCCGAGGAAGCTGAGGCCAGCGGCTGTCAGTATAGAAGCGGCCGTCCTAAGGGTGGCGTGCACCACTATCGGTGCGAGGGAGTTCGGGAGGAGATATCTCACAAATATAGATGCGTTGCTCTCTCCTATAGCCTTGGCAGCCTCCACGTACTCCATCTCCTTCACTTGGAGGGCCGACCCCCTCATTATCCTCACGAACTGGGGGAAATTGTAGAGAGCCACGGCAACGATCACGTTCTCGAGGCCCGGACCCACGATGGCGGCGACGAACAGGGCCAGCAGGATATCTGGAAAGGAGAGCATAATATCCATTATTCTAGTGACCACCTCGTCCAGCCAACCACCGACATAGGCGGAGAGGCCGCCCACGATCACTCCTGCGATCACGGCTATGAAGACGCTCACCGTGGACACGATCAGGGACGTCCTAGCACCCCATATCACTCTGCTGAGGATGTCCCTACCGGCGAAGTCCGTCCCGAAGGGATATTTGCGACAGGGAGGAAGTAGGCTGTCCCTCAGATTGCCTTGCGTCGGATCGTAGGGAGAGATAAAGGGAGCGAGGAGGCCCATGAGGACGAAGATGGCGACGATCGCTCCACCCACCCTGATGTTCCTGTTCTTAGTGGCCCTTCGCAGGGTCCTCCTCGTAGCCGGATCCAGCTCCAGTCTCAGCATGAGATCACCCCAGCCTTATCCTCGGGTTTATGAAGGCGTAGAGGATGTCCACGGCCGTGTTTATTGCTACGAAGGTGGTGGCGACCACCAGGATGCCGGCCTGTACTATGGGATAATCCCTAGCGAAGATGGCGTTGACTATGAGCCTACCGAGCCCCGGGAAGCTGAAGACGGTCTCCGTGAGGACGGCCCCGGCCATCATGTATCCGAATATGAGACCGGCCACTGTGATCACCGGGATAAGCGCATTCCTTAGGGCGTAGACGTAGATCACCAGCCTGTCTGGGAGACCGTAGGCCTTTGCCGTCCTCACGTACTCTTGGGAGAGGACCTCCAACATGCTCGCCCTCGTGGCCCTGCCAACGTACGCGGCTCCCACTAGTCCCAAGGTGAGGGATGGAAGGATAAGATGTCTCGGGGTCCCGCTTCCCCCACTCGGCAGGATCCTCAGCCAGACCGAAAATATCTCGATAAGTATGAGGCCCAGCCAGAAAACCGGCATGGAGATCCCGAAGAGGGACAGGGAGGTTACGGCCTGATCCCTCACGGTGTTCGGCCTCAGCGCCGCGTATATACCCATGAGCACGCCTATGACGAGGCCGAATCCCATGGCCAGAACAGAGAGAGTAAGGGTGTTCAGGTACGCGGGCCAGAGGAGCTCACTCACAGTATGACCCGTGAAGAGGGATTTCCCAAACTCACCCTTCATGGCGTTGCTCATGAATATCAGGTACTGCTCCCACAGGGGCTTGTCCAAGCCTAACCTCCTTCTAATAATCTCTACCTCCTGAATCGTGGCCTCTGGAGGAGCTAGGAGTTGAGCCGGATCCCCCGGAAGCATGTGGATCATCAGGAAGACTATGACGCTGACCCCTAGAAGAGTGGGGATCGCCAGGAGGATCCTCCTAACGACGTATCTGGCGAGGTCGGACATTGGAAAAAGGGGAGGAAGGGCTAGTTAAAAAGGTGTCAGCCGCCCGAACCGAAGTAGGCGTACTTAGTGAGTATGACCTCGGTCGGTATGTAGTAAAGGGACTTTATCCCCTTCCTGTAGACTACCACGTCCCCAGGATTGTATATCGGGATAGCAGGAAGGTCGTCCAGAAGTATCTCCTGTATCTGCTTGGTATACTCGACTATCTTGTCTCTAGGAGCGTGTTCGGCCTTCTTTATCAGCTCATCCACCTTAGGATTGCTGTAGAACCAAAGGTTGAACTTGGGAATACTCTCGCTGAGGAAGAGAGGCCTGAATACCCCTATGTACTCGCCGGTGCTGGGAGCCCAACCTATGAGGAAGAGGTCCCTCTCTGGGCTGGCGTCCTCGGGCTTCTTGAGAAGTTCAGCCACGTAGCTGCCCCACTCCCAGACCCTCAGCTTCACCTTCAAGCCTATGGCCTTCAAGTACTGTGCTACTGCCTGAGCCGCCTCGTAATCTCCGGGATACCTCCCCTTAGGCGTCCAGAGATTGAGCTCAAGCCCCTCAGCTCCAGCCTCCTTTATCAACTGTTTAGCCTTCTCGGGATCGTACTTCAGCTTGCCGGTATCGTAGAATCCTATCAACTCCTCGGCTATGACGCTCTTCGCCGGCCTGCCGACGCCGTGGAGGATCTTCTCCACGATCGCTTCTCTGTCTATGGCGAGGCTTATCGCCTGCCTCATCCTCTTGTCCTGAAGCCTGGGACTTTTCATATTAGCCCCTATGTAGACAATCCTTATCGTTCTCGTCACGTTAACGTTGAGATCCGGGTTCTGCTTGAGCCTCTGCACGTCTATCGCTGGGACCCTGATGGCTACGTCGGCATCACCCGACTCAACCATCTGAACCCTAGCCTCATCCTCAGGAACGACCAAGAACTTTATACCCGCGAGCTTAGGAGCGCCTCCCCAGTAGTTGGGGTTAGGCTCCAGCTCTATATAGGTGTTGGGTTTCCACTCCTTGAGCTTGTAGGGACCAGTCCCCACAGGGTTGTGCTTGAGATCGACGCCCTCCTTTATGGCCTTTGGACTTATCATCATGCCCGCGGGATGGCAGAGCAGGTTGAGAAACGTGGCCACGGGCTCCTTCAGGACTATCCTGACAGTGTACTCATCCACGACCTCTACCCTGTCTATGAAGGGAACGAGCCTGTTCCTGTTGGCCAGCTCCTTGTTGTTGAACAGCCTGTCGAAGTTGGCTTTCACGGCCTCCGCATTGAAGGGAGTCCCGTCCTGGAACTTCACCCCTTTCCTCAAATAGAACGTGTAGACCTTGCCATCGGGGCTTATCTCCCATCTTTCAGCCAAGACTGGCTTTATATTGAGCTTGTCATCGTACTCCACCAAGCCCTCATAGATGTTATCGATCACGTAAATGCTCGGATTATCGGGAACATCATGGGGATCCAAGGTGACTATGTCCGTGCCCATGGCGACCTTCAAGATACGCTTCTCAACGGGCGCCTGCTTGGGGACCAATAGGAGGACGGCCGCGGCCACTACCACTATTATGACCACGGCCGCGAGGGCCAAGGTCTTAGCATTCATAGGGGATGCGGCGTTGAGCGATACTTATAAATATTTTATGCCGTGGAGACGGGAGAAGGCCCCTCTCCGCCAAAAGAGAGAGTAAACAACCTTTCTTGCAAAATAAATTGATTATTTTGCCAAATAATTCCGAAGAACGAACCAACCCTTTAAAGGCAAGGTACTCACTTGGACCGTGATACTCCTTTTATTCCTGAGGAGCTGGCCGGATGGCTCGTCTAGCCCGGGAATAGGGCCTTCCAGACGAAACCCGCTATGAGGATATCGTTCAAGGAGGAGAAAGGTTGTTTCATTTACGATATAACTTGGAGATCTAGGGGGTGGGGGAAGGGCCGCCTTGATTATAGCGAAGGATGTTTGGGCTATAGGGATCATGCTCCACGCTGAGGATACCCGGATTCTCCTGCTCCCCAAAGAGCCAGACATCACACTACGATCAATCCTCGTGAGTTTACGTGTGGAGAGTTCCCTCCAATATGCTTGAGCCCAACGGAGAGGCCGATGTCGAGATCCTCAATGACTGAAATAGCTGGGAGGGGAGATTTGGAGGGATATACATTAGAAGTTGAGGGCTCTTCATCCCTCCTAGTAGCGACCACTTGATATTAATGGCAACGCTTTAGGGCAGACCCTGGGGGCTCGCCCACCTTAACAGAAGGAATTTGAATTTAGATGTGAGATCCACCTGATCAGGAACATGTGGAGGCACAGGATAGGAACTAGGCTACTCACTGAGGTGATGGATCTACCAAGAGGTTTGAGAGCGAGATATTTGACGGTATGCAGATGGCTCAGGAGGTCCCTCAGCTCAGTTACAGGAGGGCGATGGCCTTCTACGAGGCCAACAGGCCGGGTTGGTCTTTCATGGGTTACACGGTAATTTGAGGCTCCCTAACCATTCTCAACCTAGGAGGATCCCGTGTATCTCCAGATAATCTCCAGAGGTTCGAGACTTAAACCTCACCATCTTTGCCCCCTTAAGGTAGTAAACAGCGCTGAGCACGGTCCTCCTGAACTCTTCCTTGGAGAAATCCCATCTCTCAAGTATCTCAGCTATCTTGGAGAGGGCCAAGATCTCTCCCTCACCAGTCACCTCGAAGAAGGCCTTCCTTATGGCACTCGCGAGGACCTCCCTCCTCCCCCTGTCAGTCAACTCTCGATCTATGACCAAATCCATTTCCCGGGCGAACCTCAGGCCAAAATCGATCCAAGAACCTTTTTTAGAGGTATATTGACTAGGAGGGACCAGAGGATCCAGAATATCTCAATCTCTAGGAAGGAGCTGAGTAGATTCTTTTCCCCACAGTCTGTAGAAGTATAGCCTTCCCCTCCTCGCCCTCTCGGTCACATCCAGTGAGACTAAAAATGCTAGAGAGGACCTTACTCTCCATTCCTTCAGACCCGTCAGCCTAGCTATCTTCTTTAGGTTGATCCAAGTACCTCCCAAGACTGCCAAAACGGCGCCTATCGAGCTGAGCCTAGGGTACCTGTAACTGGGGAGATCCATTTAGCACCTTATTCCGATCAAATGAAGAACAAATCCATTACTTTAGCTCAGAAGTTCATCTAAACCCCCAGACTTAGAATATCTCTTGACCACTTCTGTGCGCGGCCTCCGAAATGGGCTTTCTAGGTACTGGACGGTAATTGCGGCTACATTATAAATTTCTGAGCGAGCTCGCAGGAATTGATAAAAGAAAGAATATCTAATATTCACGTTACATTCAACCTATGAGGATGCTGTAGGGGCACACCTTTTATTTATCCTTATCTTAATAAAACTAGGTTCGTATGTATACTCGCCGGTTTCTCTTCCTCCTAATATTACTCTTAGTGGCTGGATCTGAGCTGGTATCTCTATTAGCTGATAGCTCATCGGTGAGGGGGGAGGTGGGAGGCAGGGCTGACGCCGAAATGCGATTAGAGAGGGATCTAGCTGTACAGGTGTCTCCTCCCATAATAGTGGCGCGGGTGAGGTATCCCGACGGTAGCTCGGTCCTCTACGGGGCACCATCCCTCTCCAGTATCCCTAGTGAAGTTTCCGTTCCCATAGGCTCCACAGTTTCCCTTGAAATTTCCGGGAGGGTGAACCAGAGGGGAACCTACTCTACCAGCGCGATCGTCGGGGTCAATCCCCCCTACAGGGGGTACCTTAGCACTTATGCGGCTGCCGAGTGTAACGAGAACAGTGGGGGCTTTCGCGCGATGGCCTCGGTAACGATCCATAGGTACAAGGAGGGCATGCGGATAAGATTGACTGTGGAGTTCTACAGCTGGAAGAGCGGGGCTGCAAGATCCGAGACGGTGAGTAGGAGCCTGAACGTCGAGATGCTTCCCGGCCCTCAACAGGTCCATCCTGCGGTCTCTAGCTCTGAATCAGAGACTCCCAAGAAGGGAAGCGAAACTCACCAAGGAGAGACGGTCCACTGGCTAACCAAGACCACAGAAGCAAGAGAACTCGAGGTAGAGCCCCGGTCGATGACGGTCATTGCTGGAGAGGTAGCCATCTTTTCCATAAATACCTCACTTAAATCACCGAAGTTTCGAATCGATGGCCTCCCGACTGGTTTCAGATACACCGTGACAAAGGAGGGAGGCCTATATCACTTGAATATCATGACCCACCCCCTATCCTACGGCACCTTCAAGATGGAGGTCACGGTCATGTCTGGAAACGAGGTGGAGAGGGCATCCATCTCTCTGACCGTTAGGAAGGCATTGAGCACTACCAGTACATTCTCCTCTAGGGACACTTCCCCGTCAACCTCATCCTCTAGGGAAGCGCTCACGGGAGAGCAGCAGGAAACACCTAGGGGAACGACCACCTTCATGGTAACCACGGTAGTTATCAGCAAGGGGGATAGAACCCTCCTAACGGCTTTGGGCACCATAGCAATCCTCGCCTCACTCCTCATCATCCTGATAGTCAGAAGGCGGTTCGCCTCCTGATCCCCACAATTTCTTGGCAGAGCTATGGTCCCTGCTTGGCTGGATCCTTGGCTTAGATTCAGGTCTAGGATATATCAGCGCTTCTCCGCGATGATCGTCGCATATTCCGCCACTACTTCAGTATGTAGAAGAAGACCCTTCCTCTCATAGCCCTTCGGCGATCAAAGAGCAAGGAGGGTGAGAGGATCTCTTCCTCCGTCCCTTCAACCTTTGTCAGCCTGCTGATCTCCCTAAATCTACCCAGTCTCCTAGGATGGACAGGACGGCCCTATGGAGTCCCAGTCCAAGGATACTAACGGCAGAGAAGCTCTGTACGGGTGCCTAGCGCCTAGTCATCTTGACGTAGAACAGGTCCCTCCTCTAGCTCAACAGTCCATCCAAGCCGCTGGAATTGGAATATCTTCTAACAATCTCCTCGAAGTGGTCCCTCACCGGCAGGTAAACCTTCTCGTAGAATTGCCTCTGATCCAGCAGCACCTCCTTGGGGAACGTCTTGAGGTATTTGATCGCCGCCCTCCACGCCTCCTCGTAGGGGATGACTGCGTCAATTCTCTGGGCTATCTGTCTGTCGTAGTCTTCAGGCCTCTGCACCTCGTTACCTATGACAAACAAACCGCCCTCTGAGATGTAGGCCGCCTCATTCCCCAATTTCTCAATGTTTCGGGCAGCTGGCGGCATGGAGGGAGCTGTAGCACCGGCAGCATACCTTCTCGCTGGTCTCCCACCTGATCTCTTTGCCCAAGCGTAGAATATGGCCCTGTTCAGGCCGAAAGATTTCGCTCTCTCCAAATCACCCTTGAGCAGGTAGTACCTAGCGGCTTGGAGGAGACCCATCACTTGGAATCTTCCAATCTTCCCCATAGGCATTGTGCGTACCATCCAGAAAGCTGTAAAAAAGTTCCTGATAAGGAAAGAAGGGACCCGTCGTGATCCTCAGTACTTGACTCCTGCTCGCGCGCGTATCTCTATGTATTTGGCCACCAGATTGCCGCCACCTTCGTCCTCAACCTCCATGACCACTTCTTGGCCTATGTACCCCCGCAACTCTTCCAGAACTTCGAACCACTTCATGGTCCTCCCCTTATACCACCCATGAACGCTGACCTTCACTTCCCCTTGGGAAGTCTGCACAACCACGTAGTAGCCCCCCACCTCACTCAGCACACCCCTCATCACGAAGGTAGGATTCTCCTCTCCGTGCATCAACTTGCCCTCCGACCCGGTCATTTCTGGGTACCAGAAGGGGAAGGTAGCTATCACCACGGCCAATGCGATCACGGACGGGAACCAGATCGCTTCCCAGTTCATGTAATCACCCCAGCAGCCTCCTAGTCAGCACCTTCAGCGTCCTGAAGTTAAGATCCACGTGTATCAGCCCGGATCCAGCCATGATGAACCCGATCACAGTGTGCCAGTACTCCCAGTCGGCCTTCGTCATGAACCATATCAGAGCTTCACTGCTCCCCCTACCGGAGGGGGCTATGTAGAGGGCTATTCCGCTCAGCAGCAGGAAAGCTCCCATGGCCAGCTGGGATATGCTGATCACGGACCTGATTTTGAGTTTTATAGCGGTTAGATCCATACAGACCACCTCCTATATCCCTCAACCCTCATTCTCGTAGCTCCTCAGAGCTCATTCACCCATTAGAATATATTACGGGTACGGACAAATTGTCCTTTCACCTGAAGAGCTGGGAAGTTTTTTCTTTTAGCCGGACGAGGCAATGGGGGAAGGGATGGATAAATGCCACCACCCATCAAGGGACACCCAAGGAGACCACCTCCCATAAGCAGAGAGGACGCTGAGAAGGCTATAGAGACGGCGAGGGAGATTCTACACCTTCTCTCAGCCGGACCCGCGCTGATCAGGGGCGATCCGGGAGGCTGGCATGTGGATATCCCCGTAATGTATCAGGGGTACGCCCTCGACAGGATCCACTTGGACGTCGATAAAATGGAGCCCTCTCCAAAGGGCAGGCCAGTCAGATCGTCACGCGAGATGGATCCAAGTGAGATCAAGGGTAGAGCGGAAGAGATAGTTAGAGAACTGAGAGTGCTCGACGCTGCTGAATACAGGGAACCCGACAGGTGCTGGGTCGTTCCCCTCGCTTGGGGGCCTTACTTGGTGGCCCATGTGAGGGTATCCAGCGATGGGAGAGAAGTAGTGCCCGACTACGGCCTGACCGAGGAGGTAAGGAGGAACGTTTACTAACCCCATCAGACGGTTCCTCTTGAGAGAGAAGCTACTCTCTACCCTTGTCTTATTCTACATACTTCTACTCGCTATGGATCCCACTTTTCTCTACAGGTCCCCCTCCTACGTGAACTTGGAAGCCCTCTCCTTAATCCTCTCCTTCATGCTAGTGTCTAAACTCATGGACATGTCCGGCGTCTTCTCGAAGGTTTCCACATGGATCCTCTCTATGAGGGGTAGGAAACGCATCCTCCTACTCTTAATCACCTCTGAGCTCGTTGCAGCACTGCTCATGAACGACACAGCCCTCTTCTTCCTTATTCCGCTCGTTATCACCCTCTACAGGATGACTGGCGGAGATCCCTCCGACATGCTCGTCCTAATTACCATAGGCGCCAACGTGGGATCGGCGCTTACACCCTTTGGAAACCCTCAAAACATCATAATCTGGAGCCACTTCCACATGCAAGCAATCTCGTTCCTGACCGTGGCCCTTCCCTTCTACCTCCTGTCATCAACTTTGCTGATCATCTTCTCCCTAAAACTTCCCATAGTGAGTGAGGGTCCTGCCAAGTTGGTTTCCATAAGGTTGGATCTCAGATCGGCGGTCTCCGCGTTGCTCCTCCTCGCTATCAACTTGGTGCTGGCTAGCTACGGATATTACCTCATAGGAACGATCACTACTCTATTAATCTCCCTGCTCGTGAGGAAAGAGGTGATTCGAGGGATAGACATCCCCCTCTTAGTCATGTTCACCTTTCTCTTCATGGATTTCGGGCAACTCTCCCACATACTGGGATCTATGGGGATAATACCAAACCTCAAGGGAGTAACTGTGTTGGCTACCTCGGCCCTGCTCAGCCAAATCATCAGCAATGTGCCCGCCACGATAACTCTGCTCAATCACACGACGGACTGGAGGTCCCTCCTAGTGGGCGTGAATCTGGGAGGGACTGGCCTCATAATAGGATCCATGGCCAACTTCATCACTCTGAGAATGGCGGACCTGAAGCTTGAGAGGTTCCACAAGATATCAGTCCCCTATTTCCTCGCATCCGCGGTGATGTTCATCTTATTGGCTTTGGCTGGGCTCTATCCATGAGTCCTTAAATAGGAACAGCGGTAAGGGAATCACGATCTTGATGCAGGCGATCCCGCCATCCTTAGCGCTGACCATAATGGTCCTGAACTTGGCAGCGGCCCTCATATCAAGCTATCTCTCGCTCCAAGCCTGGAAGGCTAGGAAGATGGGTGTCCCGGGCATGGGAATGGTAACTGGTTCCTTCTCCCTAATGGTGATCTCGTTC
The DNA here is from genome assembly GCA_027491395.1 of Thermoproteota archaeon. Classification (GTDB taxonomy): domain Archaea; phylum Korarchaeota; class Korarchaeia; order Korarchaeales; family Korarchaeaceae; genus Korarchaeum. The sequence continues at coordinate 8,811 of JAOZFI010000003.1, read as the reverse complement.
TTGGCTTCTGCTGGCTTTTCAGCGGCCCTTTCATCCCCTCCTCATGCCCCACCTAGGGTATGGCTCTCTGGCCTAGCCGCGAACCACTGGTTCATTGCGATACAGCTCTCCTTCACCCTGAGCTATCTGCTGCTGGCTGTCAGGGTCACTTCACCTGCTAGGAGGCTCTTCTCATTCTTACCCCTCCTTCCATCGGCGATAGTCCTTTACGTGGCCCTAGCCTCTTACGGCAGGGCCTCCAAGCACGCCACCGCCGCCTACTTGGGACTCGGTGCCTCCCACATAATGACCTTCCTCTCACTGATGTACGCCAAGCCGTGGTTGCTTATCACGGGCGAGATGGTGAGGCCCATAGCCCTGCTCATGCTCATCCCCACTCTCAGGGTGTAAGGGTGAGGAGGAAGTACCGATCTCAGGCAGCCATAGTCATGGATGTGCTGGAGGCCATATCGGCCAAGCCGGGAATAGCCCCGACGAGGCTAAGTCAGGAGGTCAACGTTCCCTATTCGAGGTTGACCGAGTATTTGAGACTACTGATGGAGAAGGGACTCGTCTATGAGGAGGAGAAGGGTGGACTTCACCTGAGCGAGGAAGGATTCAAGTACCTGATCGAGATGCGGAGGTTCAGGAAGATATTTTCCTCCTTGGGACTCATGCTTTGATGTGATTACCTCCGCTCGATGGGAAGGACCGGAGACAACTGCTTGATGAATGTTCAACAATGATTTAATTTCCTCGGCCCGCAGTAAGCTAGTGATCACGTTCGGCCCCGTCCCATCTAGGAGGTTAGGCCTCTCCCTCGGTGTGAACAACATCCCGCCCAAGCACTGCACCTACTCGTGTATCTACTGCCAGATAGGCAAGACGATCCATATAGATATCAGGAGGAAGGAGTTTTACGATCCCCGAAGGGTTGTTGAGGAGGTAGTGAGGAAGGCAGAGGAAACTAGGCCGGAAATCGTGACATTCGTGCCTGACGGGGAGCCCACCCTCGACCTTCACTTGAAGGAGGAGATTAGAGGTATAAAGGACGTTTTGGACATACCCGTGGCCGTCATAACGAACTCTTCCCTCCTCTTCTTGAGGGAGGTCAGGGAGACCCTCTCCTTAGCGGATGTTGTATCCGTAAAGGTGGACGCCGTCACCAAGAGCATCTGGAAGCTCGTCAACAGACCTCACCCGAAGCTTGACCTTGACAAAATCTTGATGGGGCTCTTGGAGTTCTCCTCTTCCTTCTCAGGCAGGTTACTCACCGAGACCATGCTAGTCAGGGGCATCAACGATGGGGAGGGGGAGGCGGAGAAGGTAGGAAGCTTCGTGTCCAAGCTGAACCCAGATACCTCTTACATAGCGATACCGATAAGGCCCCCGGCAGAGCCTTGGGTCGAACCGCCTGATGAGGAGACCCTCTCCACTTACTACCTCACCTTCAAGGAGGCGAGCGGTGTGAATGCCGAACTCCTCACTGGTTATGAGGGCCTGGGTTTCAAGGTAGCAGAGGACCCGGAGGAGTACCTCAAGGCGACCACAGCCGTTCATCCCGTGAGACTCGACTTTGCAAGGACTTTCCTCAGGAGAAAGGGGATTGATCCAGATGAGGTGATCAAGAGGCTCGTTGAGAACGGAGTACTGTCGATAGTCGAATATAGAGGGAGGGAATTTTTGGTCAAAAGGCTTCCGAGAAAGGAGATCAGAGTTGAAGGGTGACCTTAAGGAGCGAATGTCGCACTTCACAGGCAACACTACCGGAATTCAATTCGATCAGGACAAGGTTCGAACTTCGCATTGATGTACGCTTTGAAGCAGTAGGCAATGGAATTCACTGTATTTCCTCACCCTACATTTTTAAGGGGGTTAATGGATCTTTCTTTGATGCAGTCCCTAAAAGAGGAGATAATAGAGCTTCTGGAGAAGGACAAGGAGTTCAGGTACGCAGTAGCCGGATTGATAGGTTACAAGGAGTTATTGGATAGGATCGCCTCGTTGGAAGAGGGACAGCAGAGGCTGGAGGAGCGGATCATCTCTTTAGAAGAGCGCATCCTCGCATTAGAAGAGCGCATTGTGAAGTTGGAAGAGGGACAGCAGAGGCTGGAGGAGGAATTCCGAAAGCTAGCAGCTAGGGTTGAGGTGACCATCGGAAGCATGGGTAGGCGATGGGGCTCCGATCTTGAGATGATGGTTTTGGAGCTATTCAGGGAGTTGCTGGAAGATCGGGGGATAGAGCCAGGTCAAGTCAGGAAGTTCCGCTTCAAGGACGAGAGCGGTGAGGTCACCGGAGTTAAGGGCAGGATAGTAGACGTAGATGTGCTGGTTAAGGACTCCAAATTGTACGTCATAGAGGTCAAGTCAAGAGCAGAGCTGGATCATGTAGAGTATCTACCAGAGAAGGTCAGATTCGTCGAGAATATCATGGGAAGGAGGGTCGATGATGTCATAGTGGTGGCCGTGAATGTGGACAAGGAGGCCTATGAGAGGGCAAAGGAGCTGGGAATCCATGTCATATGTGGCCACGTATTAGAATGAGGTGTTTATCTTATCAATTCGATCATTCTAACTTCTCAATCATTTATAATAAAGCCCCCTCAGTCACTTTTCGGCCTGAGCGGAGATTTCTAAACGTGGAATCTTATTGTCCCCTCGGAAATCCCTTTGACGTTTTATTTGTTTCGAGGTACACATTCACGAGCCTGACCTTTCTTCCTGTCAGCCTCTCTATTTCCTCTAGGATCCTCGGGTCCTCCAGATCCCTGATCTCGTCGTCTATTAGATTCAGGTGGGGATCGGTGTTGATCTCGATTCGAGTCTCTCCATGGACTTGGAAGATCTCTAAAAGGCCTAGATCCCTCATAGTCAGAATATTGGAATATAGGGTCGAGAAGCTGATCGTTGGGAATTTGGATCTGACCTCCTCGAAGATCATCTTCAGAGTGGGATGAGACGGGCCCAACTCACCTATCACTTCTATGATGTAAATCCTCTGAGGTGTCAGACGAAGGCCTGACTCCTTCAACCTAGCCAACGCGAATTTCTTCCAGCTCACACGTATTTTCCCCCCACCATTATAAAACTGTAGCTGATTAAAAACTTCTACTAGTTAGAAATATTTATTAGTTAGAACTCATTCATTTCCATAATAGGTGACGTCATGCCAGAGAGAAACAGGCAGTTGATAGAGAAGGCTGGCGTAAACGTCCAAGAGCTCCTGGACCTGCTGGTCAGGGCAGCGGCTGCGGAGTTCACGACATACTATTATTACACCATCCTGAGAGCCCATGCTACGGGAATCGACGGGGAATCCATAAAGGAGATAATAGAGGACGCTAGAATAGAGGACAGAAATCATTTCGAGGCCCTCGTCCCGAGGATATACGAGCTTGGTGGTGACCTGCCTGAGGACATCAGGGAACTGGCAGATAAAGCTGCTTGCATGGACGCATATTTACCCGAGGAGCCCACAGTGGAGAACCTGCTCAAGGTCCTATTGGAGGCCGAGAGATGCGCTGTAGCGATCTATACGCAGATATGCGAGTACACCCACGGTAAGGACCCGAGGACATACGATTTGGCCTTAGCAATACTTCACGAGGAAGTCGAGCACGAGGCGTGGTTCGAGGAGCTGCTGACCGGTAAGCCGAGCGGTCATTTCAGGAGGAACAGGCCGGGAGAGAGTCCATACGTGTCGAGATTCCTGAAGTGAATGGAATTGACCTTTCTTCCTCCCTCCGCTTTCTTTTCCTTCTTATCAAGGCCAAGTCAGATCTCCCACATCCATCCGTTGCTCTTATTAGACGCGATCATGAGCAGTGATAGGGGAGATCTTAAGTTTCCGATAAGGGGAGCTGATGAGCTTCGTGGTCGAGTGAAGGAGAGGGGAGGACCGCAATATCCCCAAGAGAGTGGGAGGTCCCTTAGGATCGATCGGAAGGTCAGGATGAAGGTTGAGGGTGGCAGAATATAATAGAACCCATCGGAGATCCCCTGGGTGAGCTATCCGATCTCGTGAAGGGATCCAAGATCAGCTCCGACAGGGGGAGGGGATAAGGAGAGTGGCCTTGTAACAGCTCCTCAAGGAGGCTCGACGATGAAATGGATGGTGGAAACCGATATAATATTCTCTGCAATATACAGAGAGGACTTCCAATAACAATCTCTATAGGGAGGTCCATAAGGGACTTAAGAGAGTCACCCCTATCTCCTTACTCCCCTGATAGAGCTAGATCTCTTCATAGGATCTGATGATCTGGAAGTGGAGAGTTATGAAGAGTTTTTGGAGTTCCTTCGATGAGTTCTTGAGGCAGTACTGCATTAAGATACCCTCCAAGGCACCACACTCCTTAGAGGCTGGAAGAGTAAGGAATACCCACGGCTTGCTATTTTGACAGCCTCCGCGCGCAGTAGATTTCCCATTTAGAGTTGATGTCGGCTGGATCGAGATTCCAACGTTCGGTATGGGAGTTCGCGGTGTCCATCCATCTTTTCCCCTCCTCCATCCCTTGTCCGCATCCTCCGACCATCCGTAGCCCACCTTAACGTGTCTCCTCTCTTTGGGATACCAGAAAGGGAAAGTCGCTATTATCAGCGCTAGTATGATCACTAAGAGGAATCTTATCGCCTCCCACCTTTCACCCTTCATGCGATCCCCGGGAGTGCGATCCTGTTCCGCATTAATGTTCTTACGGACGTTTTGTCCTTGACTGTATCCCCCTAAAAAAATGAGGACATGGGAGATGTGAGCTATCACTTCCTCTCTGGCAGAAAGGGACCCACTACGTTCCTCAGACCGAACATCTTTATCACATTCAGGAGGAAGGCTAGGAAGCCGAGGGCCATTAGGGCGCCGAAGAACCACGCCCCAGCCATCTAGGGCAAGTACCTGTCGGTGAAGCAGAGGGTCCTCTTGAGCATCCACTTTCTCCAAACCAGCCCATGGAGCGGTTATGGAGGTGAGGAACGAAGGATCCTCCGTCATAAGGGTGAAGAATTAATGTCCTCTAGCCGAGATCTTCGCGGAGACCGAGCCGCCTCATCTCCCCTTATCGGTGAGGATGGGAAGGGCCGAGTGGCATCACGCTCGAGAGTTCAAAGACCTCTGGGAGGCACTGAGGAGGAAAGGCCTCAAGGTCTCGGTGAGGAGGGAAAGGGAAAGGAAGCTGACCAAGAGGCAGAGGGAGATCCTGCTGGGGGCAATAGAGGAAGGATACTACGACTTCCTGAGGAGGGTGACTCTCTCGGAACTGGTGGAGAGGCTGGGCATCTCGAAGTCGTACCTTTCTGAGACGCTGATGAAGGTGGAGAGCAAGCTTCTACCCGAAGCCTTGCTGCATCACACCTGAACGGCTAATCTCCTGCTTTGGATCTCAGATATTCCTTGACGTAGCCCGAAAATAGTTCTAAATCATCCAACTTTGTTTTTAAGAACTCCAAAAGTTTGTTCAAGTCGAGCTCACCGTACTGATGGACTAGGATGTTCCTGAAACCAGCCATCTGAGCCAATCGGGCGGAGAAGTCTTTAGGAACTACTCCCATTTCACCCAACCTTAAGAAGGCCTCTCTGTAGGTTTCAGGCATTTCGACTCCTTCCTCAGAGATTATCATCTCGCTTATGTCTATCGCAGCCTCTATAGCTATCTGGAAGTTTCTCTCGATGGCGCTTCTTAGCTCATAGTTACTCTGGAGGTCCTCTAAGGTGATGTTCCGCCTGTTCTTCAAGTAATTCAGTGAAATCTCGAGATATCTCAGCTTCTCAGAGACCTTCTCCCTGAAGAACATATCTCTCACCTAGAGAGGATAAATTCGGCCCTCCTACTGTCGTAATATCTCCTATCCAAGTAGGTCCTCAGGGTGCGATAGATGAACTCCTTCCTCATCCCCTCGTCCCTAGAGAAGAGGAGCCTGCCCTTCAGCACCTCAAATGCCAGCCTGTAACCGGCGGTATTGAGCAGAACGACGTCCACTTTGACAACCCTGAAGCTGAGGCGGCTGGCTATGTCTAAGAAGGTGTCCCACATGGCGTCTTGGGGTAGGGATGGATCGAGGTAGACAGCGATATCGATGTCGCTCAGCTTCCCCGCCTCACCCCTAGCGTAGGAACCAAATAGGTAGGCAAAGATCACCTCCTCGTATTCTTTCAAGATCTTCACTATTTTATCCACAAGCATTTCTCCTCGATTTACCTCCAGAACCAAGTAAAAACGTATCTGTTGGGTTGGATTGTCTATAAGCGTCTTACAGGTCCGGAGTTCAATGATCAGCTACTGGCGATCCTCATGGACTATCTCCCCAGAATTCTCAGCCTGACACCCTCATCCATGCATATGGTCATGGCCGTTGAGTGGAGCCCGTCTTGATACTCCCTCGATGGATAACCCCCTCTGAATATCTTCCGATACTCGCCGACGAGTTCGGGGAACCTCACCTCCAGCGCCCTGAGGAAGGATCTCTTTAGATCCCCTGACAGGGTTAGAGCGCCTACGAAAACGTAGTTCGCTCCTCTATCCTTGGCTTCCCTAATGGCCCTCCTCAGTTCGTCCTCCCCATCGCTTAAAAAGGGAATCACAGGTATGAAGGCGACGCCTACCTCTATTCCCTCTTCCCTCAGTCTCTCTAAAGCCTCAAACCTCTCAGAGGGAGGAGGAGCACCGGGTTCGAGGAACTTGGCAAGCTCTTCATCTACAGTAGACATGGATATCGTCACTAGGGCGCCGCTCACCCTGCCCTTCAAGTCAGTCGGGAGTAAGGCCCTGTCAGCTACCTCTAGGAGGAGGTCGGAGTCCCTAGTTACTAGGGTCGACTTGGTGAGGACGTGCGCTGGGAACCTGTAATGGGAGATCACACCGAGCACCTTCCTAGTGATCTCAAGCTCCCTCTCCACCTTCATGTAGGGCTCAGTCGATGTTCCTAGAGCTATAAATCCGTACTCTTTTCTAGATGCCCTTCTCCTGAGCTGCCTGTCTAGGACCTCAGGTGCGTTGATCTTGGCGGCCAGCTCATTGGGTTTACGAGTGTATTTCCCTCCCCTAATATAGCAGTAGATGCAGGAGAACTGGCAGCCATAGTAGGGGTTTACCGAGTAGTCATCCAGGAACCAGCTATCTCTCCTCCTGTGCTTGTTGAGGACGCTCTTGACCCTCACCTCATCCATCTTTCAGCAACCTCCTGATGGCTTCCCTCTCACTGTTGGGGAGCTTCTTCATTCCCAACCTCACCATCCTCCTAATGTGCCTCTCTCCAGATCTAGCCCACTCCCTCAGGAGCTCACTCACCAGATCAGGATCGGCCTTGGTCATTTCTCTTATTACGTGGGCCACAGCATCCGACGCGTACCTGTCACGCTCTTTCTTCATCATCTCCACGAAGGGAAGAACTTTTCCCGCGTCCTTCCTGGCGATAACCCTCATTGACTCAATTGCCGCTCTTCGTACCCTAGCATCTGGATCACGAACCCATTCACCCATCCTCTCGAAGTATCCCTCTTGTGAAGCTACCGAGACTATCGTTAGGGCCGTAGCTACGCTCTCCCTGACCCTCCAGTCCTCGTCCATGGATAAGGATCTAAGCTCGCTGAAGACATCTATCCCGGATGAAGCGGCGAATCCTAGAAGGAAAGCCGCCAAGCTCCTCTCCTTCCAGTCACCTCCAGCTAGCCCATCGACCAACTTCAGCGAATCCTCCCCAATTTCCCTCCAGAGAAGCTTGGCCATCTTCCTCTGCTCGGTTGATGAGTTTGGTATATCCACTACTCATCCCTCGGTTCGAAGGCCTTCTTCGGACACTCATCGGCCGGCATGTCAGCGGGCACAATGTGACCGAAGCAATCTCCCTTACTCTCGTCTATCGGCTTGTACCACTTACAATCCTTACACGTGTACATCCCATCACCTCCCTTCCCTCATCCTCTCCTTGATCTTGAGGAAGAACTCCTCATCCTCGAGGAGCACGCTCATGAGATCGTCCATCCTGTCCAGCTTTATCAGAACGAAGCCGGAGTCATCCCTCCTCCTGAGGACCAGAAGCTGATCCCCCTCTTTTATTCCGAGATCAGCCCTTAAATCGGCGGGAATGGATATCTGACCCTTGGATGTGACCGTCACAACTCCATAGACTATCCTCCTCTTAATGCACAAGCCTTTGCTGCCTTTCGCGTTCATGAATATATTCCTTACTTTTCTTACTTTTCTTACTTTTAAGTCTACTGTAGGTGCTTAGAACCTATGAAGCGATGCCTAGCGCGCGAGGCTCATGGAGGAGTACGGCGGGGGAGAAGAAGGGGGCTGGGGACTTCCTCCACAAGCCGATCACTAGGACAGTCGAGAAGTGGGCGCCGCTTCGTTGCGGGACCATCCAGAGAACTTGAAGGGTGTACAGGAGGATCAGGCGCAGGCCAAACTAGTGGGACTCCCGCGTCTTCCGGATCACGCTCGCCCACAAGGCAGCACGGACTGGGCTGCAGGGCAGGTTCTCTAATTTCCCTCACTCCTCAAGAACCTGCATCTTGTGCTCAGCGCCTCTGAAGGTCTATCTGGGGCAGGTTATCAGTAAAAGCTACGGATCTGATCATCTATGGGGATGAAGCTGCAGCCCTCAACCTTCGGATGCGGGGCGCCCGAGGTTCCTCTAGAGGAGCATATCTACGGAGATGATGCCCGCGAGAATTGCCTCGACATTAATCCGTTGACTGTAGTAGCTACATCCCACAAACTGTTAATAATCAGGAGACAGAATTCCTCATAGGATTGCCGGGGATCGACATTGGTGTCCCGCTTCGAGGATTGGATCAGACAGGCTGAGAGGAATTTAAAGTCCGCTATAGCT
>JAOZFI010000052.1 GCA_027491395.1 Thermoproteota archaeon | reverse complement strand
CATCATCTGGTATGAGGTCCCTCAGCCTTTTTCCCTTCTCAACAGACTCCCTCAGTGCTGCAGCCCCGTCCCTGACGAACCACCTAATTGCATTTCCGATCAAAGCCCTCTTGCTCCCGCTTACCTCCTCCCACATATCCTCCAGCTGCCTATAGAGTCGAGTCTCTGCATAGTTCAAGGGGGCCTCGTAAACTTCTGCCTCCCAGTCAGGAAGATACTTAGCTATTCTCGGATCCTCCCAGCTCCACTCCCTGACCTCCCCGACCAGCCTCTCAATCTCGCTCCTCCTAGATGGAGGGATGTAAGGGGTAAGCCCTAGGCTGTACTCAAAGTTTCCCGCCCTCATCACGATCCTGTAAGCGTCCTGCCCCGTGGTGTGGTGGCACTCGTCCACCACGACGGCATCGAAACCCCCGCTGGAGAACCTGTCCCAGTCTGCGACAACCACCTCGGGCGTCGCTACGACGACCTCGCTCCCCCATCCCGACATCCTGAGTCTTTTTGGAAGGCTTCCGTGTACTGGAGAGGCATCTAATCCTTGAGATCTCATGAAGCGGGCGTTCTGCTCCACAAGAAAGCGTGTAGGTTCGAGGACGAGGAATCTCTTTGCCTTGCCCTCTCTTCTGAGCCCCTTTATCCACATTACAGCTATGAGAGTCTTCCCACTACCTGTGGGCATCTGGATGACGGCCCTTTTCCTGCGGAGGGCCCACTCGGCCGCCTCTTTCTGGTAGTCCCTAGGTTTTAGCCTCATAGGTGCTTCACTGCCTGTTTCATCACCTCAGCGTAGAGGGTTATCGTGTCCCTGTACTTGGTATCGGTGGGTCCCGTGTATATGAGATGCATCTTCAGAGGGACTTGCTTCTCCCTCACCTCCTTCACCATGAACTCGGCCATGGCCTGAGCTAGCGGTTCCAAGTCTGGATAGCCCTTGCCCAAGGGCACCCTCTTCTTGAGGATCCTCCTGCCGATGGCAAACCCTATGACCTGGCTGAACCTGAGGGAGAGGTAGCCGCTACTAAGCTCCACGGTGCGTCTGAGCATATCCTTCCAGAAGTCTATCGTCGCCTGAGAGTTGGCACCCTCGAAGACCCCAGTCTCGCTGGCTCCAGTTTCGAGCATCCACACGTTTTCCAGCTGTACGGACACTATTAACCTGTCCTCGCCTACAACGCTTCTGAGCTCCCTTATCTCGTCCCAGAGGCCGAGCATCCTCCTAGTGTAGGGAACCTCGACGCTGATCACCATGTCTGGAAATGCCTCCTCCGCCAGCTTCTTCAAGACATCCCCTGCCACCTCTATATCCCTGCGATCCATGTAGGCGCGCCAGCCCAAGTGTAGATTGAATATCTGGGCCCCAGCAAGCTTCGCTCTTTGCACAGCAATCAGGAACGCCCTTGTAGTAGTTTCTTGGACGGCTTTACTGGTAGAGACCACGTTGTAGTAGGGTCCGTGAGCGGTAATAGTGGTGAAAGCCTCCTTTGCGAGCTGCTTGTAGTTCTCAAAGTATTCGTCGGGTTTCCTCCTCGAGAGATCGTGAGGAGGTATCTCGGTAAGCTTCATGCCCAGTGTAGCGGCCGTGGAAAGCTTGGTTAAACCGTTGTATGTTCCCCAGTCAAAGAGGATCATATTATCACCTCCTATAATGGAGGAGCAATCTAAATAACATCACTGGTTGGTATAGAAGGGGAACTGATGTCGGAGGACGGCAAGGGGATCAGGGTTAAGATCAAGCTCTTCGCCCTCTACAGGGAGCTCACAGGTCAGAAGGAGGTGGAGCTGGAGCTACCTGAAGGGGCCACGGTGTGGGACATGCTGAAAACCTTGGAGGAGAGGTTTCCCAAGCTGAAAGGCAGGCTCACTGAGAGGAGCGGGGAGCAGAGGAACTTCATCCTGATGAGAGGGGGGAGGTGGCCCGATCCCGGGGACAGGCTTAGAGAGGGGGACGAGTTCTCCCTCTTTCCGCCGGTGGGAGGGGGCTGAACAAGTCCCGGCGTCCGGACATCGATCCCCCTCAGCATCGGCGATCTCGGGGATACGTGCATGCGTCGTAGCTCCCAGCGTCGAGAGGAGAGTGTAAAATTTCTATCCAATCATCTGGGGACTCCTGGGATGAAGATGGGAGGAAACGAAGGGTATCCCAATCAGTTCAGCATATATCGAGATGTAGTGGAAGGTCCAACTCGTGAGGCGGGCCGGATCAGACCTCCTTACCTATGATTAGATCCGCCCCCTCCTCCCTGGCCTTCCTCCTCAGCTCCTTGGCGATCTCCGCGTCTGCTGTCTCAGCTATAAGTATGAGCCTAGCCTTCCTCCCGTATATCTCCTCAGCCTTCTTGGTCTTCCTCAGTAGATTGTCCAGCTCGTCAGGCTCCGCATGGGCGGTGACCTCGCCCACTATGAGGGGATCCTCCAAGAATTTATCTATCTC
>JAOZFI010000050.1 GCA_027491395.1 Thermoproteota archaeon | reverse complement strand
TGAAGTCTTTCGTTGGATGGAAGCCCAAGATGGCCAGCCCATTGTGAGCCGATGGGGGAATAGAGGCATCGATTATCTCGTCGCTGCGCGTATTGACGGGATCAGCGAGGTCCGTGACCGTAGCTATTATGCGGTTCGTTTTATCACCAGTTGATGGGTCAGTGATCCATATCACCGTGACCTGGAGCCTGTACCACTTGCCCTCCTCTATATCAAATCCCAGAGGAGATATTTTGAGCTCCCTCCATTCACCCGAGAGGACCACGTTGAAGACCAAGTTGTTGAAATCAGTGTCCACGACCACCTCGTACTTGTTGGCCACGGAGCCGTACCTAGGCAGGACGTAGAAGTGGCCCTTACTCCCAAGAGGTAGTGAGAAATCTACATAAACCGTGTAATTGCAGGGAAGCCTCAAGTAATGGGGAAAGCCATCCGGTTCCTGATATGCCTTTAATACGGCTATAGGCTCATCTTTCTTGGGATTATCGGCATTTTCCTCGTTGAATCCCGTGAACACCAGCCAGCCGTTCGCCTCATCCACGCCAACTTGAGAATTCCCGGTAGTCCCAGCGTCGTATACTTCCGTCGTGAGATCAAATCGCTGGTGGGTTCTCTCGCTTGAAGAGAAGCTGTCCTCGACTATCGTCACAGGCAGGTTGATGTGAGCGGTGGAGAGGGGAGCATAACTGCTAATGATTGCGAGATATGAGAGCAAGAGTATGGAGATCAGGAATATTGATCGGGGCTTCGACAGATCCCGCATTCTTAGATCGCTCTAACATTAACAAGGAAAGGTTTAACCTTAATCCTGTGATGTTCCTATGAAATAGTTCGGTGCTACGTTTTTACGTGTAGTCGGGTCGACCACATGATGCGAAGGGCGGACCCCTCCTTGGACTACTTCTTCAAACCCAAGACTGTAGCCCTTATAGGGGCTTCCTCCAAGCCAGGCAAGATAGGTCACGAATCTCTGAGGAGCCTCTTGATGACGGGATACTCCGGAAAGGTCTATCCTGTGAATCCTCGAGCTGACGAGATCCTAGGCCTCAGGGCCTATCCTTCTCTCCTCGATGTTCCGGATGAGGTCGACTTAGCTGTCATAACGTTACCCGCTCGCTCAGTCGTCGATGCGATGAAGGACTGCTTGAAGAAGGGTGTCAGGGCCGTGGTCATAATATCAGGCGGCTTTGGCGAGGCCGGGCCGGAGGGAAAGAGAATAGAGGAGGAGGTCGTGAGGCTGGCCAAGGAGGGAGGGATCAGGATCATTGGTCCCAACTGCATAGGCGTGTTCGACGGATACAGCAGGGTAGACACTTCATTCCAGCCTCATGAGAGGATGGGTAGACCCGGCCCAGGGGTCGTGGCTTTCCTAAGCCAGAGCGGCACCTTCGGAGCCACCTTCTTGGACTGGGCGGCCGAGGATCACCTAGGAGTCAGCAAGATGGTGAGCTTGGGGAACAGGGCAGATGTGGACGAGGCCGACCTCATATCATACTTCGCGGGGGACCCGAAAACTCACGTCATCGGGGTTTACGTAGAGAGCTTCACCAGAGGAAGGGAGTTCATGGAAGCGGTGAGGGATGCTGGTAAGCCAGTGGTCGTTTACAAGGCTAGCAAAACGGAGAAAGGTTCATTGGCTGCAGTATCGCATACCGGCAGGATGGTGGCCAAGCACGAGGTGGCGTCTTCTGCCTTAAGGCAGGCCGGTGCCCTGCTGGTTGACTCCTTCGGTGAGCTCTACGCCGCAGTAAAGGCCTTGGCCAAGCAGCCGGTGATGAAGGGTGGTGGGGTCGTCATGGTAACCAACGGCGCCGGACCCTGCGTCATGGCCGCAGACGAGCTGGTGATGAGGGGAGTTCCCCTAGCCCAGCTGAGCGAGGACACGAAGGAGGAGCTCAAAGGCTCGCTTCCTCCTTACGTCTTGGTGGGTGACTTCGTGATAGACCTCACAGGAAGCGCCAACACTTCCGACTACCTTAATGCCTTGGAGGTACTGGCTAAGTCAGAGGAGGTCGGTTTACTGGGGGTCTTCGTTGTCTTCCAAGATTCCCCGCTGGAGGACAATTTTACGGAGGTCCTATCCTGGTTCGATACTGCCGGTAAGCCCCTGCTAGTTTTCGCAGCGGGCGGCCGCTACACGAGAGAGAAGAGGTCCTTGCTAGAGGAGGCAGGCATACCGACGTACGACGATGTCAGGGAGTTCGCCTCAGCCTCGCTAGCGCTCTGGTGGTGGGGTCATGAGAGACAGGGAGCCTCTAGCGTATAGGCTGGTTTACTCCACACCTAGGGTGAAGGGATTGTATACACCCCTAGTGGAACTGGTGAGGGAGGGGAGGGCGGGGAGGGTCCTTGACGTCGGGGCCGGGTATGGGATAGCAGTAGAGCTGATATCCCCCTATGTAGATGAGGCCTTCCTCCTAGAGATCGAGGGGGCTATGGCAGAGAAGGCATGGGAGAGGCTTGGCTCCTCGAGGGTCCACATCGTCGTGGGAGATGCCTCCAGTCTTCCCTTCAGGGATTCCTATTTCGATCTGGTCTACTTCTTCGATTCCCTTCACCACATACCCGGCAGGATCGAGGCCCTGAAGGAAGGAGTGAGGGTACTCAGAGATGGTGGGTTGCTAGCGGTGTTCGATTTCGACGGGAGCAAGCTTACGACTAAGCTGTTGAGGGTGGTTGAGAGGTTGTTCGGTATCTCCTCGGACTTCTATTCATTAGATCAGATCAAGGATATAGTTGTGGGCTTGGGTTTGGTGATAGAGAAGGCTAGGGAGGGGGGCATGGGGAGTTACCTCCTAGTGGCTAGGAAATGAGGGATTTGAGGGTGTTTAAGACCTCTTCAGCGTGTCCCTTCACCTTCACCTTGGGCCACACCTTCCTCACCTTGCCTTCAGGATCTATGAGGAAGGTGCTCCTGATAACCCCGAAGTACTCTCTACCCGCCATTTTCTTCTTACCCCACGCTCCATACTTCCTAATCACCTCCTTCCCTGGATCGCTGAGAAGCCTGACCCTCAGTCCGTGCTTATCTTGGAACCTCTTATGACTCTTCACGGAGTCCGGGCTAACTCCCAGCACAACGGCTCCTAGCCTCTCGAACTCCTCAATTAGGGTGGTGAAGTCCTTGGCTTCCTGAGTGCACCCGCGCGTGTTGTCCTTTGGGTAGAAGTACAGGATCACCCACTTACCCCTATACTCGCCCAGGCAGACCTCCTGTCCGTCTTGATCGGGCAGGCAGAAATCCGGTGCTTCAGAACCCTCGGTCAGCTCGGACATATCCAGTCACCCATCTTGGATTTAAAACGTTTACATCACCAGAAACCAACCGCCCTAACCCCCTTCCTCCTTATATGCTCCTCCACAGATCTTATGAGTCTGAGCGCGATGAAGGCCATCAATATCGACTCAATAACGCTGATCAGGGCTGCTTCCCTCATGAGGATGGGGCTCTCACCACCCACGGAAACCTTGATCATGTATGTTGGCGCCACATACGGGATCGCTAGGTAGATCAGCCTAGCATACTCAGGCAGGACACTGACGGGAATTATCAGCAGCCCTATTATTCCGAAGTTGAGTATCTCCAAGAACTGCTCGGATATGCTCGTCCTCATGGAGGTGGCCGATATAGAGAGAGCGTATGAAAGACTCTCCACGATGAGCAGAGCAAAGGCCATGAGAATTAGAGGGGGCCGTTCGACGGTCATGAGCACCCTACCGAATATCCAGCTGAAGGCGTAACCCATTGCTATCATTATGGCGAAGGAAACTGTGGTCCCTGTGAGGACCCTCCCGATGATCGTGGTGAAGGGAGAGGTGTTCCTTAGCAGGTGCTCCTCGACCATTCCCATGAGAATGAAGAAGGAGGTCCATCCCCCCACCAGTGAGGAGAAGCTGGATATTACGCTCCAAGCTGCGATGGTCCAGTAGGCCATCCTCAGTGCGACGGTCAGGTGCTCGGGAGGTACGAACAGGAGGACGCCCATTATGAAGAGGAGGATCCAGAGTACTTGAGAGAGTATCATGTTGATGAAGCTCATCCCGTACCTCCACAGCCTCAGGGTGTGGAGCCAGATTACCGCCTTCACCTTCACCCACATAGATCACACCGCCCCGCTCTTCAGGGCCCTCTTCTCAGCCTTACCCATGAGGGTGAATGACAGAGCGTTGTAAAGGAAGGACATTCCCAGCAGCACGGCTATCAAGAATGTCATTTCAGCGAGCTTCGGCGCCCCGACTAGTGATGAGAGACGGGCGAGCTCGAACGTGTAGGTGGTCGGTAGGAGCATGGAGAGGAACCTAGCCCAGATCGGGAATAGATAGGCAGGGTAGAAGGCTCCTGACAGTATCAGAATTATGGGGTTGAGCCAACTGAGTACGTTAGTCTCCTCCTTTATCGTTAGGAGGAAGGAACCGAATATCGCCGCGAAGCCCAGCAGGGGCAGCATCCCTATGACGATGGCCAGGCCCATCACCAGCGTGTCGGCCAGCCCTCCAACCAAGCCCTCTCTCCATATGAGCACGGGAACGAATTCAGAAAGCTGCATGAAGGACCAGAGGAGGTATCTGGGTATGTAAGACATCACCAGCGTTATGGATGTCCTGTAGGGAGCGATCAGCACGTATGGGAGGGTCCCTATCCACCTGTGGTAGAGGACAGTACCCCCTACCTCCCACATAACCGACAAGGAGGCCATTGCTATCAGCGTGGAGGCGACGAAGAACACCACGGGATCTGCCTCGACGCCCACGTTGGACTTGAAGGTCTCCGCGGACCCGAATAGGAATCCCATCCCTAGCATGAGCGCCAGGAGTATGTAGGGCCAGGCAAACATAGAGACCAGCTGGGCCCTGTTGTTCTTGAAGAAGTATATGTCCAGAACCAGCCCCGATTTCAGGAGGGTCCACAGCCCCATATCAGTTTCCTCCCGTGAGTTCAATGAAGACGTCCTCTAGGGTGGGCTCCTTCACCTCTATCCTCCTCACGGAGCACCCCATGGAGTGTAACCTCCTGAGCATCTCTTGAGTGGCCTGCTCCTTCTCTAAGGGCCTCATGACGACCCTAATCCTAGTGCCCTCCTCCATCGGATCGACCTCCACCCTGCTGGATACCACTTCGGATATCTCCTCCCTGAGCTGCTTGAGGCTGACCCTGGCTGGCAGCACGACCAGCATCTCGAGGGTTATCTCATCGGATACGAGCTTCTTCAAGCCCTCTACCGTGTCCATGGCCACTATAGTTCCTTCGTTTATTATGGCCAGTCTATCGCACATTATCTCGGCTTCGAACATGTTGTGCGTCGTAATCAGGACGGTCTTCCCCTCTTGATGGGCCACCTTTATCAGGAGTTCCCTCAACAGCCTCGCCGATGGGGGATCCAGTCCTAGGGTGGGTTCGTCGAGTATCAGCAGCTCGGGATCGGTGAGCAGGGCTCTCGCTATGCTCAGCCTAGCCTTCATACCGAGAGAGTATTCCTCGTAGAGCTTATCCGATGAACCCAGCTCCTCCAGTCCTACTAGTTCCAGCATCTTCTGAACCCTCTGTTTGAGTTCCGCTCCATCCATGCCGTAAAGCATGCCGAAGTACATCAGGTTCTCCCTTCCTGTCAGCTTCCAGAAGAAACCCTTCTCCACGGTTAGAGAGACACCTATCCTCCTCCTCACCTCGACAGCCTCCTTGACGACATCGTATCCCAAGACCGTGGCCACTCCCGAATCGGGCAGGAGGAGGGTGCTGAGTATCTTCACAGTGGTCGTCTTTCCAGCTCCATTGGGTCCGAGCAGCCCGAATACCTCGCCCCGGTATATGCGGAAGGAAACTCCCTTCAGGGCCTCCACGACCTTCCTCTCCCTATTGAACAGCCCCCTCCTAAGGTATGTTTCGTAGCTTTTTCTGAGGTTTTCGGCAGCCACTACCTCCTCCTTCATATTTTTTAAGCACCCTGTCAGCTCCTACTCTCTTGTAAAGAAATTTAAACCTCTTGGCCAGTTGTGGTCATCAAGTGGACAGGTAATAGGGAGGAAGGAGGGTTAGCGGTGGAAAGGTATTCTGTTATTCTCTGGCCTCTTCTGGCCGAGATATTTGCTGGACTAGTGGTGTTAAGCACTAGACCCCAGCCGGAAGTCGAACTATCTGTTCAAGAGTCTGCTGGCCTCTCTCTAGTCTACATAGTGCTGGTATTCGGTATGGCCGTCCTGATGGTTTACTTGGTCAGAAGGAAGATGGTTCGGCTTATACGGATAATGATAGGTATCTTCTTCGTTTATTCGACGCTTGTCTCCTTGGACACCCTTATAAGCGCCTTCATATCATTTCCTTGGCCCCTAGAGCTACTCATATCAGTTGCAATCGCTTGGCTGAGCTTTCGCAGGGACCTGATAGGTAATTTGGCTAAGTCACTCCTCTCAGCTTCGCTAGCCTACCTCTTCGTGGTCTTCTTCAATGACCTCTTCATATACTTCCTCCTCGGGGGTCTCGCCCTATACGATGCTTATTCAGTCTTCAGGGGACCGTTGAGCGAGCTCCTGATGGTCTCCCAAGAGGATCCCTTGGATCCCCTAATGGTGTTCCACGGAGATGTCTCCATGGGGATGGGGGATGTGTTCTGCTATTCCATGGCTGCAGCGGTCTCATTCAGGTCCCTTCCCACATACCTCTCCATCTTACCCTTGGCAGCCCTTGATGCAGGTATCCTACTGACTCTCTGGGTCCTTTACAGGGCCGGGAGGTCCCTCCCCGGGCTCACCATTCCCATCTCCCTCTGGCTCCCGGCTCAAGTTGGTCTGCTGTTCCTCGGGGGCTGAGGTCGTTCTGGATCTCCTCATCCCCTCTATGATCAGGTAGAGCTCTGAAAGGGCCATTAGGATTATCCCCCACCACAGCAGTTGGACGTACGGTATCACCTTCACCTGAAGGAACGCGCCCGAGGTCATGAGGGTCGAGTTAGAGGGATCGAAGCGGTGGGCCAGATCGTAGAGGTCCAACGTGTAGGGCAGCATCATCTCCTCTTGGACGGACTGACCCAAGTAAGCCGAGGCGAAGAGAGAAGCTAAGGCAAGCTTCTGCTCCTCGTTAAGCCCCCTGAACGATTCGTGGAGGTAGTAAACCATTAGCTCGTGGAAGCCTATGCTCCACTTCCTGTCCTTGACGACGGGAGGATGGAACACCATGTAAAGGTCGCCCAGACCGCTAGGTAGGGTCAGCACGTGGGCGACTAGGCCGTGGATGCCCTGAGCCTCGCCGTTGGCATCGAACCTTATCTCCAGAAGCTCCTCCGAGTCTCCGGCCTCCAATGTGAGGGAGAGCTTCGCACCCTCCGGCAGCTCCTTCGGTATTGGGAGGTATCCTAGGCAGTTGATGGCCGCCCCCTGACGCTCGTGGACGAGCTCCTTACAGTTCCCTGGAAGCAGGTCACTCAACAGCTTAGAGGCGAATGTCTCGTTGGTAAGCAGTCTGGACAGACCGTGATCTTCGAGTATCTTCAGGACATCGGAGGAGATTGTTCCTTGGGTGAACGCAACGTAGAGGACCACGTCCCTCCCTCTAATGGTTGCCGGTATCTCCACATCCCTCTCTCCGTGATAAACGCCCTTCTCTATCACGAGAGTCGAGTTTGGGGCCACTATGGTGCCGTTGAGGTTCTTGGGTAGGGAGTGACCCTGCTTCAGCATGTCGAAGAATACGATGGATGCCCTCCCTATCTCCACCGTCCCCTCGGGAGCGTTCAGGATTAGGGGTCTTTGGAAGGTGAGGTTAATCATCACGGCTGGGGAGGCCCTAATCGAGGTCAGGTTCCCTCCGAGGGTCACGTTTCCCACTACTATCATCCTGAGGGTGGTCTCATTAGCACTGGCGCCCAAGAAGGACGCAATCACGGGATCCGAGACGGAGACGGACACCTCGCCCAAATCCTTGGATTCCTTGGAAGCATTGCTCACCTCAGTCAAGACGGCGCTGGCGTTGGCCCTGTAGCTCCCACTCATCCTGACACCCCCCTTGAGGTCCCTATATATCCCTAGGATGCCGGTCTCCTCCAGTCGCTTCTCTCCCTCCTTCATCTCCCGTAGGGCATCGCCGAAGTTGATCGCCAAGGAGAGCATGGTAAGGCTCGCCCTCCTGTATATGTCCGATCTCCCAACGTAGGGGGTATAGAGGTCCACTTTACCGCCGTAGAGGCTGTACTCGTATCCCTTAAGCTTCATCCCCAATCCGTCCACATCCAGCTCCCGATAGTAGGGGAGTGTGATATCCCTGAAGTAGGATCTGTTGTAGGCGAAGGGTCCGCTCATGAGTACGCCGAGCATCGTGAGGGCCATGGCGGCATGCAGAAGCGACACCGAGGACATGGTACTCAACCTGTCCCTAGCGTAGATGTAGAGGGCCGCCAGCCCTGAGAAGAGGCCAGCTACGGTGAAGGGAAGCATTATGGATATGATGAGGTTCGTGGTGAGCGAGCTAGCCGGTGACCATATGATGTCCCTCTTGAAGGCCAGGTAGAGCAGGATAGCTGACACTATTGAGAGGCCCTCAATGACACCCAGTATCTCCCTCCATCCGAGTCTCGCCCCTATGGTACACATCGGGAGGGAGACCATGAGCAGGAGGGCGAAGGGGAAAAGTAACTGGTGAAAGAATTCTATACCGGAGTCCATCTGTGGAACATCGACCCTCATACCCAAGACGCTGCCTATGGACCCGCCAGCAAGCACCGAGAAGAGCACCAAGAACATCATAAACAGAGAGAAGTAAGAGAGGACGAGTCCTGTCCTGTAGGGGCTGGAGGTCACTTTCCCTATCCCGATACCAGCCCCTCGAGATCCTCTTATGCCTTCGGCTATGAAGAGGAAGGTTAATAGAAGCGTTAAAGCGCTGGTCATGGACTGGGGGGAGGCGAAGCTGTGGAGGGGAGAGATGCCCACCCTGGTGACGAGTATAGCCAAGAAGACGCTACCCGCTGCGGCCATCTGAGTAGCGTAGGAGAGCTTCCTGTCTAGGGACTTGACGTGGAATGCCGCAGTTAGGGCAAGCCAAGGAGTCAACTCAGCCGTTTCCACCGGATCCCAAGCCCAGTAGCCACCCCATCCGAAGGTAACGTAGCTCCAGTAGCCCCCTATAGCTATACCCAAGGTCAGTAGGAGCCATCCGGTCCTAGCCAGTAGATCACTTGCCTTCTCGTGCCCGCTGTACAGGGAGACGGCTGAGGCAGCGATCAAGGCGTAGGCTGTGAAGGTCGAGAGGGGATGAGGATATATCCAAGGGCTCTTCAGCAGGGGATTCAGCCCCATGCCGGTCGCCACATCACCGTGGAAGGACTCGAATGCACCGTTCAGGAACGCCAGGGCTAGGGATGAGATTATCAGTGCGCCGTATCCGGCGTTCAGCATTGTATCCCTGTGGTACCTCCTGTGGATGAGTGCCACGGTGGTCAGGACCGTGGTCAGGAGGAAGAGGCTCCCGCCCCCGCTGGACCAGCTCGAGGCTATCTTGAACATGAGGGGGAGCCCTATGGAAGATGTCTCGTAGACGGGCTTGAGCGTGTAGTCCTGAGTCACAAAGGCCCACACGTAGAGGAGCCAGTCGGCGAGGAGGATCGCGTAGGCCACGAGTCCGAGCTTGATGATCCTCCTCTTGATCGAGGAGTAAGCGAGGTCGGCGAGGAGGATCGCGCCGCCCATAAGAGCTATCAATCCCGTGTAATGCATGAGTTCACCCCACAAGCAGGAGGTAGATGCCCAAGGCTACGAGAATACCACCGCTTATCCTCTCCAGCCAAGCGGGGTTCTTCATGGCCTTGGAGAAGGCTCCGGTCGCCCTCTTCGCCAAGTAGAGGGAGGCGACAAGCGCGGCTGCCATGCCTAGGGCGAGCAGAGCCACGCCCGCTACCCCGCCGAGCACATCACCGGTCGCGCTTATGAGGGCTATGTAGCCAGCGAGCAAGGGCAGGCTGCACTGAAGGGATACCAGACCGAAGCTGAAGCACGCCGCTGGTAGGCCGGATGATAGTAACCCTCTCACCCTCTGGCCCGGTAAAGGACAGGATTCAGAGGCAGTGAAGATGGTGAGCGACCCGAAAAGTATGGCGGCCACGGCTAGGGCGAAGGTCAATCCCTTGATGAGGCCCGCCACGAAGGAAGCGGCAACGACCATGAGAGAACCCAAAACCATTGTACCGAAGAACGAGGATCCCAGACAGACAGCGTAATCTCCCTTCCCCCTCACCCTCCTCATGGTGGCGTAGGCAGCGACTATAGGCGCCGAGCAGGGAGATAGGGCGACCAGCGCACCCAAGAATGGGAGAAGGGCAAGTGTGGCCGGTTCCCATCCCGTGACCTGCTCTTCGGAGGTACTCGCCATCTTAGCAGCTGATTCTATCCATCTCCTGAAGTATAGGGCCGGGTCGTCGGACTGAACCGGGCCCACGATCTTGGCCACCACGGCGCCCTCCCTGAGGACTAAGAAGGTGGGGGTCTCCGTGACCCCGTACTCCATGAAGAGCCGGTCAGTCTCCCCGGGAACGAGGGGCACATCCATCACGCGGACGTCCTCGGGCGGAGAGGCCTCCACCTGCATCCAGTAGGGCTTCATCAACTCGCAGGAGGAGCAGGTCTCGCTCCAGAACATGACGGCCACTACTCCCTCCTTGAGCTGCCTGTCCAGCTCCCCTGCATAGATCTGTATGGCAACACCCTTGCTGCTGAAGGAGACTAGGAGGCCGAGACCCACGGACGTCAGCACGATGACAATGGCCAAGATGTTCTGATAGCTTACCCTCATTACTCACACCTCCAGAATGTAACCAGCCAACCAAGAGGCGATCAGTGAGAACAAGAGGCCCGAAGTAGCTAGTATCACGGTTCGAGAGTAATCCCCAGAGGTCAGGAATGAGAGGGTCTCCTGAATTATCGGGAGGCTCAGCACGAGGATCATGGTAGGTAAGAGAACTCCCCTCGCTCTCAGGTAGACGGAAATAGCTGAGGATAGGGCCGATATTGACGCCAGATAGACCCCGGATGAGGCTACTAGGGAATAGAGGTAGATCGCTCCCTCGGTCCAGCCAGACAGACCCACGATGGTCAGGAAGGACAGCGTGATCAGGGTCTCCAACAGGATGAAAGTAAGAAGGAGTTTCGCTAGGAAGAAGGTTACCGGTTCGACGGGCGACATCCTGACTCCATCCAGCGTGCCAAGATCCTCCTCCCTCACAACGGTCATGACCGAGGTGAAGACCGATAGGAAGAGGGCGATGAGCATGAGGCCGGTACCTGCAAAGGGAAGGGGATCCTCAACCGACAACCTGCTTAGTGAGAAGCCCAGCAAGCTGGACGATGCCACCGAGAATATGGCCGCTCCGCCCAGCTCTGGCAGGTTCCTAGCCTCGAGCTTCAGGTCTTTCCACAGGATCCTCTTAACCTGTAGCAGCACTCAATCTTCCCTCCCTGATCTCGTACACCTTCGCTTCCAGCTCCACATCCGCCCTTGGAGATGTCATGACCACTGTCCTGCCAGCTGACACCAACCGGGTGAGGAACTCGATCAGCCACCTCCTCCCTGCGTCATCCAGTCCGGAGAACGGTTCGTCAATAAGGAGTAGGGGTGGGTCGTGGAGGAGGGCCCTCACAATATCTACCCTCTTCCTCCACCCGTAACTCAACTCGACGACTCTCCTGTCAAAGAAGGCGTCCAGACCGAGCTCCTTCAAGATGGGCTCTACGTTGGACAGGTCAGCATATCCGTAGAGGCCCGCGTAATATATCAGATTCTCCCGAACGGTCAGGTCTCCGTAGATGGGTGGATAGTGGGGGACATAACCTAGGAGGGCCTTGGCAGCGGGGCTTCTGGCATCCTTCCCTTCCACTAGTACCTCTCCCCTCGAGGGAGCTATGAGGCCCGAGGCTAGCCTCAGGATGGTGGTCTTCCCGGAACCATTGGGGCCTACTATCGCCACCAGCTCCCCCCTTCCTAAGGAGAGGGTGATCCCCCTTATCACGTACCCGCTCCCGAAGCTCTTCCACACATCCCTGAACTCGAGTATCACTCAACCACCCGTGGCTGGAGGGGCCTCGTAGGCCTTGTGGCACCCCTGCAGGATCTCCTTTATCTCCATCCTCCCCAGAACATCTCCCATCCTCTCGGGATAGAACATCCCCCTAATGATGACCTCCTGTTCCACCGTCGAGTGAGAGGGTGGGGCCCCGTACTGGCTGATAAACCTAGTGAGGCCATAAAAGGCGTAGATCTTGCTCCCGTTCTCGTCCTCCAGCAAGAAGAGTATCAGATCCTTCTCGGGCAGGGTCTTGATGTCAGCCACAAGGGCCCTGACCGTGACCATCGTGGGCTTCCTATACTTGGCGAGCTGAGATACCTGCTCATATGAGCTGGAGGTTATGGCCATGTATCCCACCAAGAGGACCACCAAGGCTATGGACGCTGCCAGCAACACTCCCTTCATTTCCTCTCCCTCCCTGCTAGGTAGGCGAGGGTGAAAAGGGTTAGCGCGTATATCATCGCGTTGACGGGATTCCCCCAATAGGGTATCAGCTTCAGGCTGCTCGCCACTATGGTACCGTCCTCGACCCTCCCTTCCACCAGCAGCCAGTGCTTCTCCAGAGTTAGCCTCCTCCCCCCACCGAATGTGACGAAAAGCGGATTTATCGGTGGTTTCCCTTTGTAGAGGAGGTCGTAAGTTCCTTGAGAAGACCTCACCTTCAGATGTAGGGTCCCGTTCTCCATCGTGCCAGATATCACCTGGACCTTGAGAGTCTCGCCCCCTGCCAAGTTGGGGGGCAGCTGCATCGCTAGCAACAGCACGGCCACCAGAACCACCGGGATGACCGCAAGCTTAGCGCCTCTCACACCTCCGGATCTAATAAGAAGGGCCAAGAGTGCTCCTTCCAGTGAGACCAAGATTATTCTGCCCCCGAAGATCAGGGGAGTGAGCCCTCCTCTGATGAACATGCTGGTCTCCGGCATGGTGGGATGCAGGCTGGGCATCAAGTAGGGGACCAAGAAGCTCAGTGGGATTGTGGCGTAGGCGGCAACGGCGAAGGCCATAGATACCTTGGGCCTCACATCAGGGTCCTTTATGCTAGACCTGACAGCCAAGTAAACTAAGAAGGCTAAGAACATGAAGAGGACCCCTGTCTCTCTGGGATCCCAGTTCCAAGCTGAGCCCCATGATTCCGATGCCCATATCATGCCGGTGACTAGGGTGGAGAAGCCCGTCACGAGGCCCGCTAATATGAAGGAATGGGCCATCTCCTCCATCCATCCTTTTCCCTTGAGGAGGTAGGAGAGCGCTAGGAAGAATCCCAAGGTGAAGAGTAGATAAGTAGACACTGAGATGGGGACATGCACATACAGGTTCCTGTAAGCGGTCGGATTTCCTAAGGGAACCACGGAAGGAAACGGGCCTAACACCTGGGAGATCCACAGGGTTGCAGCATCCGCTAGTGACGTGACAGCCAGCGCCGCTACTAGCTTTCTCATTGGGGGATCCCTCACGCCTCGAATAAAAAATAATGTTGTTGGGGGAGTTTAGCTCCTCTAACTTACTTCTTCCTCCTTACTAGGATGTCGATGAGGACCAGCACGATGGCCACCAGAGAGAGCACCGTCGCTATGAAGGTGAACATGTTCATTCCGGCGCCAACGCCAGCTCCTGATACCTTCTCAACCTTGCTCTCCAGCTGCTTTATCTTGAGCTGGGTCTCGTAATAGGCGGACATCCTCCCTAGCTTGTCCATGACCGTATCGACTATACCGAGCCAGTGCGTGTAGTCCGGACCCATCATGGAGGCTCCCATCCTCCACCTCCTGCCGTCGTGGTGCCATATGTAATAGTACATGATCTCCATGTACTCGTCCGTGTCATCTCCCAAAGCCTTCCTATCCATTATGGTCTGGCCCTTCCTATCCTCCTGTATTCCCTGCTCGTAGGCCTTCTTGAGCATGTCTATTGCGTACTTCCACGTTATGTTGTAGTCCATGTTTACGCTGTCGTACCAAGTGAAGTACGAGTACACCCATTCGCTGGAGTGGCAGCTCTTGCACACTGACATCATCCTGCCCCTCGGGTTGTCAGTCGAGGATAGGGCGGCGTTGCCCATGGTGAGCGGGTTCTTCCAGTCTGGCCTCTTCTTATTGAACTTGTTGTTCAGTGGGTCAGGATAGTACGTCTGACCGAAGCTCCACTTGGCCTGTATCTCCCAAGTCAGCCTAGCTCCGAGGTCGTGAGTTCCCGGCACTATAATCTTGCCATTCTTGTCGGCGAGGTGGCTCATGTGGCAGGTAGCGCAGGTCGGGGCCCTGAAGTCCACTCCGGGCACCCACGGCAGGTTGGTGTAGTTCCAAGATTCTCCCTCGGAATCGTATATGTTACCGTGCTTGCTTTCCTCGTAGATCTCTATCTGCGGGTGGTCATATCCGAGATGGCACTGACCACAAGTGTGGGGCTTCCTAGCCTCCTCCATGCTGAAGGTATGTCTCGTGTGGCATGTGGCGCAGCTGCCAAGGCTCCCGTCGGGGTTTACCCTCCCAGCGCCGTTGTTGGGCCATCCGAGGAGCACCATGTCGGGAGTGCCATCGACCTTAGCATAGGGCGCGTCAACACCAACTATGGCGTTGGGCTTGGCCGGTAGCACTGCGGAGCCGTGACACTCCATACAGGCCAAGTAAACGTAGGAGTTGTTGTACTTGGGGTGCTCCATGATGAAGTGGTAGTCGATGCCCAAGTAGTTGGCGGTCAGGTTGGGCACCTCGTGAGTGAGCATCCCGTGAGATGGATAGAGGGTCGATACGAACTTGAACTTGTCGCCGTAGAAGTAGTACTTGCTCGCGTTCACGGCCTTCTCGTCTCCGTTATAGAAGTCCTTCGCGTACTTCTTGTAAAACGGCCACTCGACCACATCCTTGAACAGCTTGTCGTATTCAGCCTTGGCGACATCTCCATAGGTCTTCTGGAGTACGAGGGTGTACCAAGGCTTGAGGTTAGCGTTAAGTGCGGCGAACGCGTGCTTAGTCCAGCTCATCTCCTTGGTCTCCTTATAGTGACACTGCTGGCAGTCCTTCGGGGTCACATCCACCACGATCTTGTAGCCATTGTGGTCAACGACATCGGGCCTGTCGGAATCGGCGAACATTCCGTGGCATTCATAACATCCCACGACGTACGGGTATCCCTTGAACTTGCTGGCCAGATTGGCGTCCTCTCCGAAGATGTTCCTGTAATAGGCTTCCAGTTCATCTGGAGTATGCCAGGCGTGCTTACTCCTCAACCAGTCGTAATAGGGAACCTGCATCTTAACAGTATTGGGGTCAGCGTGGCAGTTCAGACAGGCCTTAGTTTCCGGGCTCACCCTAGCCAGAACTTCCTGCGCTGATGCCTCGATGCTCTGAGCATCTCCGAAACCGACCTCCCCGGGGTTAGCCAGCACTGGTAGTAATGCGAACGCCAACGTCAGCGCAGCTATGGACAGGATTGGTAACCAGAACATCTTCCTCATATTTCAGGCCTCCCGAGGTGGGAGATCCGTCGTAGTAATGTCTTGACGCATGGTATAACTTAAAATCGTTACGCGAAACATAAAGTTCACGGAGTTAACTTAGACTTATCTAATTTTATTTTATTTATCTGATTTTTCTAACTTTACGCCGGTCCCCTTAAATTTCCAGGGAAGTGATGACCTACGATGGACACGATAGTTCTAGGGCGGGAGATCGATAGCGGAGAGGAATTTAAACTGAAAATAGCCGAATTAGTGACGGGAAGGACTGCCGTTATAGCCAAAACGGGTTACGGCAAGTCTTGGACCATAAGGAAGGTGGTTGAGGAGCTGCTGGAGAGGGGCTATCCCGTAGGTATCATAGACCCGGAGGGAGAGCACACCTCCCTAGCTGATGTATTCAACATGCTTATTATATCTCCCGATGGGGATGTAGATCTCACGAGAGCCTCCCCTAGTAGATTAGCCCAGGTGGCCGTCAAGGGAGTCAGCTTCATCCTCGACATGTCCAAGTACAAGCCAGATACCTCTACTAAGTTGGCAGCCGGAATCATTGAGGGTCTGATGAAGATAGGAAGCTCGGATGGATTTCTAGTCGTGGTGGATGAGGCCAAGGAGCTAGCTCCTGAGAAGGGAGCTGGAAGCACCCTGGGCAAGGAGGCGATGAGCACACTAACGTGGCTGAATACACTGGCAACTAGGGGGAGGAAAAAGGGTATAGGGCTAATGTTCTCAACCCAGAGGCCCCAGCTGGTTTCGAAGACTT
This sequence comes from Thermoproteota archaeon, assembly GCA_027491395.1. GTDB lineage: Archaea > Korarchaeota > Korarchaeia > Korarchaeales > Korarchaeaceae > Korarchaeum. The sequence goes on along the minus strand of JAOZFI010000050.1, from coordinate 31,848 downwards.
TGCTCAGTCAGGCTGAGAACAAGATCGTCCTGAGGGTAGAGTACATCAGGGACCTGTCCGCTGTGATCCAGTACTTGGGGCTCAGCAAGGACGTGGCCTCGAGGATAAGCAGCCTCGAGAGGGGAGTGGCTTATGTGGAGGGGCCCTTCACCTTCAGACCCGGTTTCGTGAAGGTAGGTAGTGTTAAGAGCGCCCACTTGGGTTCCACCCCGAATCCCAAGCCAAGACCCCCTCCCAGCTTGCAAGAGGTGGTCAGGTTCCTCTCGATCCAGACGGAGATCACCGTATCTGAGACCGAGGATGCAGGAAGGAAGTTGAAGGATGAGGTGATAGAGGAGGGGATAAAGGGAGAGAGTGGAAGAGGAAGGAGTGAGAAGAAATTCGTAAGGAGGGCCCCAAAATCTAGGGTCAAAGCTAAGGAAAGAGGAATTAAGAGTATTTCAGTCAGATCTCCTGAGATATGGTCCTTACCTCCGGCCAGACTGAGGTCAGATGTCGTTAAGGACTTAGTTAAGAGGAGGAATGAGATGAGGGACTTGCTCAGCACCTTGGAGGGCAGGAAGGAGGTCATGGATGAAGCGGTATACCAGATGCTCAAAGAAGAGTACGAGAGGGAGCTTGGTCTCTTAGAGGAGGACCTAGAGCCCTACAGGACGGAAGCCATGGAGGCGAGCCTCTTACTGGAAGCGGCGATAGAGGACAGGAGGAACATCGTGGAGGCACTTTTATCTAGGAGGGTCAACCCCTTGAAGAGGGTAGCCGTGAAGTGGAGGATATGGAGGCTCCAGAGGGAGATAAAGGGTTTGGAGAAGAGACTGAAAATGGTCAGGAGGATCCTAAAGGAGCTCGAGTGAGGTGATCACATGAATTTGGAGCCTTTTCTTAAGAGGGAGAACACTGTCGCCGTGGTAGGAGCATCTAGAAACCCGAAGAAGTGGGGTTACAGGCTATACCGGTTTTTCAAGAGATACTACAGGAAAGTATATCCGGTGAACCCTAGAGCTGAGGAAATAGATGATGATAAGGCCTATCCCGATCTGAGAAGTCTACCGGAAAAGCCTGACCTAGTGAATCTCGTTGTTCCCCCCACTGTGGCTAGGGAGGTAGTGAGAGACGCGATACGAATGGGAATAAAGATGATATGGTTTCAACCGGGCTCTGAGGATGAAGAGGTCATCAGAGAGTGCTTGAAAGCCGGGATCAATGTGATATGGGGCAAGTGCTTAATGGAGGAGACCATTAATTATAGCTCCTATGAGTGACGAGCTGTCCATCAACTGGGAGGATTAGAGGGGCTCCTTCATGGATGCGCCAGTTAAGTTGATTCAAGCAGCCCAAGCGCGGTTGATCCTTTTCGCGTGGTGCCAGCAAGGGAACCGATCTGACGGAAGGTCACAATCCTATAGGATACCTTAAACAATAAGGCCGTACAAGGATGGTCAAAGCCGATGAACGCTTGAGGAATCACATTGTAGCGCGCTATCCTGAGAGCTAGTGTTATTGCGAGATTTTGAGGCGTTCCATCAACAGCATTAAGAAAAGACCACTTCACCGCCAGCCACCACATATTCAGCTGGCGTGAGCTACTCGTTGAGGTACCTCATAGCAAAGAAAGTCCGCGGTAGCTGCATTACCACCCTGTATTTTCTCTATATATAGGGAAAGATCTTGTGATTAATTTCCCTCTATTTAGGAGGGGTATAGTTATGGTTAGCAGATCGCTCTTAGAAGAGTATTGGCGGATTCTATCGAACTAAGGCCGCCTGATCTTAGTGAGGAAGAGGTCTCCTTGCCCCTTAAAATGAGTGTTAATAGAGCTATAACATTTGTAGGCCCTAGAAGAGCTGCCGTTGGATTCTCCCGGTTGAAGTCCAAAAGTGTTGAAGTATGGGAGAGGGCAGTGAGGAACCTCCTCGACAAGGGGCTAGGGTCGTCGTGACTGGGCCCTCCTCAAAACTCCTCTCACTCGAGGTGGCAACTCATCTCTGAGGAGGATCTGTAACGGTAGACCTCTTTCCTTTCTCTTTCAGGGAGTTTCTTGCAGCTAGGGGATGCCATTATACCTCCTTGGCGGGAGTAGGTACTAACTCACTATGCATCTTTCATGCGAAGATGAACACGGAGAACCCTATCAAGTCCGTCAGAATGTGAGCGATTATCAGAGGGGCTAGGCTCCTTCTCTTAACGAAAGCAAAGCCGTAAGCCAGACCTATGAAGAACACGAAGATCACGTGTATAGGGGATATGTGCCACAGCGCAAAGGCTATGGCCTGAATTAGAATCGCTTTTACCTCGGAAGTGAATCTTAGTAAGCTCCCTATTCCAAATCCCCTCCATATGATCTCCTCGAATATGCCAGCGGTAAATGGAGCTACTAGGAAATTCATGTACTTGGCCCAAGCGGGGATCCTGCGTATCACATCTAGGAACCACTCGTATCCGTAAGGCTGAATGGAGTTCTCTATGAAGAACAGGAGCTCTGCTGCCAGTACCAATAAAGCGATCAGCAATATATCTCCTCTCCTCAGGTCGTATGCTACTCTAGTCTTGGTGAACAGGGCTAGCCCGAAGGACACTTGAATCGTTATCATGAAGATGGATTGATAGCTCCATATCAGGACGTAAAGCTCTTTCATAGCTTCTTTCGGTTTCAAAATCCAGAGATGACGTGGCACCATTGAGTATATAAGAAACGAGGCGATCAGATTGAGCATGAATGGGGCGAAGAGGATTGCAATGATGGTCCTCTTACCCATATGCCCCCGCTATAGCCAAGAGCGGTTCATCACTAATACCCATTTCGATAATTCTGAAACGCAGATGCATCCTGATTCTAATCTTAGGATGATGGCTGATTCATGTCTGATCTATCTCGCCAGCAGAGCAGTTGAATGATCTATCCTCCTTGAGTTATCCTGAGAAACCTAATCGGACTCGGATGTGAGTTGCTCTCCGGAGAAAGAGTCCGGTAGGCCTCCGTGAAGAGAAGGGACATTTATTTCTCGTCCATGAGGTTCAAGTAATGAGGAGTGATCGTGAAGACGGACATTCCAATTATAAGGATCCCGGCGGCCTCAGCAACAGCAGCTGAAGGCCATCTTACCGTCAAATCTACTAATATGGCCAGGATAGGTGCCGAGCCAGATAGGAGGGCCACGAAAATCCCCTTGGCATGTCCATCAAAGAGAAGGGCTATGCCCAAGACGGTCAGACCCATGAACGCTTGGACGAAAAACCATGTAGATACAAAAGTGTGAGGCCTCGTCCCTCCGGGGAACACCCCTATTAAAGCCAAGAAGATGGAGGCTGTGAAGAGGAGACCGCTTGAGAAGGATTCCAACTTGCTCTTGGAAGCTCTGAGTATGAACAGGGAGTAAATCATAAGGAGAAACGCGGAAGCAATCAGCCCATAATTGTAGAGCCACGGACAGCAGGCTCTAGAGACCCCGAAATCGCTGAACGCATCCCTCCAGAAGTCGAACCAAGGATTCATGTACCAGCATACGAATATGGTGGTCAAAGCTACGGCAAGGGAACTAAGGCCCGTAAGCCCCCAGAGCTTGAGGAGTCTCACCATAGCCGGAGGATCCGGTGTCGCGTTATAAAGGGATTCCCAAGATAAAATGATGGATTAGATTCCATCTCCGTCACGGTAGGCGAAAGCAGCCTTCCTGTATCCCACGAAGCTGGGACATCCGAGGCACGATTCCTCTACATACCTCGGGCATGAGGAGCAGTCCGCACCGCAAGGAGCCGATTCCATATCCATCCGGGGCACCTCTATTGGGAGGTAGGGGTTCACTAGTGGCTCCGCTATTTCCACTATCTCGCTCCTCCTCACCCCCTTGTAGGTCCTAATCATGCAAGTACCCGTTATTGAGTTCAGGACCTCCTCGTTCTCCGCGGCCATGACCGCGATCAAGTTAAGGGAACCCCTCCCCTGAAATAGATGGATTAGTCTCGGGCAGTCCTCAAACCTTCTCGCTATCTCCCTTAGATTCTTAATGGTATCAACTTCCAAGAGCATGATCGCTATTTTGAAACGTAACTTATCGAAATTCAAGGTGACAGCCTGTCTGAGGATACCAGAATCCGTTAACCTCCTCAATCTCCTGCTGATTGCCGTGTGAGATATTCCCAGCAACTTGGCCAGCGAGCTGAGCGGTATCCTCGGATTTTCTGATAAGAGAGTGAGTATCCTCAGATCCCTATCGTCTAGAATCCTCGATCTCATATGTTTCAATATGAAACATCATTCTTATAAAATGCGTTTTAGATTGAATCCGGTGCATGAAATGGATCCGCTCTCCTCCGTGGTCATATTCCTCTTCGGACTACTGGCTGGGGTTGTGGGTGGTCTTCTAGGGATAGGAGGCTGCTCAATCATGCTTCCAGCCCTGTACTTCCTGTTCAACTACGAGCTTCCAGCTGCGATAGGAACGACGATTACTGCAGTGATTATAACGGCGGTATCCGGTAGCATAGCCCATATAAGAATGAAGAACGTCGACTACGGGACAGCCGCTGTTATCACGATCAGCGGAGGAATTGGCGCTCTAGCTGGATCTATGGCCTTTGAGTATTTGGTGGAAAGAGCGAGCGTACTTAACGTGGTAATAGGTCTGGCCTTCGTCTACACATCGTTGAGGATGATCTATGAAGGGGTTAGAAGGGTCTCACCCACCTCGACGGTGTCGGAGAAGAGAATCCCGGGATCCGATGCTCAAAAGGGGGTGTTGGGCTTCTTGATAGGTATATTGACCGGCATCGTCGGGTTGGGCGGAGGCTATGCACTGGTCCCGTCCTTCATATACCTGTTGAAATCCCCGGTTAAGATAGCAGTGGGCACTTCCCTAGCATCATTCATAGCCATGAGCGTGATCTCTGCAGGTTTCAAGATGGTAGCTGGCCACGTGGATCTGTACGCAGCTATGCTGCTAGGGCTAGGGACCGCGATAGGTGCTCAAGGAGGCGCTAAACTGGTGCCTAAGACCCCATCTTGGGCGATAAAGCTTCTCTTTGGCCTAATATTTCTCTATGTATCTCTTAGATTCATCTTAAAAGGCTTCGGCATCCAGATCTGAACTTACCCTTTTTTTCCTGCTTATTCCCCTCAAGAAGCCGCGATTTAAAAAATCCAAGGTGAAAAGAATGGGGGATCACATTAGGGTCTTCTTGGCGGATTTCCACTTGGGAAGCTTGAGCAGGCTTGGAAGGAAGAGTGGTCTGACCGCGCGATGAGCGATATATCTAGGGGTATAGGATGGCGAGGAGGCAGAGGGTGAGAGGCTGGCTGCGGATATCCGTCCTAGCTATGCTGGTGAAGGGGCCGATGCATGGCTACGCGATGATAAAGGAGGTCGAGAGGATAACTGGCGGCGAGTGGGTCCCCGCCCCCGGATCGCTTTATCCCACGCTGAATGAGCTAGTGAAGGAGGGGTTGGTGACGGCGAAGGAGGAGAGTATAAAGGGCAGTAAGAGAGTCATCTACAGCATAACTAGGAAGGGAATTGAGTACCTGGTGGAGAGAGCGGATAGTTTGATGTCTAGAGCCATACCATCAATACTAGGGTTCATGGAGAGCCAGATAATCGCGCTTAAGCTGTTGAGTGGCCCAGACGAGTTAGTGAGGAGGCTCGTCTCACATCTAGATTTCCTCAGCGAGAGAATAAGTGAGCTGCGTTCAGATGCTCTGTCACTCCTGTCAAAGGAGAAACGAGGATATCTGCTAAATGAAAGATTAATTTCGTCCTTAAATTCCAATAATCGTGAGAATCAAGGCCCTTACTCTCATCATTCGTAAATGCAATTTCATTGTATAAAGCTGGAGGATATACCTTGTATCTCGAAGATGCAGCAGCTCATGTGTTGCTGAGTAGTAATCTTTATATTTACACGAGGTTCGGAGCCCAAACCTCTATAGGGTGGGATTGTTGATCCAACTAGCAGGTCTCCTGTGAGTGATCGCGTTGTTGACGCGATCGCGTCTCTTTTACCGGAATTAGGTGTGAGCACCCTCATGGGTGTGATTGGCGGCTCCATAATGCCTCTCTATGATGCTCTCTACCCGTACAGGGACGAAATAGAGGTCGTCATGTTCAAGCACGAGCAGGGAGCGGCCCACGCAGCCGACGCATACGGGAGAATTGCGAGGAAGCCCGGAGTCATGATGGCCACATCCGGACCCGGGGCCACGAATCTGGTGACCGGGATAGCGAACGCCTACATGGATTCCTCCCCCGTGATGGCCCTCACCGGGCAAGTAGCCACTGAAGTGTTCGGTAGAGACGCATTCCAAGAAACGGACATGTTTGGCGTCGTGTCCCCCATAACCAAGTTCGTGTACCAAGTTAAGAAACCAGAAGAGGCCCTACCTGCCGTCGCAACCGCTTACAAGGTCGCCAGCATGGGAAGACCTGGTCCGACCCTCGTGGACCTCCCGAGGGATATTCAGGTGGCTAAGAAGGCGGAGTGGAATGGGGAGCTCCTGCCTGTTGACTTCAGCAAATACGCTCCCGTCGAGCCAAGCTTGGACCATGTCAGGGAGGCAGCTGAGCTACTCAAGAAGGCTGAGAGGCCAGTGATACTCGTCGGTGGCGGCGTATACTGGGCCAATGCCTGGGAGGAGGTGCTGAGATTGGCTGAGTACATGCTCGCCCCGGTGGTCACGACGCTCCCAGGGAAGAACTCAGTGCCGTTCAATCACCCCCTAGTGATGGGTCCGGCTGGAATGCATGGTAGAGCTGAGGCTGACGCTGCTCTCGCCAACGCAGACGTGGTACTCGCCGTGGGAACCAGGTTCTCGGACAGGACCGTGGGTAGGTTTGACGAGATGAGGGAGAAGAAGATCATACACATAGATCTGGACGATAGCGAGCTTGGAAAGAATCTCCCCACAGCCGTAGCTATAAGGGGAGATGCTAGAATCGCACTTAGGATGCTCCTCGACGTCATTAAATCCGTAGAGTCTGAGGGGAGAAAGGAGTACGTTTCATGGCTCCAGCACGTAAGGAAGGAATTCGAGAGGTCGATAAAGGAGTGGGAGAAGGAGTTTAACGGGCTAGTCCCGTGGAGGGTCCTGAAGACAGTCAGAAGATCCGTTCCCAACGATACCATAACGGTCACGGGAGTAGGAGGACACCAGATGTGGGCGGAGATCCACTGGGATGTCCTCGTACCTGGCACGTTCGTAACATCGGCTGGACTGGGGACCATGGGCTTCGGCATCCCTGCCGCGCTGGGAGCGAAGCTCGCTGCTAGGGACAGGCAGGTGGTCTGCATTGACGGCGACGGCTCATTCCAGATGACCTTAAACAACCTCTCACTGGTCAGGGACTACAATCTCCCCTTTATCGAGGTGATCTTCGACAACAGAGCTCTCATGCTGGTAAAGCAGTGGCAGATGTACCTTTACGATAGGAGAATCATCGCCACAGAGTTCAAGGAGAATCCGGACTTCGCCAAGGTGGCTGACGCCTACAACATCGATTACAGGAGGCCTGAGAGCTACGATGATCTCGAGAAGCAGGTGGAATGGGCTGTCAGGAATAACGAGCCCCTCATATTGGATGTTCTTTTGGATAATGAGAAGGATGTGGTCCTCCCGTGGGTTCAGCCTGGGAAGTGGCTCACCCAGGCGATACTGCCCCCGGGAATGGATGTGAGCCTCGAGTGGAGGTGATCTGTATGTGGGTCGAGACCAAGTTGTGTGTGAAGGTGTTCGGAGGTCTGGATCAGTTGACTCGTGTCCTGAATATAGCTAGGAGGGGAAAGGTGGTCTACAGGGGCATGGAGGCCAAGTTCGAGGATGGACATGCTGTGGCCTGTATGGAGCTCGAAGGTAGGGCGGAGGAAGTGGAGTGGGTCATGAAGAAGATGTCTGTTCTGCCGGAAGTGCTGTCAGTGGAGCCGAGGCCGAGGAGGGTGGAGTTCGAGGATCCCCTCACCGAAGTGGTGCTGCCGTGAGGTGATTGGAATGGCCAAGATGTACACGGACGAGGACGTCAGCCTAGACCCCCTAATGGGGAAGAGGGTGGCGGTCGTCGGCTACGGAATACAGGGCAGGGCGCAAGCCCTGAACCTTAGAGACAGCGGTGTGGACGTGATTGTGGGAGTGAGGAGAGGTAAATCTTGGGAAAGGGCTGAAGGAGAGGGTTTCGAGGTGTATGAGGTGGGAGAAGCCGTCTCCAAGGCGGATGTCATACTATACCTCCTACCTGACATGGTGCAACCCGACGTGTGGATGAACGAGGTGGAGCCCAACCTCGGGGATGGAGCGGTGGTCGACTTCGCACACGGCTTCACCGTGCACTACGGACTGATAAAGCCCAAGAGCAGCGTGGATGTCGTGATGGTAGCCCCGAAGGCTCCGGGTGCGGCCGTGAGGGAGGAGTTCCTCAGGGGTAGGGGGGTACCCGCGCTAGTGGCTGTTCACCAAGACAGCTCGGGAATGGCCCTAGAGTATGCTTTAGCCATAGCCAAGGGAATCGGCGCCACGAGGGCAGGGGTTATAGAGACGACCTTCGCGGAGGAAACGGAGACGGACCTGATAGGTGAGCAGAATGTGCTGGTCGGCGGGTTAATGGAGCTAATTCTGAAGGGCTGGGAGACCTTGGTGGACATGGGCTACCAGCCGGAGGTGGCGTACTTCGAGGCGTTAAACGAGGCTAAGCTGATAATGGACCTGATATGGAGGTACGGCATAAAGGGGATGCTAGAGAGGGTGTCGGTGACCGCTAGATATGGTGGACTGACCGTCGGACCCAAGGTGCTGGACGACGGGGTCAAGGATAGGATGAGGAGGTACGCTGAGAGAGTGGTCAGCGGCGAGTTCGCGAGGGAGTGGGTGAAGGTCTACAGGAACGGATGGGAGAGATTCAACGAGCTGATGAGGAGGGTAGAGGAGCATCCCATAGAGGAGGTGGGCCGCCGAGTCAGGAGGCTCATATTCGGGGACTAAAAAGGGATCACAAGGGGGCTAAATCAAGATCTCCTGAGCCCCCATCCATTTTTCCGCCATGCTGTAGCGTGCCCCTCCCTCGTACTTCGATACTTTGAAGATGACCCACTTCGGCGCTAGAGCATCGATCTCTTGGGAAGGTACCTCCACCACCGCTTTGAGGTGTGCAACAGTCGATATATCCGTTAGAAAGTCCTGTACTCCCTTCTCAGAGGGGAAGGCTAGCAGGTAGGTGTGTTCCAATCCCTCATCGTTCGAGACCTCCACCTTCACTACACATTGGTTCGTCAACGCCCCTTCCAAAGAATGCCATTGAAAAACTTTCTGAGGAGAGAGGAGAACATTTCCCCCATTGCGGGAGGCCACACTAGGGATCGAGAGAGGATCAGGAGAGTAAGCAACTACCAAGAAGTTACTCTCCGCAAAGACGCATCACCTCGCACGGTGTGATTCCATCATTAAAAAAGATTGCTATACGCTCGGAAAATGTGATCATTCGGATTTCTTACCACTCAACTCATCCACTTCTATCCTTATTACGACGACACTATCCAACTCTTCTTCAGTGAACTGGTACTTGTAGACGGGCGAAAACCTCTCCACCATGCATTCCAAGGCTTTCCTCTTCTCGTTCAGATCATCAACTATGTAACCCTTCCCCCTCCCCACGACGCTCCTGTATCTTAAGGTCCAAGAGCAGGGTCTCCCTTCCGTGACCAACCCGACATCCATCTCCACCTCGAAGCATATCCTGTTATTCTTCTTCAATACTTCAAGCTTCTTTCCCTCCTTGGCAGAGTGGAGGTATATAGCGCCCTCCTTGTAGCAGTATATCATGGGAACGCAATAGGGCCTGTCGTCCTCGCATAACGCTATTCTGCAAACAAATGCCCTCCTCAGGATTTCTTCTATCTCTTCTAGATCTCTTATCTCCTTATCCTTCCTCCTCACTGGGATCAGTGCTATTTTCCTACTTTTACTAGGTTCTCCAGATGTCTCCCCCAGCGGAATCACCCTGAATGGGATAGGGGGCCTTCAGTCCGCCCGTCAGACCTCATCTTGAGTTGGTTTAAGGAATTATCATCATCGGCCCATTCGACTCCCGAGGAGGACATTTAACGTTTTCTGGAGGATCTGTCGATCGTACTGAAAGCGAACGACAGGTAAACCTTTAATACAGCTCCCTAGCTTTCATCAATGATGAGAAACCCCCTCGCATTTATGACCCTCGCAATCCTCTTAGCTCAGTCCTTAATACTGATCCAAGCTTCTTCTCTCACGGGACCCGTAGCTATAGTCTCCAACTCGATCGATATGTCCACTGCTGAGAGAATGAAGTCCGTACTGGAGGGCATGGGGTTCGGGGTGAGGATCTTCTCCCCACAGGAATACAGCGAGGCGCTGGAATACGGTCAGTTCGTCATAGTGTTGGGCGGGCACAAGGCTCCGGAGGGGATAGGTCAGATATCTTCATCTCTTCTGTCCCCTGAGGAGAAGATCAAGCTTGAAAGGAAGAACTACGCTTACTACTTCGTCAAGAGAGGCCCTGGAAGGAAGCCCGTGGTCGTCGTGGCGGGCAATGATAGGTATGGAACCTACAGAGCGGCCAATACTTTCCTGCTGAAGGGGTTGAGGCAAGTGGATGCCTTAATTTCCTCTCCCGGCCCCGTTGTTGTTATAATGGGAACCCCAGCGGGTGGCTGAGCATGACCTCTCGCTCCCAAGAGGCGGGAGTGGAGAGGCTGGCCCAACTGATGGAGCGCCTGTTGAGGGGAGGGGAAGTCTCACCTCGAGACTTCTCCCCTGAGATAGGTGAGGGGATACTCTGGACCCCGAATAGTGAGACATCCCTGACAGAAGCTCTCATACTCTCCGGTCCTCCACTAGTCCCCTTGGAGGGTGACATCCGGAGGATGGAGAGATTGGGAAGGGAAGGCCTAATCAAACCCGTTGCCCCAAGCCCACTCGGTGTCGGCAGCAGGTACGCGGTCTCCCCGCTCAGAGATGTGGTCCTCTTTTCCCTAGCTTGGATGCTCCTTAACCGCATCGGATGGGGAGAAAGGATTCCTATAAAGGACATGAGAGAGCTTTACCTGGAATACATGAGGGACTACGCGAGCAGGTGGGGGCCGAGCTCCAAAGAAGCCTTTTACCTCATGTCACTGGGGTTAGAACCCCTCCTTAGCAGGAAGAGCCTGAATTCCCTAGTGAAGTTGATCCTCTACCCCTTCGGGTACGGTGGCACGGCCAAGGGCTTCCTCCCCCTCAGATCGTCTGATGTGCCCGAAGAGGTCTCATCGAAGATGTTGCGCCTGAGAAAGGGTCTTTGCGTCTATCTCCCCGTTCCCAAGTCCGAGACCTTGGAGTTGTTGAGGTTCGCCCAAGACGTTGGTGAGATTTACGGAGAGCTAAGGGTGAAGATCTATCTGATCATGAGAAGGCTCCTACGCGCCAAGCTGCCGAGAATCTCCTCCCTTGAGGAGGTCTTGGATCAGCTATCTAATGAGTTGAGGGATTGGAGTCGAAGGAGGAAAATCTCGCTGCTTGGAGCCAAGTTAAGGAGGAAGATTCTAAGGTTTTACGCTATTTACCCGTCAGCTCCTGACCTTTGGATGAGCAAGCAGGGAGAAGGGGCTTTCGAGAGGGTCGGTAGGCCTATGGGAGTAAGTGCCATTCCTTGGCCGTTCAAGGAGAGGGGAGTCGCCCTAATTTCATTGGAAACGGGTGATCAGGTCAGAGGAGCCTCATGACAGCCGAATCCCCTGTCGTTCAGCCTACCCAAGTTGTAGAGCATGTCCCTAAGCGCGTTCCTAGCCTCCTCCAAGTTAGAGAATTTACCTATCCAGACGGCCGGAAACCTTCCCTCTAAATTTTCTCTTTCCACTACTAGGACCGTGTATCCCTCCTCATCCCTCAGGAGAAATCCCTCGGCCTCGTACTCGTCCACCCTCTCAGCTCCCACGCACACCATGTCTATTTTATCCAGAACATCCAGTTTGGTGAGATTGAGGCTAATTCTCCCTCACCTTCCCGAGTAAGAGGGACAGCGCCCTTCTCAAAGCTCTATCGGACTCCTCCCCCAGCCACCTAGGTCTCTTCATTATCTCCTCGATCTCTTCCACATTCCTAAGCTTCTCATGAAGCTTCAATCCCAGCCTCCCCTGTCTTCGAAGGCTGCACTCGAGGAAAGTGCCTCCGTTCTCCTCTTTGATCTCGCAGATGACGTAAACTCCTTGAGAGACCTCGACCCTAGTCATCTCCACCCGGATGGTCTGATGCGTGATATATTAAATGTTGACACGGCTCCCATGTGTGGATGGACTTTTAAGTTCAGCCCCTCCGGAGGGATGGACTATGCTTCTCAAGATACTAGAGGCCATCAAGGGGATCGCCCCAGTTACTAAAGTGTCTAGGGATCCAGAGGATCCCGTCCTCTTCATAGTCACCATCCGCTTCCCTAGAGAGGAGATCACCCACATGAAGGAGGTGCTTCGAGAGTCGTACGTTAACGCGGAGAAGAGGTACGGGAAAGTCTCCGAGGGGGGAATGGATGAGGAGGGCGTTGACGCGTGGATATATGTTGAGGGCGATCTGAACTCCCTAGATAATTTAGTCGAGGTGGCCAAGAAGAGCGAGGATGTAATAGGTACTTTAGAGCTGAAGGATGATAAATTCGGTGCCCTTATATATCCTAGAGGTTCTCTGAGTGCCTTTTCAATCCATATGGCCTATCTGATATCCAAGGTACTTCCACCTGAGGTGAAGACGTTCTCCCTCATTGGTTACGAGCTTACGAGGGAGTGTGTCGAGGTCTCCGTGTACGTTTCGACGGCGGAGGAATGTTCACCTGAGCATGAGCATGCCCATGAACATGAGCACGAACATGAACACGGGGATGAGGGGGAGGGGGTTATCCCATGAGAGAGTTACTGTCAGTAGCGAGAAGTCTTTGGGAAAGACCAGAGGTGGAGGAGGTCGTGGTGAACTTTACCTCGGCGAGGGCTACCGTGGTGATTAACCCCAGTTATATGGAAAACCTGTTGAGGGAGGCTCTCGAGGAAGCTAAATCTTCTTATGAGGGAATTGGTCATCTGAGGGAGCTCGGGGAATCCGATCTGGAAGACGGCACCTTCGAGCTAAATTTGTCCGTGGAGAGGGGGAGACTCAAGGATCTAGAGTCGCTGGCCAAAAGAAGAGGAGATGAGATAGTCGGATTGGAGATCGAGGAAGGTGAACTCAGAGCTAGGATCCTTCTCAGAAGCGCGTCTGTTGAGAGGGTCCTCAACCCCCTTATGGAAGAGCTGAAAGAACTGAAGTTCATCGTGGAGTTCGCTGGAGCTGAGTTGGAGGTCTCTAAGGCAGCCATATTCGCGCCTCCCCCCGTAGCTTCCGTGTCCAAGGTAGTCAGTAGCGTGCCTGCCTCGCTGTCCATACCGCTCAAGTACAGGGCATACTTAGATCTCTGCATGGAACTGGGTAACCATTATTTATCGACCGTCTAGCTGAATCGACGGGGAGTAAAATTGTTGACCGAGGTGGCCCTTCCCCACATACTGTACTTGGCCGTGGTGTCGCTGATAGCCGTGGCCTACAGCAGGATAAGGCCCGTCGTTATACTACCAGCCCTGATGATAGGTTCCCTAGTGGGGAAGGCCCTCGGTCTTGAGATACCAACCCTCTTGGTAAATTTGAGCCCTTTCGCCCTCGCTCTGCTGGTGTTCATAGCTGGTGTCGAGTTAGATGTGGATTTCATGAGGAAGGAGAAGGAGAGGCTCCTCCTCTTCATCTTCTTCGAGGCCTCCATCCTACTCACCCTTTACGGGTTCCTGAGGACGGTAATGAACCCAGCCGGCGCTCTCACGCTCACCGCCATAATGATAGCGTCAAACGAGGCTTTCGCATACGAGTACGGTAAAAGCGTCGATAGGGAGCTGGCCAACTATGGGATAGCCATCTCCATCCTAGAGGATTCCTTGGCCGTGTTCCTAGCATCGGTGGGTTACTTCACCTTAGGGCTGGAAGGACTTTCTAGAGAAGCAGTTTACGGACTCATCGCTTGGAGCATTGTCGTACTAGCCATAACAGTGATCCTAGCGAGGTGGATAGACAGGATAGTGAGGGGGGCTGGTGAGAGCACCAAGCTGCTTACGGTTCTCCTCTACATGTTGATACTCATATCCATATCCGAGTTCCTACATTTACCTGAAGCCCTAGTTGTGTTCATCGGAGCCATATCCATGGCCATACAGGGGATGGACAAGCCTGTGTTCGAGGTGCTCGAGGGGCTGATGACATTGGCCCTCATGGGCTTCGTGATGACGTTGCCTTACGAGGTCCATGTCTTGGAGGCCACCACAGCCGAGATCTTCTGGGTCTACGCGAAGGCGGCCTCGATAGGGTTCACCCTCGCAATATTAGCCTACGTGTTCAGGGCTATCGCCCTGTTCGCGGCGAGTTTCCTCAGCGGGCTGGAGTTCATAAGGGGGATGAGGCTGAGCCTTGTTCTGGCCAATACTGGAGAGTTCGGCTTGCTCGTTCTGGCGACCCTTCTAGCTCAGGGCGTTGAACTCCCTACTGAGCTTGCCCTAGGTGCCATGTTCGCCTACGCGTTCAACCTGACCTTCCTCAACGTGATAAGCAAGAGGGTCGATACGATAGTGAATGCGATAATGCTGAAAACACCCAAACCCCTGATGGACAGCATACTGAAGATCCATGAGGAGGTGAGCGACCTCATAAACAACCTCATAGCGGATGTGGACTTCAAGTACCACGTCTACCAGTTGGCCCTGATAATCAGCATAACCTACGTGCTGTCCTTCCTCTTCAACCTCAGAGTGGGTTTCCATCAAGTTATACTCATAGCCCTGTTCTCCTCCATAATGGCGGCTATCTATATAATATTCCAGAGGATGGCCAGCGACATAAGGAGGATAAGCGAGTTGGGCATCTCTTCTGCATTCAGCATCCTGCTTAGAGTGCTCATACTCTACATGACAGTCCTTCCCATGCTCAGCATTGCCGACGAGTTCTTCAGGAGGGGGATCGTGCTAACGTTCTCTAATCCCCTGTCTTTCATATCGGTAATCCTGCTTTCGGTGGGAATAGTGACGGGATCTGACAAACTCATATCGAAGTTCAGGAGCGCGATGAGGCCCGCCGAGTGATTTTATACATCCCTATCAGCAGTATTACAGCAAGGGAGAACGAGATTGCAGCAGTAAGGATCGATTCTGGTCCGGATAATTAGCATTATGAGGAAGAAACTAGCGAGATAAGGGACGTAGGATTGTCTAGAGCGCCTTATGGGATATGACGAACCGGTTAGTTGCTCGGATATACTGAGGGCATGGGTAGGGATGCTAGGTAAGCCGTATAAAGGTAGAAGCCCCAAGCCAGCGCTATAGGGATAGGTACATCCCATAAGCTCACCCCTTCGAAGGAAAGATAGCTGTATTTCCTGAAGGAAATCCCGTAATGAATTCCTATCAGTTGTATGAAGAAGCCCACGAGGCATCCAGACAGGAATAAAGCAGGCGCGCTTCTCCACTCGGATGATGCGGGGCCCAGAGAGATTATTAGGGAAATTGACAGAATCACGTCGGCTTCTCTCCTAGATCTCAAAAGTAAAATCAGTCCATTTAACAGATATACAAGTTGAGAATGATTATAGATACTCTAAAGCGTCTGAGCGTCACATAGACAGTTAGACAGTACCTGTTTTCGGCTTATCCGCCTTTCGCTCAACCAACTAAGGCCGAGACCGCGAGCGTGAGGCAGGACCTCGCAAATTCGATGAATCCAAAGGTCCTAACCCTGACCCTAGAGGATAGTCCTGTAACCTCTTGAAGCAGCCTGCTGGATATGTCAACTAAAATTACGATCGCAAGAGCTGGGGACGGTAAAGTGATTGAGATAAGAATTGCTACAGCTACTATTCCCGAGAGGAGGGCCTTTAAATTGCAACCTAGGACCCTTATTGACGCGTGACTGGTAGCCATGATAGAGTAGAGGGGCGGTATCATCAGATAGGCTGGATCGAGTTCACCTCCTGAGATCATCAGGACTGGTGAGTGCATTGCCACAGCTGCGGAACCCGCTATTGTGGATCCATGTGTGATCTCCCTATCGGGAGAAGTGGATAGAAGAATGATCACGATGAAAGGAACCGTAATTAGACCCAAGAAGAGGACCATTGGATTTACAAGGAGCAGGGGGATATAGAGTATTAGAACTACTGATAGCTGATTTATAAGTTTCTTGATCCTCCTGCTGGCTATTAGGTGTAGGATCTCATCTGATAAGAGGAGGAGTACTATTGAACCAGCTAGTGATGCTAAGACGGGGAGGTTCCACGTTCTAACCTTTAGGAGGGCGTAGATCAGGGTAGCTAGCCATAAGGACAGCAATCCACTTTCTTTAGGAACCCTCAGGGCCCGCATGCTCCTCGCCCACATTGAATTACAATTGTTATATCGCTCCCGTAACTCGTTAATATAATGATAACGCACTCCGCCTGTGAGCTCGAAGTACGCTCTAACCTTAGCTCTCCTCACACTCGCCCTTCATGTACAGATCGGAATTTCCACTTACAAGGTGAAGAGTTTAGAGTTGGGAGTCTATGATCCATGTACAGACCCATCCTGCGATCCATCCTTGATGCTCCGAAAGCTCAAGGACGTGGGGGCCAACGCCATACTAGTTACTTTAGTCGACGGAGAGGGATACGCCCTGTATCCATCTGACTTGCTTCCAGTGAGGGGTGAAATGGTAGATATTACCCTCAGAACTATCAGGGAGGCAAGGAAACTCGGGATGATGGTTTATGGATGGGTGAATATCCCACATGAGGTGTGGTTGAGGGAGCATCCTGAGTGGATAGCCGTTCTGTCCAACGGCAGATCCTCCGATTTTTACTCCTCTGATTACTTCCACAGAATAGTTCCTCCATCGAGGATAGTAAGGGAAAGAGAATGTATTGATCTATTGAGAGGTGTGGCGAGGGAGGTGGCTGCCTTGGGTGTCGACGGCATTGACATCAACGACAACTTCCAGTTCTCCGATGTCTACTTGGAAAGAGAGGATCGATCCCTTCTGACGAGCTACGATGAGTTTACCGTGAGAGCGTTCGAGAGAGATACCGGTGTGACGGTTAAGGGGGACTCCCCGGAAGAGTGGGCATCGTTCATCGAGGGAAACGACCAGATAAGAGGGAAATGGGTGGAGTGGAGGGCCAAGCAGGTTACAGAGCTGATCAGGATTATCACCTCGGCAGCCAGACAGGTGAGGCCTAGCATAGAGGTGAGACCCCACCTCCTGATATGGGATCCCTTGGAGACATATGGAATAGACTTCTCCGGTATAGCGGCAGTGACGGGGACCCTCTACGTGATGATCCCGTCCAGTGAGAGCAGGTTGAGGCACTTCAAAACCGTGTGGAAGGCCCGTCAAGTAGCCA
The DNA here is from genome assembly GCA_027491395.1 of Thermoproteota archaeon. GTDB lineage: Archaea > Korarchaeota > Korarchaeia > Korarchaeales > Korarchaeaceae > Korarchaeum. The sequence goes on along the minus strand of JAOZFI010000050.1, from coordinate 14,431 downwards.
GTAAGGTGGTAGCATCTACCTATCTTTCAGACCTGCCGGTGTTGAGCGAGGAGGAGGCAAGGAAGAGGGCCTTCTGGATCGCATCCGCCGGAGCAGACGGCATATACATCTTCTGGGAGGGCGTGGGTGAGGAGAGATATGGGCTGATGAGGGCTATATTCGATGAATTCAGGAGAGTCAAGGATTATCAAGCCCCAAATTGGTTGAAGGGAGCACGTGTGGTCTCAGTATATACTGAATCTCCTGATGTCGATATCTCTATCCTGAGGGATCAGGGGGTGTCTTTGGTGGAGCTGGATGTAGGGCTCAGTTCGTGCGACATGCTGTATAGGGACTTCTCCAAGGCATTAGAGACCGTGAAAGTCATCACCAGAGAGGCCCACTCCTTAGGTATGAGGGTGGTGGTTTACGTTCCCGCTCTGGAGGTCGTTTGTGACGAGCCTATCCATAAGGAATGGGCCCAAGTTTCCTTGGACGGAAGGAGGCTGGTGATTACCGGAGAGGAGCTGGATGTACCGTGGGTGGAGGGAGGTGAATTCGATCTTTGGATGTCCCCCCTGTCGCCTCACAGAGAGATCCTGATTGACAGGGTCAGGAAGTTGATGGAAGTGGCCGACGGTGTCTGGCTAGATGTTCCTCATCTCCCCGAGTATTTAACAGAGGAGATGAGTGATCTGTGGCCCGACGCTTCCGATTGGGGAAAGGAAGGATTCGAAGAGGAATACTGGGTGTTTTCCCCAAGCTCCACGGATGACCCCTCGTTCCCACTGTGGCTGAGATGGAGGCACGACATGGCGCTCGACTTCGTTCTCGCCGTCGCTGAAGAGGCCTTCTCTCTCGGCAAGGTCCTCCTAGTGGAGAGTTCCGCCTGCGATGCTGGGGCCACGGAGTTGGGATTCGACCAGGTGTTCCTACGATACGATCCGATAATTGTCCTAGTCCCTGAGATTGGCCCTCCAACATGGGAGGCGGGTCTCTCCAATGCCAGCCTCTCTGAATGGGTCCACTTTTACGCAATGCTGAAGCATGCGAGAGGATCCGTCCGAGATGGTGTCATCATCCCCCTGACCTACGGGAGGGATGCTTCTGATTCCGCCAAGCAACTTGGGCTCCTACTCCCGCTGGCTGACGGTTTCTTCGAGACCAACTCTAACGGACTGATGACGGGGAGTGTGGGTGTCGAATTCAGGAAACGGGCCTTCTGGTTGGTGGATATGCTCTCGGGGATGGAGAGGAGTACGAGGAACAGGGTTGGGGTGCTCTTCTCCTCCTTTACGAGGGACTTTGTGGACACCTACATAGCTGGCCCTTACGACGTAGAGGGGACAATCCACATAAGGACCTTCAGGGAGGTAGTCAGGGTCTTGGCCGAGGAACATGTTCATTTCGATGTGATTCCTATTGAAATGACCTCCCAGTCGGAGCTATCCCACTACGATGTGCTCATCGCTCCTGAGTTGAGGGTCCTCAGTCGCGAGGCTAGGAGTATCTTGGCCTCATACAGGGGCAAACTCCTAGTCTTGGGGAAGCTTGGTGTCCTTGACGAGAGTGGTGGGGATGTTAAGGAGCTGGGAGTTGGCGCGAGGATAGACATTGAATCCTTGCCCACATTCGTTCGAGCTCAAGCGGGGATCCCGAGGGGGATCCTAGTGGATAGATTTGGAGATAAGTGCGAAGTGCTCTCTCTAGTGAATATTGAGGGTGTAAAGGGGAAGATAGGCGTACCAAGGGGATGGGTTCTCTACTTTGATTTGCTCACGGTGGAGCCAGCTTCCGATCATGTTGACGCTCCTGATACCTTCCTGCTCATTTTTGTAGGAGATGAAGGCGGTTACTCCAAGCCAAAAAGGGCAGCTATCACAGCTTTCGGGGTAGATAGGTCCCTTAACGCTGATATAATATCCAAAATCGATGCCCCCTTCACCTCCTCAGGAGCCGTCATAAGACTGGGAGGACCCGCCGTTGATCCGAGCTGGTTGAACGGCGAGGATTTCAAATTCATCCAACGCAGTGGTGTGTTCGTGGGTATAAGGGTCGGTAATCGAACCTACATATCCAGTTTCGGAGATACGGATTATTCGTTGATAGAGAGAATGAAATGTGGTAACTTCACCTTTTACAGGGTAGCCGGCGTGACTAGATATGGAACTAGGGCGGGATTGCTCTGGCTAGTGAATAAAGGGGTCAGTAATAGATTGACTCTCCTCGAGTGGACGGATGATGGTAATGGTGCTGTGGAACTGAGTGAAATAAAGGAGGTAGTGAAGTTGGGTACGGGAGGGTGAGAGCCATCAACTCTTTCCCTTCTTTAACATCTTTGGAAGACCCAGCAATCCCTCTTTCAGCACCAAGTTGAGTACTAGGAGAGCTATCAATATTCCCAGGATACCGATGAGGACCGGATTCCCACTTAATCCATTCGAGGGAAGTCTGTAATAGATCTTGGTGTAGCCTCCCTCGGTGGTCACAGACACATCGCTAGCCGACTCGGGGAGGTGTACTGTTATCACCATGTTCTTCTTCCCGCCCAAGGGAAGGGGGGAAGTCTTGCTGAAGACCAAGGTATTTCCGGCTCTGGTTGTCAGTTTCGCATCTCCCTCTATGGAGAAAACCCACTTGTCCATTTTCTTGGCGGTCATCCCTAGTGCCACGTAGCTCGCCGTCACCCTCCTGTTGGCATCGTCGAAGTTCACTGTTAGGTTCTCGAGTTCTATATCCGCCTTATCCATCTCTATAAACCTCTTGAACAGGAAGGTTAGGGGATACTGCTGCTTCAAGACAAGATAACCAGTTGCAGTGGCTTTAACCACCTCATTGACCTTGACTAGGCCGTTCTCCAGTACGGTCATGTTCAGCAGGTCATCCATCTCCACCTTTACCGGAAGCTCTATTCCCTTGACAGGTTGGCCCAAGGCTATGGGCTGGGCTTCCAACTGAGGTAGACCATACAGGAAGAGCGAAATCATGATCAGAAGCAATAGCTTTAGTTTGACCCTCATATCCTCATCCCCCCGCTATCATAGGATAGAACGTACCCATCACCCTCTCCCAGACGGTACTTGCCGTCCCATCGTCCCAGTAGCGTTTCTCCGCTTGGAAAGATAGGTGTATCCCCACTCCTTTGCAGAGGATGTATATTTCATTGCTCATCCACGGCTGACCCTCGTATTCCCAAGCATAGGATGCCACTACGTAGGGACAGGCGCCTATCTGGCCCTGTTGCATTCCCATCCTATGCTCATCGTACAAGGACTCGATGTACGAGATGTAATCGCTCAGAGATCCTTGGAAGGGGGTCCACGATACATAGAGGGTCATCCCCTCGTCCTCCGGGTAGGTCCAGCTCACGAAGCTCCCCTCATCGTCCGTACCACTATCCTCACTCCAAGATGATGGGTACCTTATGGAGAAGTAATTGTTGGAATAGGACCTGAGTTCCCCACCTAGCTTGTTGATGACCTCAAGTATCTTTTGCTTGATCCCCTTTCTCTCCAATATATCGGGTGGCAAGGGAGGTAGTTCTGGTGGGGTTACTCCAGAAGCTTGCCACATCTTGACGCTTATTGGGATGTAAGGCCCCTTGCTGAATTTCTGCTGCCAGTTATACACCGCTGTTTGCACGGCTTGCTTGAATGTGGCGCCTTGATTCAGGGTTGTGGTCTCAATCGGTATCATCGCCCCACTCTTCGGCAGTCTAACGACGGGGAAAGCATGGCCTGGTACCAGCATTATGTAAACATCGGTAAGCCCCTGCGCCGCTACTAGGCTTGCATACATTATCGCCAAATCTATACAGGTTCCTTCCCCATCTAGGATAGTGTCCCTGGGGAATTTGACGTACTGTGCGTATTTCCCAGTCCAGAAACCTTCTGGTTCAGTTTTATAGGTCGTTCCTCTTATCAAAAGGGCCTGCCATATCCCTTGCATTGTTTTAAGTGCCCCTTCATCTGATAGGGACGCTCCTGCACCTCCAGCTAGCTTGTTACCCAAGTCAGAGAATTCCCTAACTACAGGATCGGTTGGAGTGACCCAAGCGGCCAAAAGCGGAGCGTTGCTGAACACATCAGGGAATGTGAGCAGGGATTCCTCGGCTGGTATTGAAGAGTATACTATGTCGTGGACTCCTAGGATCTCTATATCCTTGCTCTGAACTATTTCCTCAGTCCTCCCACCCTTATCGTAAGTTACCTTTATGTACAGCTTGGTTGGGACTGGGGAAGTGAGCTCCGCCACCTTTTTCGGTAACTTAGGGTAGTAGGTATCTACCACGGCGCCCCCCGGTGGTATCTCGTCGTATTCGGTGGGGGTCGACCAAGAGGTGTATCCGTCTATGTAGTAACTCACCTTGACGTTCCTCACGGGCACATCGCCCGTGTTCTTCAGAACCGTCTTGGCGACCCAGAATTTCAGGCTCGGTCTTCCATACACTTTGTAGGCTGCTGATATTATTTGCTCCTTATAATGCACATTGATGTCCAGTTTCGGCTCTCCACCCAGCGCAGCTGAGCCCGTGAAGGTCAAGACACCAACAGCAACTATTAAGGCGATAAGAGCTAGGTTAATCAGGTTTTTTCTAGAGAGCGACATAAGCACCCGGCCAATCAGGGGACCTTTTAATAAAAGTTTACGTTGTTTGACAATGTACATCATTATAATCATTATTTTTTATAATTCACGCGTGAAATTATAAAGTAGACTCTCCTCTTTCCGCGCTTTCCAATCTGAACTCGTCGATTTAGAGCACAGACCGAAAATTTGAGATCCTGCTCGCTGCCGTCCTAAAGTAAAAATCGTTTAATTATTCGATGGACCAGCATGCGTTAGAAGCACGATGAGAATTGCGGTTATAGGAGCCGGTATTATGGGGAGAGCGGCAGTGCTTGACCTAGCTGATGATTCAATGAGCCCGGATGTCGAGTCCGTACTAGTTGCAGATATAGATGGTGATAAGGCGCGCCGGGTCGCAGATGAGGCGAGCACTCTAACCAAGTACAAAGAGGTGAAGCATGTCAAGCTGGATGCCACGAAGCTCGATGAGGTGATATCCTCTCTCAAAGAATTCAAGACAGACGTGGTCATCGATGCCGCCCTCTATACAACCATACCGGTCGTCATGAGAGCTGCTTTAGAGGCGGAAGTCCACTATCTGGACTTGGGAGATGACGTAGAGACACTATTGGCCCAGAGGGAAATGGACCATCAGTTCAAGAGCAAAGGTCTAATTGCTCTATTGGAGATGGGCGGGAGCCCGGGGCTCATAAACGTGATGGCTGCTAAGGCCGTTAAGGAACTCGACAGGGTTGATACGCTTCTCTTGAGGGAGGGGTGGGTAGATCTAAACGATTACGATTCGATGGGCGTGCCGCTCCCCGTTCCATACTCCCTAGACACGATATTCGATGAAATGGATCAACCTGTAGAAGTGTGGAGGGACGGCAGTATCGAGCTGGTTGCCCCCTTCTCTGGCAGGGAGGTTATGTCCTTCCCCCCACCAGTTGGAGAGCAGGAGCTATACTATGTCGAGCATCCTGAGGTTTATTCCCTTGGCGAGACCTTCAAGAGTAAGGGATTGAGGTTCGTCGACTACAAGCTCTCCTTCCCCAGAGACCTCCTTCTGAAGTACAAGCTGCTCCACGACCTAGGATTGACGTCTGACCGACCAATAAGGTTGGGGAATGTGAGCGTGGTCCCGAGAGATATAATCAGGGAGTTGATTCTCGGCTCTTTAAGGGGAAAGGGATTCGAGCCAAACGACCATGATGTGATGTTGGTTATTGCTAGGGGTTGGAGAAGGGGAGTTAAGGCGGAGATCTTGGTGGAGGCCCTGATAAGCTGGAGTGAAAGATGGAACGTGAGCGCTCAGGCCCTGCTCGTGGGAAGTCCCTCCTCCTTGACGGCTCAGTGGATCGGGCTGGGGATTCTGAGCTTGCCCGGTGTTTATTATCCAGAGGAGGTCATCGATCCAAGGCCCTTCTTGGATGAGATGAAGAAAAGGGGGATGAAATTTCGAGAAAAAATCCTTCTTAATATCTAGGTTCCGGTGGTGATCCCGCCAGATCGGTCACCAGCTTTACCGTGTTTTCTACGTCCTCGACCCTAGCGAGACTGGAGGGTGTGTGGATATACCTAGCTGGGACCGATACTATCCCGACGGGTGTCCCCTTTCCCCCAACGCTTATTGCAGCTGCGTCAGTCCCGCTCGTCGGAGAGAGCTGCAGCTGGTAGGGTATGCCGAGCTCCTCAGCCCTAGATACCATCTCCTCGAGGAGCCACCTCTGGACGATCACGGTCCTATCCATCACCCTCAAGGCGGGTCCCTTACCCAGCTCGGTGACGTACTTGTGGGCTGGGACTCCCGGTACATCGGACGCTATAGTCCCCTCGAGCACGAATGCCAGATCCGGCTGGACCCTGTTCACCGCGACCGTCGCTCCCCTCATCCCCCTCTCCTCTTGAGAGGTGAACACCCCGTAGACCGTCATGTCCGGGTCATTCACCCCCTTTAGGGACTCGGCCAGTACTAGGCACCCCAGCCTGTCATCCAGTGCCTTCCCTATCAACACACCCGTGTCCTCTTGGTGGATGAAGGGGACGTCGAAGGTCACGGGAGTTCCAGGTCTGACACCCAGTCCTTCTAGCTGCTCCCTGTTGGTGCCCCCCACATCAACGTAGAGATCCTCGATCTTTGGGGGCTCCTCTTTCCCCATGTGAACGGGTAGTGTTCCTATAACTCCCCTGAGCTTCTTCCTTCCATGCACGAGTACTCTCTGAGATAGGAGCTGAGCCGGATTGAGTCCCCCCAAGTTAGTGACCCTGAGAAACCCATTGGGCTCCAAGTACCTGACCATGAGAGCCACCTCATCCATGTGGGCAGCAATCATCAGCTTCCTCTCGCTCTTACCCCTCTTCACTGCGTATAGATTCCCGAAAGGATCGGTGAACAGCTGATCGACGCTTTCCCTGAGTTCATCTATCAGGAGATCCCTAACCTCGTCCTCAAAGCCGGGGGGACCGGCTGCAACCGACAGTTTCTCCAAAAGATCAATCCACTCCGACATCCTCATCACCTTAAAGGGTGCAGGACAGCAGACCCCCATCCACGGGTATAAGGGAGCCCGTTATGTAGCTCGCCCTCTCACTCGCCAGGAAGGAGATCACATCGCCCAGCTCCTCAGGCCTGCCAAATCTGGCCAGAGGTATCTCCTTTGCCGCTTCAACCTCCATTTCCTCGAGTGACAGGCCTCTCTCAACTGCTCTCGATCTGAGGAGATCCTGCTGCCTCTCCGTCATGAAATGACCGGGCATTACAGCGTTAACGTTCACTTCGGGGGCTAGTTCCCTCGATAGGACTTTGACGAGACCAGCTAAGGAGAGCCTCACGCTGGTGGATAAGGGTATGTTCATGTTCACCTCCTTGATGGCCACTGAGGTGACCAGAACTATCCTGCCCCATCCCCTCTCCTTCATCCTGAAGCCGAACAGCCGGGCGAGCCTCACGACACTCATCACCAAGAGTTCGTAGGCGTGATACCAATCCCTGTCGTTGAGTTCGGGGAATCTGGCTATCCTTGGCCCTCCATAGCTGATCACAAGTATGTCGGCTCCACCCATCTCCTCGGATCTCCTGAAGAGGGACTCTATGTCATCCGGTTTTGTCAGGTCGGTCCTCAAGGCCTGCACCTCTCCTAGGCTAGATAGATCGCCCATAGCTCTCCTTAACCTCTCCTCCGTTCTTGAAGCAATCAGGACTCTTGCGCCCTCCTTGAGTAGAGATACAGCGGCAGCCTTACCTAGGCCAGAGCTTCCTCCAGTTACAACAGCCAGCTTATCGGCCAATCCCAGTTCCATAGGCCATGGAGGGCGGGATAAAAATAAAGAGTAGTAGGAGATCTCCCTTGAATCTCAGGATCTAGAGCGAACTCTCCAGAAGAGTAGAGCTATAATCATTATTGAGGTTACAAGCATCATAACCAAGAATCTCGCGTTAATCGAGGTGCTCTCGGCCAACAAAACGCCGTGGTTGTAAATCCTTAGAGTGTATGTGGGAAGCCACCCGGTATCCACCCGGACAGGGGGAACGTACCTCCTACCATCGACCTCAACCTCGAAGACCCCGTCTCCGGAGATGCGAATATCTCCGAAGGGCGTAGCGGTCACGTTTAGCGGTCTCACTTCCACGATAAGGGAGACCTCTCCAGAGAAACCCCTCAAGGTCACGTTGACGTCTCCCTCCACGGGGATCGGCACAAAGCTGTCAGAGCCGACTGGGATGGCTGTCCTGCCTTGGGGGTGTTCCACCGTGAGCTCTCCGGACTTCAGCCAGCTGGGGACATCCCAGCTGATCAGCACACCACCGCTCTCCCCCTTGATATGCACCCTGCTGGCATCCACCACCACATGTATCCTCCCGTCTCCATCCCTGACAGCGACGATCCCCGGAATGGCATCTATCTCGTACCCCTCCATGCTCAGGGACTGAATCCTCCTCCCGTTCCTCGCGTTCAGTACTGCCAGCTCCTTCCCTTGGATCAGCACGAAGATGTAATCACCGGACCTGTCGAGCTTGCCGGGGATGCAGCACTTGCATAGCTTGTTGGTCCAAGCCACGAAGGACTTGTCGTTTATCGCGTACACCTCGCATCCCTTCATACACACATAAGTGAGATCATCCGGCTCGGCATCGAAGAGCTGGGTGTTCATGTCCTTTCTCCATACTATAGAGCCGGAGGCGTTCACGACGAGGAGCTCATCGCCGGGTATTACCGAGAGTCTTGAGCCATCGTCGGACCATCTTACCGTGCCTCTCACTCTTAGCCTCCTCTTCTCCCCACCCGAGATCAGCAGCAGGCCCTTAGAATCCACTATAGCGATCTTATCCTTGGAATAGGGATAGAAGGAGCATCTCTTGCATCCAATTATTCTCTCGAGGCCCTTAGCGGTGACTAGGTATAGAGCATTCCCTTCCTGAAGGAACACATCCCTCCCGGCTACGAGCTTCCCCTCGCCCACCCTTATCGCCAGCCTTCCACGATCGCTTGTGATCACGAGAGTTCCGTTCTCACTAAGATATGCCATCAGTTCGCTGGATATCGCGACCTGTTTGGCAGAGGCGTCCTCGATCCACACCTCTATCAGGGGTAGAGCATCGCCGTGCAACATCGGCAAGATGGTGAACGCAGCTAGGAGCAACAGGAGGGGGAAGCCCTTCATCGCGTCCTCAGTCTGCGTAACTTTATAATGTTGAATCCATAACGATAGTTCTATAGGTGAAGGTAAAATAAGTCGCCTTCAGTTAGTCGGGAAGGTGTTCCAAAATGCTGAGACTTGAAGGGCTCAGGGTCCGCGTGGAGGACAGGGAGATAATCAAGGGGGCTGATCTGGAGGTTCAAGGGGGACAGGTTCATCTGATCATTGGCCCCAATGGGTCCGGGAAGTCCACCTTAGCCCTCGCTGTGGCGGGCCATCCGGCCTACGAGGTGGTGGGAGGGAAGATCCTCTTCGAGGGTAGGGACATCACATCACTCCCTCCAGACGAGAGAGCTAAGAGAGGTATCTTTCTAGCTTTTCAGAATCCCGTGGAGATAGAGGGTCTAAAAATGGTCGATTACCTGGCGAAGCTCATCGAGAAGAGAACTGGAGAAAAGCCCTTAACCCCGCTGAGGGAGCATATGGTTGAGTTCGTGATAGAGAAGCTCGGACCATACTTGGAGGCCCTTGGATTCAATGAGGAATTCTTGGATAGGGAGATAAACGTGGGCTTCTCTGGAGGGGAGAAGAAGAAGTTCGAGATCCTGCAGATGTTTGCCCTCAGGCCCAAGCTCGCCATACTGGACGAGCCTGACTCGGGGGTTGATGTGGACTCCCTGAACGTCATTGGAAGGCTGCTCTATAGGGCACTACAGGAGGGCATCACCCTCTTGCTCATAACCCACACGGGAGGACTGTACAGGCACTTGAAGGTGGACAGAGTCCATGTGATGTACGACGGCAGGATCGTGGCCAGCGGCGGAGGCGACCTCTTTGAGAGGATCCAGGAGAGCGGGTTCGAGGTGGTGATTAGGTGAGCCTGACGGAGGAGTTTCTAGTAAGTAAGGCTAGGCAGATATCCAAGGAGCTGGGGGAGCCCGACTGGCTGAGGGAGATGAGGGAGAGGTCAGCGAGGCTCTTCTTCAAGCTAGACATGCCTGAACACGCTAGACACGTGAAGGTGGACTTCGAGTCCTTGGAATACTTCTCCCCGGCGGAGAAGGCGGAGAAGCTGGAGGAGCTGCCTCAGGAGATCAGGGAGACTCTGGAGGCTCTGGGCATACCAGAGGAGGAAATGGAGATGTTGGCGGGGATGCAGGTTCAGGTGGACTCCTCCATCGTGTACCAGACTTTCTCCGATCAGCTAAAGTCCCTCGGTGTTATAGCCATGCCCATAGACAGGGCCATAAGGGAGCACGAGGATCTGGTGAGGAGTTACTTCGCCAGACTGGCTGGCCCTGAGGAGAACAGGATACTGGCCTTACACTACGCCCTCTGGGCGGGTGGCACCTTCATATACGTGCCCGAGGGAGTTGAGGTCCCGTTTCCCGTAAGCGCCCTCTTCGTGATGAGATCCCTTCCCATCGCTCAGGCCGATCACACAATTGTCGTGGCTGAGGAGGGAGCCAAGGTTCACTACATCGAGGGGTGCTCCGCTCCCTCCTACATAAGGGAGGCCCTGCATTACGGCGTCACTGAGGTCTGGGCCTATCCCGGCGCAGAGGTGAGGATAACGACCATGCAGAACTGGGCGAATCATGTGATCAACCTCCCCACCAAGAGGGGCGTTGCCATGAGCCGTGCGAAGATAGAGTGGGTTGAGTCGCTGATGGGGAGCAAGCACACTGCAGTAAGGCCGGTCATACACTTGAGGGGAGAGGGATCCTCAGCTAGGAACGTCGGTCTCTCCTTCGTAAAGGGGGAGGAGAGGCACGATGCTGGTGTGGTGATAAGGCATTTGGCTCCAAACACCAAGAGTCAGGTCATTAGTAAAAGCGTGGCTAAGGACAGGGGCTCCACCAACTTCTACGGGAAGGTGGAGATCGTTCAGGGCGCCAAAGGATCCAGCGGATTTGTTCAATGCGACTCCCTGCTCCTGTCACCGGAAGCCTCGAGCGAGACTATACCGGCGTTGAGGAGCGATGAAATAGACTCCGAACTGGGCCACGAGGCCTACGTGGGGAAGGTGGCGGAGGACAAGCTCTTCTATCTGATGAGCAGGGGGCTCAGCGAGGAAGAAGCCATCACCATGATAGTGCTGGGATTCTTCGAACCCGTGGTGAGGGACATACCGTTCGAGTACGCCAACGAGATAAAGAAGCTCATCGAGCTGAGCATAAAGGGGATGTAGCCAAGCGACGCGTAAAACTCTTTAAGTCGAGGTAGGGAGGTTGCGGGATGAGATACGCAGTCGCCACTCTAATCGCTCTGCTTGTGCTGCCAATGGCCTTCAACCAAGCGGTCGGTGGGAAGGCCCCAAAGGTGGCTATTATCAGCAACGATGCCGATATGCCCACCGCCCAGTTCATAGGGGAGATACTCACCAACTCGAGCATGGAATACGAGATAATGGGGCCCAGCGACTTCAAAGAGGCATTGAAGAACTACGAGGTCATCCTGATCCTCGGCGGTCCCAAGGCGTACGATGGAGTCGGAAACATCTCCTCCAGCTATATACCCCCGCAGAACGCGACTGCCCTCATACAGGAACCTAGGACATTCTTAGTGTCCGTCTTTAAAGGTGGGAGGGACATCGTCGTTCTCGCCGGTCACACTAGGAGAGAGACCCTTGAGGCCTCGGCCTTCTTCTTCAAGGACCGAACCCTCCTAGGGATAACTCGCTTATGGATTAAGGCTGGCTATGAGATCGCTCTTAGCAATGGCTCTTTTGCTATATACTACGTCGAGAGGTATAACTACAACAAAGAGAAGAGGATATACCAGCCCATCCCTTGGGGGACGGATGAGTGGAGGGTTTTAGGTCAGATCGAGGAGAACGGAACTACCCTCTATAATGTGACTAGGACGAGGACCTACATGTACTTGGGCGTCAACTACACCACAGTGGAGATCAACCTGCTCGATCACTTGGGAAGGCCTCACTTTTGCAGAACCGTCCAATTCATAGACGACAAAGTTAATGTGAGTATCGAGAAATGTCCTGAGCCAGGGAGAGCCAACCCTAAAGAGCCCTTAGTCTTTATTGCATTCAAGATGGAGTCAGTGGATAACAGGACCACTTGGAGGATCGGGGGTAAGGATATTCCTAGATCTATCGTCCATCCTGTAGGGAAGAGGTACGTGAAGGGCACTCTGGTCATAAAGTACGCGCTGAAGTATCCAGACTGGAAAATGGCCGTATCCGGGTTCACGGTAGAGTATGTGAATCCTGCGATACCGTTTGGTGGAATAGTAGTGAGCGTAGATAACGAGATAGTTGAGGGAGAGCCTGTGACCAGAGAGGTGGAGAAACTCTACGCCTTCAGGCCCTGACCCCTCTCCCTAATACTTCCTCTAGTTTGTGTCCACTCTACGGTCCTTTCTTGACGGGATTGGGTAATGCAACCTAATTCACAAAGTTATTAGGTGGGCATTTCACAACCTTCCGGTATGGAAGCTAGGGCCGTATCCAAGCTATCCAGCAGGATCTCCGACTATGTATGCCTGACCAAGCCCAAACAGACGTTTCTCTTGTTGCTGACCTCCGTGTTCACTTACATAGGTGCTGGAGGCTACAGACTAGATATACTCACGCTTCTCACGGCCGCCATGGTCCTATCGATCTCCGGGACGACGGCTGTGAACATGGCCTTGGATGCGGACATAGACTCCATGATGGGGAGGACCAAGCAGCGACCCATCCCGGCTGGTAGGGTCAGCAGGGGCGAAGCACTGTCCTTCGGCGTACTCCTGTTCCTGCTCGGAGTGGCCGTTGCGTATCTGATCAACATCTGGACAGCCTTCTCCACCTCCCTAGGGGTCGTGTTCGATCTCATCGTGTACACCCTCTGGACCAAAAGGAGGACGCCCCTATCCATAGTATTCGGTGGAGTAGCCGGTGCCGCTCCCTCTCTAGCTGGTTGGACTGCAGCTAGAGGAATGCTGGAGCTTCCGGCTTTACTCATAGCCCTGATCACCATGACTTGGATCCCGGCACATATATGGTACATTGCCATCTATCACGTTGAGGACTACCGGGCAGCCGGAGTTCCCATGCTCCCGGTCGTGGTAGGAGTAGAGAGGACGGCTAAAATCATCGTGGCATCAGTGGTCGTCATGTTGGCCAGCGAACTGGCTCTCTTCATAGTGGGACCGTTCAGTCCGGCCTTCCTGATAATTTCCCTGCCCTCCACCCTACTGCTCCTGTACAGGTCCATCCTCTATGCCAAGAACCCGGTGATAGAGGGGGCCAAGAGAATGTACAAAACAGCCAGCCCTGTTGAGGGCATGGCGTTCCTAGGTATCGCCGTTGATGGCTTGTTCAGGATCCTCCTGTAATTTCTAGGGATCCTCAAACCTTTTATTCCTCCATAGGCCGTGATCAGCATGAGTTCAGAGGTTGAAGTAGAGGGGGAGCTCGTATTCAAGGATGAAGATCAGCTTAGGTCCTTTTTAGAGAGATTAGGTGCATCTATAGAGGAAGTAAAGGAGGGAAAGCTGGATCTGGATTTAGATGGATTCATGGTTGAGGGAGTGAAGACAGAGGATGGAAGATACCACCTCAAGTTCAGGGGGAGGGTGGACTGGCCCTCCAAGCTCGCCCCCCAAGGGGAGAACCCCCTAGACTGGCTCAAGACCCAAGTCTCTGGATTGGTTTGGGACGTTGGGGAACTCAAGACCCTAGAGATCTTCAGGTCATCTGCCGATGTGAGGTTCGCCTTCTACTCGGATGAGGAGTTAGAGAGGAAGAGGGATGAGTATAACAGGTGGTGGATGGACTCCGCCAGCAACATTGTTGGTCTCTTCTGATCCGGCAATTCTCGAATCAGGGAGGACCTTCCCACCCCGACCATATGTTTTTATATATCACCCAGCGACGGAATAGCTTGGAATGGTTGCGTTCGACGAGAGATTGAGGGATCCGGTAACAGGCCTCCCGATCGAGCTTTTCTCTTGGGAGGAAGTTGAGAAGGAACTCAGGCCCGTGAGAATAAGGACTGAGAGAAGGAGGGGAAGGGACGTCACCATAATCGAGAACCTACCTTTCTCCAAGGAGACCATGAAATCTTTCCTGAAGGAAATGAAGCGAATACTGGCGTGCGGCGGCACCTACAAGGATGGATACGTGCTGCTGCAGGGGGACCATAGGTACAAGGTGGCCAAGCTACTGAAGGAGAAGTGGGGGATACCTGAGGAACAGATAGAAGTGGAGTGAGACCAGCTTCGACCGATCCCGTGCGAAGGG
>JAOZFI010000038.1 GCA_027491395.1 Thermoproteota archaeon | reverse complement strand
GGGTACCATTGGAGACGAGGCAGTAATGGTTCCAATCGGTGGCATTCGCGTAATCTGTTTCTTGGACTAGGTCGGTTCCAGAGACCCTCAGGAAGACCTTGGGGTGATATTCTCCCCCATCGAAGTTGGGATCCACCATAATCTGAATAGAGTCCATGTCCAATACCGTCCACGGGCTACCCCAGTTCCTGTGACCTATGATCTTAAGCCAGAGGCAGGCAGTCCAGTTCTCTCCAGACGCTAGGCCCGTGCTTACCTTGGGTCTCGTGACGGAGGACAGATTCCTATAGAGAGCGTAGCCATCAGCCCCGAAGTCCAGCCAGCTTGCGTTCAGGAACTGCTCATCTGGGAAGTATTTGGCGGGATCCGTGTCTGATGGAAGGGGGACCTGTAGTAATGTGGAGGAGCCGCTGGCTATCTGGTTCAGATTGTAGAGGATCCTCCAGTGCCCGAACTGCTCCAAGTTCAGCCTCACCCTGACGTTAGGACCCAGTGGAAGGCCTTCTGAGTAGTAGTGCGGTCTCAGGGTACCATTCACGATGGCCACTAGGTCCTCCACTTTTAAGCGGAAGTTCGGCACCCTAGAGCCATTAACGTAAACATAGATGTACCTTATGCTGGTATTGGTGCCGAGGTTCCTCAATGTAACATCATACCTTCCCATCCAATTTATCTCAGCGTTCTCCTTTGCCCTTTCCCTCTCAAGAGCCAGTATCTTCTGCACATTGTTTGAAAGAGAGACGAAATCCGCTTGTATTTGAACGACTAAGCCGATCATGAGCAGTATTATGATGGCGAAGAACAGCAAGGCTATGGCACTTTCCAATTTCCGCAGCCCCCTTTCCTGTAAGCGCAGTGCTCCTCCAATATATCCATAACTTACAATTCTTTCTGTTCTCACTCATCGATAAAAATTGAATGGGAATGGATCGTCTCCGCACTTCCATGTTTTACCCTTTTAAGCACCATGCACATCACATGGGTGAAAATGAAAATTCCACCGTTACATCTGAAGCTGGGTATAGTGGTTCTATTAGCTATGTTATCCATCCCTCTGGCAAGGAGTGCTGCCACGGAGGGATGGATAACTGGTATAAACACGGAGGAAACTCCCCTTAATGAGACAGCCGTCAAAGTCACCATCGAAATTAGGATTAAGGTCCAGTTCGACTCCCCTGGCTATTACGTGGTACTCGTAAGGGACGATTCGACCGGCGAGTACCTCGCGGAATCCATTAGGTATTCAGTAGGAGCCATATCCGAGGAGAAGACGGTAACTCTAAACTTCGAGAGACCCATAGATCCAGGATCCTATTCATACACCGCTATTTTGAAGATGAAGGATTCATCCTCTGGATGGTTCGATGCTGACATGGAACACTTCTCGATCGTGGTACCAGTACCTCAGACCATCACCAACGTCACCACAGTGACCTTGACGGAGACGGTGACGAAAGCCTTGGAATACCTTCAGACGGTAACTCAGACGGTCACTGCAACGGAGACGACAACTTTTACCCAGATCAACATAACTACCCTGACTATTCTCAGGACAGTGACTCAAAATGTAACAGAAACAGCCACTCTGACCAGAAACGTCACCCTGACTAGGGTACTTTCGGTAACGGTAACCCCTGAATCTCAAGAAAGGTCGCCGATGGACTTACGACTGATCGGTTTAGGTGTTATCGGTGTTCTCGTGGCTATTCTCTTGGTGATGGCTCTGAGGAGGAGGTGATAGAGGTCTAGAGAGCTGGAGGGCCCCAACGATGAAGAAGATGAAGATCGTGGTGATAGGACCCCATCAGGCCGGTAAATCGACGTTGATAAGGAGGCTCGATCCTTGGGCCGTCAGGATGGACTACTCCAAGGGTACCTTCTCAACCACCGTTGGCTTCGACTACGGCATAGTCCTGTGGGACGCTACGGAGAACAGGATATACAGGAGGGACCAGATTGACTCAGTAGACCCATCGAACGAGATATGGAAGGTCACCATAACAGGAACTCCGGGGCAGATAGCCTTTTCAGGAGCTAGGAAAGCCCTATTAAGGGGTAAGGATGGTGTCATACTTCTGATAGATGCCACACAACCTGCCCATCTAGTTTATGCCATGGAGCAATACCAAGAGGCTAGGGAAGTTCTGGGGTCAGGATTTCCCTTGGTTATATTCTCCAATAAGCACGACCTCCCAATAGCCAGAGAGCCCAAGCAGATGGTGCCCCTCCTGGGAATAAGAGCAGATGTCTGGAAGATCTCAGCACTCAGGGGGAATAATGTGGAGCGCGCTTTTAAGAGTTTTCTCGGAAAGGTCCGGAGGTACCTCATACTTGAATCGGTTACTGAGATTGTGGGTAGACGCTGGCTATGATGAGCCAACCGTTGACAAGTAAAGAAGGGAGACTATCATGACAGCTTGCATAAAGGCTGTTCTAGGACTCCAAGGTATCATGGCTACAAAACTCGTGCATTTGGGCGCTTACTGGGCGCCCAATGCTCAAAGAGCGCCGTTAAATCACAGCCTGCACTCGACATAGAAGGGGGATTTCTCAAATGAGATGGGCCGCTAAATCAAAGCCAACCCTAATCTTACTGTCTGCGTTTGTCCTCTTACTGGTGCTGCTCACGGGCACAATGTCAGCCTCAGCTGTGGACCAATATACTGCGACCTATCTATTGGATTTATATCAGAGGGCAAGAGCTGAGCTATTGAGCCTAGTCGCTCTCTATGAAGGTGAGAATGCAAACAACGACACAGCTGCTTCGATAGGAGGCCTTGCTTCCACAGGAACTTCGGAGAACATTACGTCCACTGAAGCAACTTCAACGGTTTCAGATAGTCTCGCCACAAACTACACTGAAACTTTACTTCAGCGCAATGAGACATTGGGAAATGAGAACGCCACGGAGACGAACTCCGTCCAGATTGAAGCGGAAGTGGAGATGAACGGAACTCGAGTGTCCGGGATGTGCCTTCACCTGAACCAAGGGGTAACCACTCTCATCAGCAGGGCCGATGGGTTCGCTACAGCAGCCAAGGCTAGCCTACAGGCTGGAAACTATAGGCAAGCTGCAAAATTGGCTCTGAAGGCCCTTAATATAATAGGGAAAGCCTATGTGCACCTCTCCATGTGCCTCGATCTGAGCGCGACCCCTCCAGCGATGCCTGAGACGCCCGCAAATACAACTTCAACTAACACGACAGGTCACGCAAGAATCCCGCCAGGACTGTTCTCCGCCCTTTTGAGGCATAAGATAAGGCTTAGTAGATTAGAGGCGGCTATAGAAGCAGCTGAGAGTTCTGGGGTTAACGTTAGCTCGGAGCGAGATATCGCTAAAAGGGTAGAAATCCTCCTTAACCAGTCCGAGGGACTTATCCTCATCGGGGATGTCCAAGGAGCAGTGAAACTGATGACCGAGGCCAATAACCTTATGTCCCAAATAGTTAGGGCTCTAAAGACCAGCTCCGTCGAAGCCTTGGTGCACAGACATTACGGCCATGACAAGAACAGGACACTAAATGTCCCTGAACCTGAAAATGTTAATGTGACCGAATTGCACGAACAGAGGCATGGAAAGGGAGCTAGCCAGAGCAATAAGACAGTTCCTGTAACCATAGATCACGGCAAAGGAAAGGAAAAAGAAGAACATGGCAGGGAACAGGGGAAAGGACGCAACAAGGTAGGAAAGGGAAGAGGCTAACCTCCGATCCCGTGAGGGAATAATTAATACCCTCCCCTTCTTTTCTCAAAGAGGGAGGCAAAGTTGCGGGCGTCGTCGGAGTACAAGGCGCTGAGCCTGTTCCTGATCTTAACCTACATCATCCCACTGGCAAACTCGCTTGGTGCTCCAATTTATAACGCTGATATCACGATCTTCCCCGATGGTTGGGTAGACATTAAGATGGACTTAGACCTGTCAGGAGAGGAGTCCAATGTCTCGATAAAGTTAGATGGAGAGCCTCACAACCTCCTAGTCCAAGGAGATGGTCTAATTTTGAATTATACCTTGAAAGGCCTTCTTCTAACGGTAAATCCGATGGGCTCGAGGCACCTTACGATTTCATACCAGACGCCCTCCCTGACATCCAAGAATGGAGTGGTGTGGAATCTCACCCTAGACTTGGATGTCGATTCCTTACAGATTTTCCTGCCCAAAGACAGCGTAATTCTGGGAATGTCCGGGATTCCCTCCACCATAGATCTTGAGAATGACTGGATAAAGATAACTTTCGACACGGGGAGGATATGGCTCGCTTACAAGACGGGCAGGTTGCCCATCGCACCGCCCAAGACTAGTTCAGTTCAGTTACCAACAGAGAAAGGGGGAGAGGGGATCACCATCCAGGCCAACCGTACTGTTAGAGGGAACACAACTCCCGTAAGCCTCCAGAGCAGGTACCCCAATACGGCTATCAATGACAGAAATCTACCAGAAAACGAGCGAGAACAGCCCACGGATGGTACGCCTTTTCTCATTTACGCGATACCAGCAATTCTCCTCGTGATGGGGCTGCTCTCCCTACTCATCAGGAAACGCTCTATAGGCTACGCGCACGAGGAAGGGCCCGATGACTTGGAGGTAAGGATATTGAAGTTTTTGGAGGAGAGGGGAGGGCAAGCCATGCAGTCTGATATTATTAAAGCAGTGGATGCCCCGAGGACGACCGTCTGGAGGAGATTGAGGAAGATGGAAAGGGACGGGAAGGTCAAGCTGTACAAAGATGGTAAGTATACCGTGGTGAGGCTGGTCCGTTAACAATCGAGAAATGAAACTTTAAACGAGTTCCTGCCTTCTAAAATGGTGACCTTCTTACGAGGGTTAAGATAACCTTGGCGGCGGTGCTGACGGTTGCTACCCTCCTGATCCTCCCCTTTCATGTAGCATCCAGATCCAAGGAACCCAGCGTAGGCCCTAAAGGTGGCTCCTTGGTGGTTGAAGTGGTGATCCTCGTCGACAATAATCCTGCACCTCAAGGCGGTCTCATGGCGGCTTGGGGATTTTCTGCTTTAGTCAGGGTCAATAGAGCTCAAGTGCTCTTCGACACGGGCCCAGATCCTCACATTTTAAGGAAAAACGCCGAATCACTCGGGGTAAACCTGTCGTCAGTGGGACTGATCGTCCTCTCCCATGAGCACGGGGATCACGTAGGGGGCCTGCCCTATATATTCGGACTTAACCCCGAGGTGAAGTTTTACGTCCCTTGGGGATTCAGTAGGAGCTTACTGGAGTCTTATAGGGCGAGAGGGCTCACTGTCTTAGAGTTAAAGGAACCAACGGAGCTTGCGGATGGAGTAATGACCACGGGATCCATGTATGGTCCTCCTTACGAGCAAGGTCTCTTGGTCAGGGGGCCGAAGGGGTGGATCCTCCTTGTGGGCTGCGCCCATCCTAGGATCGAAAGGATGATTGAGAGAGCCTGTAACTTGACAGGTAACCTGTATGCCGTTATCGGAGGCTTCCACCTGATCGGAGCTGGTACCGACAGGCTAAAGAGGATAGTGGAGGCGATGAAGGAAGTAGGCGTGAAGGAGGTGTACCCCCTACACTGCTCCGGGGATGAGGCTAGGTCCTTCATTAGGGAACACCTCCCCGAAGCCTACAGGGACGGCCACGTCGGATCTGTGATAAGGTGGGAGGGTGGCTGATGTGCGGCTAACGGTGGTCGTGGATAACAGGGCCAAGGAGGACCTCAGGAGGGAGTGGGGATGGAGCGCTCACATTGAAGCTCACGGACGCAGGATCCTCTTCGACGCTGGAGCGAGCCCCTCCACTCTGAAGTTCAACGCTGAAAGGCTGGGCTTGGACCTCTCGCATCTCGACTTCGCGGTTCTGAGCCATCATCACGGCGATCATTACGGGGGCTTCCGGTACGTAGGTAGTGTGGCCAAGGATTTGAAGGTCTACTCACCTCCGGGGGACCTCGGGTATCTAAGGGGATGGGATCTGAATCCCTTGCCGGTCTCTTCCCCTCTGGAAGTGGAGAGGGGATTCTGGCTGACGGGCCCCTTGAGCGCTGGGTGGATCTCGGAGCAGGCGCTGGCGATCTCGACTGATGAGGGGTTGGTAGTCGTGGTGGGCTGCTCCCACCCCGGGGTCCATAGCTTGGTCAGGACGGCGAGGGATACCAGCGGTATCGACGTATTCTTAGTTGTGGGAGGCTTTCACATGCCCAGCAAGCGCGTCCTCGATGAGCTCGCTGAAATGAGCCAGAAGATATGCCCAGCCCATTGCAGTGGTGGTGGATCCGTAAGCTATCTCAGGAGGAAATATTCCGAGAAGCTATGCGAGGTTATGGCAGGTAGTATCCTGACCTTAAGCTAGGCAGATCGGATCAATCCCAGTCGTCGTTTGACTCCACTAGGGACCTGAGCACCTTTCCTATTTCCCTTTCGAGCTCAGGGAACCTCTTGGACATATCATCTATGGATGAGTGGAGCTCCGCGAACTCGAGATCCGATCCTTCCAACCTGTCACAGTCAAGTTTGAAGGACTTTAATATCCCGCCCTTGTATCTCCCGAAACCTGGACCTTCTACAACCCCGTTGCAGATACCTTCATCTTTAATATCCTGCCCTTGTATCTCCCGAAACCCTTCCTCTCTAGGCTCCTCTCCACCCTAGCTAGGACCCTCGAGTGCGGGAAATCGCTCTTACCTTCCACTAGAGAGGAGATCACGTCCTTCAACATGACCTCTCCTTCACTAAGCCTGTGCAGTTCTCCCTCGAGTCCATCCACCTGAATGTCCCTCTTCCTCGATATCTCATGTACCCTTACCCTTCTACTCAGGAGGAGACCTTCTCCTTCCTGTCTATGTAACTGATGGTCAGAGCTTCTTCCCTCGTCAACCATTGGAGGGCAGCCATGATGACTTTGGTGGCGAGATCTTCCCTCGAAACCTTCTGTCCGGAGCATGGATCCTTATATCCTACAAGTTTCGACTTCTTTGCGAAAAGAAGTGGTAAGAAGTGGTCTAACAAATACCATCTCGCTCGATAACAAAAGAGCACCTTCTATCTCTCCGAGTGCGCCTTATAAACCAAGAGGGTGGTACGATTCTCTCCACATATCTGGCTGGAAAGGGGATAGGACATTATACTCTCAGATTGAGATCGTCCCAGTGGATAGTTTGCGTGCCACATGTTCAATCCTTCTCAATCGGCTCTTTAAGGAGGGACTCCAAGAGAACAAGCCGAGAATTCCCCTTAGCGAGGGGGTGAATCCTGCTACTAGGAAGGGATTTCCGGTCTTAGTGGCTGCCACTTTCACAAGAGCGGACGCAAGGTGGTGGGGCCTTCCGGTGACAAATACGGAGAACTCGTCGGCCCTGTACTCGAGCCTCCTCGACAGGGCGGCGCCCATTATGGTCCCGACTGGAATATTCATCAGGCTGAGTGCTAGGGCTGCGATCCTTATCATCGGGTGGTGTTCCACCAGATGGCACATCTCATGGGCCAGCACAGCCTTTAACTCTTCCTCGCTTAATAGATCCAGCATGCCATGGGTCAATACGATGGCACCGCTCCTGACTCCTACCTGAGCAGCAAAGGCATCTGGAGGACCTGGCCTTATCCCCAGCCTCACCCTCCACCTTGGAGGGGCGATCCCCTCTAGAATCCGGTGAAGTTCGTGATCATGGGGTAACCAACTTATCCTCAAGGTAGAGAGTACCATCCGACCCACCAAGATTCCCATCAGTGGTAGGGAAGCTGTAGCTAGGGAGGAGAGAAGCAAGATCCACGATCTGAGTTCCAGAGAGAGTAATAACAGCACTCCCGATGTGACCAAGACATAAACAATCACTTCTCCACCCTCTCCTCGATCCTCCTCAACAGTTCCCTAAGCTCCTCCTCATCGAGCCGACTGGTGCTTTCCTCGACGAACCTGAGTAGTGCTACCTTTCCCAAGATGCGGGAAAGCCTGTCTACAGCTTCTCTCACCATCATGCGCTCATACTCCTCACGGGTAACCGCGGGCCTATAGATGTAGTAAGTGCCTCCTCTTCCCCTCGCGCTCTCCCTGAGCAGGAGCCCTTTCCTGTATAACCTAGATACCACGGTGCTAACGGTAGTGAGCGAAAGCTTTCTCTCCTTGTCCCTGTTTATCTCCTCGAGAATCTCCCGTACCGTCGCCTCTCCCTTTCGGAAGAGTATCTCCATCACTTTAGGTTCGAGGGGCTCCCTGCCCATCATACTACATGACGTAGTAGCAATTTAAATCATCGCATTTGCTTTTGACCCCTATCACGAAACGATATATATAACCTACTACATAATGTAGTAGGTGGCAATGTGATAGAGGTGCACGGCCTCACCAAGGCCTACGGGGAGAAGGTTGCAGCCCAAGACCTGAGTTTCTCCGTGCGGAGAGGAGAGATATTCGGACTTTTAGGGCCCAACGGAGCCGGAAAGACGACCACAATAAGGATACTCGCCTGCATTATCCCACCGGACTCCGGGAGAATAGTGGTAAACGGCCACGAAGTGGTCGAAGATCCCCTATCGGTGAAGGCCAGCGTCGGCCTCTTACCCGAGAGGATCTCCCTGTACGAGAGGCTCACAGTTATGGAGAACCTTCTCTTCTTCGCTCGCCTTTACGAGGTCGAGGAACCGGTGCTAAAGATAAAGGAGCTCCTTAACAAGCTGGAGATCCAAGATAGAGCTGAAGAACCAGTTTCCAAGCTATCCAAGGGTTTGAAGCAGAGGGTTTCGATAGTCAGGGCCCTGCTGCACGATCCCCTGGTCCTCCTGTTGGATGAGCCCACATCGGGCTTGGATCCCATGAGTGCTGGAGTGATGAGGTCCCTGATACAGGATCTCTCCTCTCAGGGCAGGACGATCCTGCTAAGCTCCCACAACCTCTGGGAGGTCCAGCAACTCTGTCACAGAGTTGCAATGATCAACACTAGGCTCCTAGCACTGGGATCGGTGGATGAACTGTCCACGAAGTTCATGGGGCCTCCTAGGGTCAGGTTGCTGCTAGATGAGGCAAGGAAAGAGGTGCTGGAAGCCATTCAATCGGTTTACGGCGTCATTACCTTAGAGCGGAGGGATGGGGAGATCTTGATAGAGGTCATGGATCCCGAGAGAACGGTTCCCGCGATCAGCGAGGCTGTCGTCAGGGCCGGAGGACGTATCCTCGAGATCAGCGTGGTGAGGCCCGAGCTGGAGGAGCTCTTCGCGAGGGTGGTCAGAGATGAAGTGGGGCAGGATTCTAGCAGTGGCTAGGAAGGATTGGAGAGAGGCCATGAGGGGGATGTGGATGGTCGCCCCCTCAGTCTTTCTCGTCGCCTACTTCGGAATCGCACTGCCAGCCATCCTGATATACGCGGCCAAGGCGACTGGTGAGGTGTTCATCCCAGTCAACATACCCCTCCCGATAAGGGTGGAAGGGGACTTGGCTAGGTCCCTCTACTTCGCATTCCAGGCTGTCGTGCCTCTCATCTTCTTAGTTATCCCCCTAGCAGTATCCACCATACTCGCCGCCGATGGGTTCGCGGGGGAGAGGGAGAGAGGCACTCTAGAACTACTGCTTGCCGCTCCCCTTGACGAGAGGGAGCTCCTCCTAGGGAAGGTGCTCGCCGCCCTCGTTCCCGGAGTCGTCTCTTCTTGGACGACTTTCCTGCTGATGGTTCCCACGGTGAACCTCCTGTCCTCTGACATATTCAACGGTCCGTGGTTCCCTCCCGGGCCCGAATGGATCATCGTCGTATTCATCATATCCCCCCTGTACTCCTTCTTGGCGGTCGCGATAACGTGCGCTCTCTCCTCCAAGGTGAGGAGCGTGAAGGAGGCTCAGCAGGGCGCTGGTATCCTCATAGTCCCTCTACTGATCGTGGTGTTGGCCCAAGTCTTCTGGGGCGTAGCGGTTAACGCTGAGGCGCTGATCTTGGCATCGCTTCTGTTGGGGGGCATAGATGCGATCATGATTCTTGCGCTGCCGAGATTGTTTCACGGCATCAGGTACCTGCTAGAGTGACTCAAGAGGGCCTTACGCTAAGGCATCCTCGCTCAACCATTGGAGCACTCGTCCCATCCCTCTCCTCACTCAATAGCTACCTAGCCCCCCTCGACCGCACAGTTGAACAACCTGATAATACCCTTACAGGGGTGGACTGAGAACTCGAATTCATACAAGCGATCGCTGGGGAGAAATAAGGTCAACTCGCGAGAAATTTGATTCACTCCTAAACCTAAGACTTAGGGGATCGATACTCTCACATCTCGAAACCTGCCGACCCGACTAGTATGGGCGATCCACTTATCATAGCTACGCGTGCCCGCGCGTTTCAACAGCTTCTACACTCCCAGTCGCTACAATCTTGGTCTTCAAGCCCAGAGGATGCTCTACCACCACTTGACCTATGGAGATGGGGGCCTCAACCTCCAATGTGGCTAGGTAACTCATTAACTCACGGATCCTTTCCTTGGGGATGGGGGAATCGGTCTTCACGCTGACAACGGGCTCCTTACCACCTCTCACCTGTATTACTGTCATGACCACCCTCTTAGGGGACAGGACCTCCTCCACGGCCCACTCCTTCCCCCGGGTACAGCTGAATCCCCTCACATCCTTTACCCTGTTTCCCTCTACCTCCACTTCGACGGAGCAGCTGAGCGGGCATATCACGCAAGTAAGCTTGTAGACCGTCATTTAATCACCAGCGTGACCCTTCCTCCCTCAACTTCCGCCTTGATCCTGAGCCTGAGCATCTCAGACGGTTTAAGCACCGGCACCTTCCTCCTCAGACCGATCTCGGGTACCTCCACCAGCGCGTCCTCCACAGGCCTCGACACCCTGGTGTAGAGCCAGACATCCCTGTCTCCTCCCAGCATGTGAGGGACGACGAACCTGACATTCCCCTCTCTCCTGACCCTGATCCACCTCCTAGTCGGGATACCATTCCCTCTGACGAACTCCCCGGCAC
This sequence comes from Thermoproteota archaeon, assembly GCA_027491395.1. GTDB lineage: Archaea > Korarchaeota > Korarchaeia > Korarchaeales > Korarchaeaceae > Korarchaeum. Next base: position 2,855 of record JAOZFI010000038.1, on the reverse strand, counting down.
CTTTAGCCGCAGTCCTCCCCTGCTCAACGGCGTAATCCACCAGATCATTTATGATCAGGGAGTTGCCTGCGGCGAACACTCCAGGCAATGTGGTTTCAAGCCTGTCGTTGACCACCGGCCCGCCGGTGGCGGGATCGATTATCGCTCCGGCCCTCCTCAGGATCTTAACTCTGGGAACTAGGCCAGCGGATATGAGGAGGGTGTCGCACTCCATCCAGAAGCCCTCGCCAGTCTCCCTCAGCTCTTCATCGACCCTCACCACTTTAACTCGCTCGACCCTGCCCCTCCCCCTGACCTCCGTCACCTTGTGGCTCAGGTAAAGGGGTATGTCGAAGTCCCTGAGGATCATGAGGTTCCTCGCCAACCCACCGGGGTATGGCAGCATCTCCACGACGCCAACCACCTCCGCCCCCTCAAGGGCGAACCTCCTCGCCATTATCAGGCCCACGTCCCCGGAGCCTACGATGACGACCCTCCTCCCGGGCATGACCCCGTAGAGGTCCATCATAGCTTGGGCCTCTCCTGCGGTGTAGATGCCAGCCACCCTGTCGCCTGCTATCCCCACCTCGAACCTGTGCCTCTCCCTCGCCCCCGCAGCGTAAATCACCGCCTTGGCCTGCACAGCCTCGGTGCCCTGAGGCGATGCGTAGGTAACCTCCTTGACCAGGTCGGATCTCATCGCTAAGGAGGTGACATGAGCTTGGGTCTTAACCTCCACATCGCTCCTCCTTACCTCCTCGATCAGGCGGTGCGCGAACTCGGGTCCGGTCAGGTCCTCCCCGAGGCAGTGGAGACCGAATCCGGGATGAATGCACTGGGGAAGTATGCCACCCAGTCTGGGGTTCTCGTCCAAGAGGAGGGTCCCTAACCCCAGCTTGGATGACTCAGAAGCCGCGGCCAGCCCGGCTGGACCGCCACCCACGACCACCACGTCGTACATCATGCTATCGCCTTAGGAGGACCTTCACGTCGCCTACTCCCAGTTCGCTTCCCCTTCCCTTCAGAGTGACATCCCAGAGTGGAGAGTTGAACTCCTCGGCCAGTATACTAGCTATTTCTATCCTGCAGAAGGATCCTTGACACGTGCCCGTGGTTGCTGAGGTCCTGAACTTGACGGAATCCACGCTCGGGGTCTTCACCCCTATCCGCTTCATCCTCCTGATTGCCTCCCTTATTTCGGGCTCCCTGACTAGGTTACACCGGCAGATCACCCTTCCCTGACCGGCTCTATTCCCGTGGATCCCCCTCCTCCTGACCTTCCACTTCGTCTTCTCCCTCAGGTCGATGCCCATCCCCGCAAGTATCCTGGCCACTTCCTTGGCGACTGCCGGGGCTGCCGTCAGCCCTGGAGACCTCATGCCAGCTACGTTCACGAATCCCCAAACATCCTCAGCCCTGATCACGAAGTCCCCTCCCGTTGGCTCCGGCCTCAGACCGGAGAAGGTCCTTATCACCTTGTTAAGGGGAGGGAGGGGCCAAATCTCTGATGCTTTCTTGTAGATCTCTCTCAGTCCCTTTGGAGTGGTGCTCCTGTCATCCTTCTCCTCCTTCGGGAGGTCCTGAGCGTTCGGTCCCACCATCAGATGGCCCTGTACCTCGGTTGTGACCACGACTCCCTTGCTCCTCTCGCTGGGGGTGGGGAAGAGAACTCTAGATGGCTTAGGACCAGCATCCTCGTCAAATATGAGGTATTCACCCTTTCTCGGTCTTATCTCGAAGTAATCGGCCCCTACCTCTCTTGAAATCTCGTCAGCGTATAGTCCAGCGGCGTTTATCACGATATCAGCCTCCAAGAATCCCGCGCTAGTCCTTAACCCTCTCACCTTCTCCCCACTCACCTCCACTCCCCTGACCTCCGTGTCGAGGTGCACCTTCACCCCGTTGTCGACTGCATTCTCCACCAACGCGATCACCGCCTGAGGCGGTGAGATCTGACCGACGGTGGGAGCGTAGAGGGCGGCCTCCACCTTCACTAAGTTAGGTTCCATCGAGAGAGCCTCATCCCTCTCCAATATCCTCAGCTCCGGGACCCTATTCCTCTCGCCCCTCCTCAAGAGCCCCTCTAACACCTTCACCTCCGACTCTTCCTTAGCTATTACGAGGGCACCGCTCCAAGCGTGGGGGATGTCCAGCTCCTCCACCCATCTATGCCAGATCCTGTTTCCTTCGACACAGAGCCTTGCCCTGTTGGGAAATCTTTCCGGGTCATCATCGTATCCAGCGTGGATGAGACCCGTATTCGCCTTGCTCACTCCCCAACCGACGTCAGCTTCCCTCTCCACTAGATGGACCTCTACCTCGTACCGGCTAAGCTCCCTAGCTATGCTGGCCCCCACGATTCCAGCGCCGATGATAGCGACTCTCATGGGACCTAACCCTAACCTACCTCAGGCCCATGCCCCTCAGCAGCCTCAGTGCCTTGGGCGGATCGTCGGTGATGACCGCGTCGAAAGTGCCAGCCAGTTCGGGCAGCAGCTGATGGAGGCGCTCATCGTTAGCAGCCCACAATATCAGCCTGAGCCCCAAACTCCTGAGCATCTCCGATGCAGCGGCGAAGCCCTCAATACCGAGGAGGTCAACTCCCTCCACAGGAGCATTCACGGAGAAAAGCCTCAGCTCCTTGGTGAGTGAGGGGATCTCGGCGAGCATCTCCTCCCTATCTATAAGGAGGCCGAGCCTCGCTTCAGAGTCGAGGGATCTCACCCTCCTCAGGGCATCAACGTTAAAGGACGAGTAGAGGACACGGTCTGAGGAGCCAGTCTCTCTCACCACCTGAACGCATCTCTCAGCAGCCCTCTCCTCTTTTATCTCCACGTTCACCAGTCTCTCAACTCTGGAGAGGACCTCCCTCAGGG
>JAOZFI010000024.1 GCA_027491395.1 Thermoproteota archaeon | reverse complement strand
TACATCCCACAAACTGTTAATAATCAGGAGACAGAATTCCTCATAGGATTGCCGGGGATCGACATTGGTGTCCCGCTTCGAGGATTGGATCAGACAGGCTGAGAGGAATTTAAAGTCCGCTATAGCTAATTACAACGCAGAGCTGTACGAGGAGGCGTGCTATGAGGCCCATCAGGCAGCGGAGAAGGCGATAAAGGGCCTCCTCAACCTCCTAAATAAGGAGAGGAGGGGCCACTCGGCCTCGTTCCTCGCGTTGGAGAGCGGGTTGGAGATCCCCGAGGATACACTTAAGTGCCTGAGGCATCTGGATAAGCACTACATCCCCACGAGATATCCAGATGTCTACGATGAAGGAGCCCCTTGCGACTATTACACTAGGGAGGACGCTGACAGATGCTTGGAGTGCGCGAGGAGGGTGTTGGAATGGGTGATGGAGATTGCTGAAAGGATTAGAGGGTCTGCTGGCCAAATACCGTAGGTTCAAGCCTAAGCTGATCATTCTCTTCGGGTCTAGGGCCAGAGGAGACTATACCGACAGCAGCGACTACGACATCTTAGTAGTCTCCGACGAACTCCCCGAGGACCCTAGGGAGGCGTTCGATCGTCTCTACGACCTAGATTATCCAAACGTCTTCCCGATTGGTATGAGCACATCTTCCTTTCTTAGGAGACTTGAGGAGGGCAGCACATTCATTTTGGAGCTGCTTGAGGATGGAAGGATCCTTTCCGCCGATGAAGACTTCCTGCAGAAGGTCATGGCCAAGTTCAATGAGGTGAGGAGGAGGTTCAGGCGGGAGGGAAGAACCTGGATTTTAGTGAACCGATGACTCGGGAGCCCAGTAAGCTAGCTCACGCGACTAAAATAGAACACATACTCTGACATCTTATGGACATCTACCCGTCTCAAGATCTCCCTAAACTATTATCTTACTGCCAGATGGGTTCGGGATGCATCGGATTAGGAAGGCATCCGGCGAGTACGAGGAGTATGACAGAGAGAAACTCGTATCCAGCCTGATCTCATCAGGACTCAGCAAGGAGGAGGCTGAAAAGGTTATTCTGAGGATTGAAAGTCTCGGGAAAGTGGAAAGCACTAAGGAGATATACGATGCTGTAAGGAAAATTCTCCTGAAAACGTATCCAGTTGCAGCTGCCAAGTACTCTATGAAGGAGGCCATAGTGAAGCTCGGTCCAACAGGCTTTCCCTTCGAGAAATACGTGGCTCGGATCCTTAAGGCATTGGGACATGAGGTGGAGACCAACCGTCTCATCAAGGGTAAATGCGTGACCCATGAGATAGACCTCTGGATAGATGGCAGCAGGATAGGGGAGTGCAAGTACCACAACGCCAAAGGGATATACACTGGCCTGAAGGAGGCCATGTACACCTACATGAGGTTCTTGGACATTGGAGAGGTCAAGGAGCTGGAGGGGGTGACCCTCATAACGAACACGAAGTTCTCTAGTGAGGCGATAGAGTTCTCCAAATGCTACGGACTTGATCTTCTCGGGTGGAAGTATCCTCCTGGGAGAGGATTGGAGGTCCTCGTGGAGGACAGCGGCGTTTACCCCGTGACAGTCCTCGAGGGGATTCTAGAGTACGATGAGGTGAAGTCCCTAGTGGCGATGGGGGTGATTACCGTAGATCAACTCGTCGAGGGGAGGAAGATCGATGAAAGGGCTTACAGGATCGTCATGGAGCTAATAAATCTCTCCAAAGCGCGGGAGAGGAACTCACTGACGAAGGGATCCTATCAATAGTCCAAGTTTTAATCTAGTGACAGCCTCCCATGCGGGATGAAAATAGCTGAAGTGGTGGAGGGCCTCCCACCAACCGAGAAGCTTTATTTGAGGGACTCATACCTCAGGAGAGCACCTACTAGGTTGCTCAGGGTCGTCAAGGAAAAGGGGAGCAGGTACTACGTGGTCCCAACCTCTTCGATATTCCATCCCTTGGGAGGAGGGCAGCCAAGCGATATGGGATGGTTGACGGGCGAGGTGAAGTTCGAAGTCAAGAAGGCGCTAGAGGGCGGGAGGGTGATCGTCCTCTACGGAAAGCTGCTGGAGGGGGAACTGGTCGAGGGCATGGAGGTCACCCAAGAACTAGACTGGGAGAGGAGGTACTACATAATGAGGCTCCACACCGCCGGTCACGTGATAGACAGGGCTGTCTCTGACGTTATAGGTGAGAGGGTTAGCACGCTCGGTGCTCTCCATGGCCCACCGAGGGCTTACGTGGAGTATGGAGCTCCTATAGACAGTTCCCTCCTCAGAGAGATAGAAGAGAGGGCGAATAAACTCTTGGATGGTAGGAGAGTCTTGGTCTTGGAGGTAAGCAGGGAAGAGCTTCCCAGCAGGATTTACGGAGCACCAAACTTGGGAAGGCTTCCCGAGATGGACAGGTATAGAGTCGTTGAGGTAGAAGGAGTTAACGCCATCCCCTGCTCCGGGACCCACGTGAAAAGCACCTCCGAGATAGGCAGCATCAGGCTGCTTGGGATAGAGGAAATAGAGGGCGGGGTACGTCTCTTTTACGACGTTAAGTAGATCATCCCAGATTCTCCCAATCGACTGGGACAGTCCTCGCGTACCGGAGGTATTCAGCTCCTTCGTTAGGGGGGTTCATCTAATCAGAAAATAGATGAGCGTGCCGAATGGGATCTTTTTATACTATTACGGCATTAATTTGCAGATGCAGAGTATGAGCGAATCGATTCCCGTGATGCAAGTTAAAAGTTTTATCAAAAGGGCCGAGCCCGTTACCATATTCCCAGATGCCTCTCTGAGAGAAGCTGCTAGGAAGATGGCAGATGATAAGGTAGGATTCCTCGTTGTGGTGGATCCGAGCGACCCCAAGAAGGTTGTAGGTGTCCTCTCCGAGAGAGACATAATAAATGCCTTCGGCTATGGAAAGGAGGAGTCGAGGGTCAGGGACGTGATGAAGACCGATGTAATCTCGGTCAGGTACGACGACACCGTATACAAGGCAGCGAGGCTCCTCAGCGAGAACAACATAAGGCATCTCGTGGTGTTAGACGAGGAAGGAAAGCTTAAAGGAGTCCTCTCTATAAAGGACTTGGCCTACGGGGAGGGAGCCCTGTTCTCCATAATCTTCTAACCTCTGATCCGCTCACTGAGAGAATTTTTAATCAATAACTTTTTATTTCCTCAAGGTTAAATAATCCGTGAATTCGCGAAGTCCTATCTTCTTAGTGGTTACGATGGCATTTCTGCTCCTCCTTCCTTACCAGCTCCCTACTAAACAGGAGGAAATCTTGGAGAGTAACTCCGAACTGGTCATCTTGGGTAACTCGGTCGATATGGGTTTGGCTGGGGACTTTCTGGAGGAGATGAGACAGCTGGGATTCGATGTCGTGAGCATCCATCCCTCCCAATTCTCTACTCAGAGGATGGCCGATCTGGTAATCATTCTGGGTGGACCAGATGCTTACGAGGGAACTGGTGGTATAGTGAGGTCCCTCCTCAACTCCTCAATGATGTCAGCGGTAAGGAAACGAGGCGCGAGTTTCCTGCTCGAGTTGCACGATGTCTGGAAAGAGGGACAGACGGTCTTGATCGCCATGGGCAGTGACAGAAACGACACTAGGAGGGCCTATCAAGAGGTGTACGATAGGATCCTCTCTACGATAGCTCCGCGTCTCCAGCTCAGCGGCGAGGTCAGGATCAAGGGAAAGTTAATCACCTCGTCCCTGAAAATGGGTCCGGATGCGACGGTTCACTTGGATGGAGACACGATGATCGTCTCTTTGGGCCCCCTAGAGATGATGGGGAGGGTCATGGGGGAATGCGCGGCTTTAGCCCTAATCTCCTCGTCTAACATCACCCTACAAGGTAAGGTGAACAACTCATGCCCGCCCCACTCTCCTGAAGCGATATCGTCGAATCAAAGCACGGAGAACGTTACTTTGCCCGGTGTACTCGTGTGGGGAGCTGGGAACGTCACGATAGAGGCGAACATCACCACCAGCGGGGAGATAGTGGTTTCCAGCGGCCCGAACCCGATGGAGGTCGGTAAGAGGTTAGAGATCGGTCAGAATCTCAGTGGGGCATCTCGCGTACCTCCCAATCAAGGAAACAAGCCGAAATGGCTCCCTTGGGTGCCGCCCAACCCTGTAAGACAGCAACAGCAGTTCAGGAATTTCATAGTAGTGAAGAACTCGAAGTTCGTCCAGAAGGATAGGGGCGGCTGCGTGTGGCAGCGACTCTTCAGACCTAGGAAGAGCTGGGTGCTCACAGCTTGGGGAGACATATACCTCAAGAACAGCTACTTCAAGTCGAGGGACGGTAGGAGCGGGTGTAACAGAACTGCTGATGATAAGGCCGTGGCGGGTAGCGGAGAGCACGGTGTAGGTCTCTCGATATTCGTTGAGGGCTTCAAACTCGGCCTAGGACCGAGGGGGAACTTGGTAGTGGAGGATACGACCTTCAAGACCGGTAACGGTGGGAAGGGCGGAACCGCGATCGCCTTCCCCGGGAGGGATGGAAACGCCAAGGCGAAAGGTGGACCAGGCGGCTGGGGAGGCGGGTTCCTGATCGATGTGGATGTCTACTTGGAATTCAAGGGGACAAACAAGGTAATCCTAGGTGGAGGAGGCAGGGGAGGTGATGCGAAGGCCTCAGGAGCCAAGGGAGAGGACGGCTGCCCAGGGCGTAACGGCGGGAATGCGATGGCGGAGGCGGGAGATGGTGGAGGTGGATCCTACCGGATGGTATCAGGTGGTTTCAGAGGTTCTGTCCCCTCGATAAGCGGAGGAATGGCCGGAGATGGAGGTAACGCTAGGGCCATACCGGGCGATGGAGGTGACGGGAACGCCACTTCCTGCGATGGAGGTAGGGGCGGTAATGCTGAGGCAATAGCGGGTAAAGGCGGTAATGCCGTACTTTCAGCGCCCAGCGGGATCGTCCCGGCATCGGGTTTCGAGGGAGGGAATGGAGGAAACGCCTCCATATCCGGAGGGAACGGGGGAGACGGAGCAACGGGATGTATCTACGAGAGTGAGATCTTCAAGAAGGGTGGCAAGGGAGGCAGAGGGGGCAATGTGACCGCTGAATCAGGAAGCCACGGTATTGGAACACTGGGGAGCGGGAAGGATGGGGCGGTCGAAGTGAAATCAGCCTCCAACGGCGGGAATGGTGGGGATGGAAATCCACCCGGCATTGGAGGGCTGCCAGGCTCCAGAAATATAACTGACCTGAGCGGAAAGACCTCCATCAAGGATTCATTCAGTAGAGGACAGGCGGGTAACCCATGCCTCGGGTTTGTCCATCCCGATCGTGCCGTAAGGCTGGAAATTGGTATTTAATGTGTTGATATGGGGGTCATAACCATCCGACCCCCTTTAAGGCTAGACGATCTTCCTCAAGTCCCTCAGCTTGACGCTGCCTAAAACACTCCCGAGTATGTCCGGCGGGTAGTCTCCGAGGCCCACGATAACGGCCTTGCTCCTCGGCCAGACCACATCGGCCTCCAAGGATATCTCGTAATGTATCACGAATTCGCTAGCGGGGACCTTGGCACGCACCTCCTCCCCGGGGAAAAGCACCTTGTTTAGCTTAACCTCCTGATTGTCGCTCACAAGCTTCTCAACCTTGATCGGCCTCTCCCATATATTCTTCAGCACCGCCTCCTCGCCCTTCATCCCCACACTCAAATGATCTCCCAGCTGCAGGTACCTGCCGAACACCTTCACTAAAGGGGCACTCCTGACAGTTCCCGAGAAGGTGGCTATCATCTGGAGCCTGTAGTCCACATCCAGCACGTACAGGTACTTGTCGGAGTACTCGGCCAGCACGCCTTGGTAAAGCTTCCTCTCACCCTCCACATCGTCAATCCTCACCGTAACTAGCCTACCTATGCTATTCTCTAATAGAGGATCGTAGGTCTGGGTGATCAGAGAGGTAACAGCTTTCTTCTCTGCCTCCTCCAAGTGGGCCTTCAGATCCTTGGGGACCGCAGGAGTCACCACGCTGACCGTGGATGTGAGGGACGAGGCCACCTTGTCCTTGACGTAGCTAAGGGCATTGTAAACCTTCCTCTTGAGCCTCTTGAGGAAGGGCCTGCTGTAGAGTGAGGTAAACTCCTTCCACCTCCTCTTCCTCTCCTCATCGCTCATGAAGTCCACGAAACTCGCTATCATCCACAGATCTCCTAGCTCGTTGGGGTAGACCTTCCTAGAGACGAGGCTGGGAGGGGCCCAGGGATCTATCTTTACGTCCTCTATCTCGACATCCTGCTTTAACGCTCCCTTCTCCTTCAAGTAGTTGAGAATAAGCCTTGCCTTCTCAAGGAACCTCTCGTTCCCGGTCTCGTGGTAGTTCTCCACGAGGAACGCGACGAGGGACAGGGGATTCTCAACGGCAGCATCCTCGTAGAACACCTCGAACCCGCCCTTACTCCTAGGTGGGATGTGAAGCCTGCCATAGTGCGCCTCCTTGCCTAGGAAGACGAAGGCCCTCCTCCCTCTGACCAGCTTCAGTACTCTATCGATGGAGAACATCTCCACTAGGGAGAAGAGTAACGAGAGCACTACGCCCAAGCCTAGTAGATAGAGGAGGGGGGTAAGCTGATCGATGAGGGAGAGGGTCAGGGCCTCCAAACTATCACCTCCCCTAGCTCAGGTGATCATCCAGCCACTTGATTATCCTCTTCAGCCTCTCGACCCTGTGCTTCGGTTTCCCCTTCCTGCTGAGGTCGTGATCCTCCTCTGGGAAGAGGACCAGCTCCGTCTCCACTCCAAGCACCTTCAGGGCGGTGAAGAACTGGAGGGCCTGATCCACCCAGCACCTGTAGTCGTTCAGGCTGTGTATCACTAGGGTTGGTGTCTTCACATTGGCCACGTGAGCTAAGGGGCTCTTCTCCCAGTAGGTCTCGAAATTCTCCCATGGATGGCCTCCTATCTGATCGGGATTGAAGAAGAACCCTATGTCGGTGGTCCCGTACTCACTAATCCAGTTGCTTATACCCCTCATCGTAATCGCAGCCCTGAACTTGGAGGTGTGTCCTACGATCCAGCTCGTCATGAAGCCACCGTAGCTCCCTCCCATCACCGCTAACCTCTCCGGATCCGCTAGGCCACGGGATACCGCTTCGTCCACGGCTTCCATCAGATCTTGGTAGTCTCTCTCCCCGTATCCCTCCCTTATGTCTCTGAAGTCCTCGCCATACCCCTCACTTCCCCTCGGATTGACTGCTAGGACTGAGTAACCCCTTTCCCTGAGGAGGTGGAGCTCATGCATGAATGCATGTCCGAAAGCGGTTGCCGGACCTCCATGCACGTATAAAACGGTGGGATACGGCGGGTCACCTTCAGGCCTGTAGAAGAAGCCCTCAACCTCCGTTCCATCGCTGGCCCTGAATTTGAACTCCTCTGGCTTCTTTAACTCGACTCTACTCAAGAATTCCTCGTTGAAATGCGTTAACTTCCTGAGGGAGCCCATTCCTGCTGCTAGAGAGGCCTCGTACAGTTCGGCGGGTTCATCTATCCGCATTGCAGTCAGGAAAACCCTCCCGCCTCTTATGTCGAAGCCCTCTATGGAGATGGACCCTGATATGACAGGTCTTGGATCACCGTCGCTTTCGTACAGGTGAACGGCCGTCCTCTCGTGGACCAAGAAGTACCACCTGCCGTTCGCCCACTTGGGCCTAGTGTCCATGCCACCCCTCACGTCGCTGTTCAGGCTATTTCCTAGGCTCCTGTCCATGGGGGAGAGGTCAACAGGAGCCCATTCATCCACTGGTGTTTCGTGCAAGTGCCTGTTGGTGACGAGGCCTCTCCTCTTGTCGTGACCCACCACGGCAAGCGCCCTTCCGTCGCCCCGCCAGCTCACGTAGGTCAGGTACCAATTTCCGGGCCCGATCTCCCTCACATCCTCCCCGTAAATATCGGAGACGAATAGGCTTACATCCAATTGTTTGGACTTGTCCTTAAGGGCGAGGAACGCTACTCTTCTTCCGTCGGGAGATGGCATGAAGTCCTTCACGTGCAGCTCGGGAGGAGAAATGGGCCACGTCTCGCCCGTGTTCAGATCCACCCCTCTCAGCCTATTCACCGACCAGTAGGTCCAGCTCTTTCCGTTCAACCAGAAGGGGATCTCTCTTATGGTCCTCACATCCTCTTCCTTCTTTCCTTCAACGAACAGGGCAACTCCGATATCCTTGAACGCCCACTCTGCTCCCTCTATGCTGTTCTCATGCTTCAACACCTTGTAATCGGGGAATTCGCCGCTCCACACGTAGAGCTCGCTCCCATCATCAGTACCCCTGACGAAGAGAAATCTGCTTCCACCAGGCTCCCACGAGGGATTTCCGTCCTTAGGACCTTCAGTCAACGGGAGGATCCTTCCTGAAACGATATCGTATCCCCATATCCTGTAATCATACTCGTTATCTTCTAGAAGGGCTCTTCCCACGCGGAACGCAACGAACTTTCCGTCGTGCCTCACCCTCGGCGGTCCCATCAGGACTAGCTTGGAGAAGTCATCTAGTAGCAGCGGCCGCGGCATATAGGACGGTACCGGGTGAATGATTTAACTATCAGATCCATCCGCTTCGAGCCGGTGGATGCTCCGAGTGTCCGGAAGCTTGATCTCCCACAGGCATTTAAACACGACAATCAGGTCTCTGACGTGGTATCGTCTGTCCTACGTCCTAAATAACCCATCAACGCTTCCACTATGCCTCTCGCCCTTTCGATGGAGATCTCAGCTTCTTCCTGAGTGACGAACTTTCCCGAGTAGTCCGCTTTCTTCCTGACGTCATAAAGCTTCCTGAGATCGTTGGAAAGCTCCTTAAACCCTTGATTCTCGAATAGATTAGCAAGCTTATCGTCTCTCCTAGGAATTGAGAGCTTTCTAGACCTGAGGAAAAGCTCTACCATCATCCTAGCCGAGAAATAGCTTGCTGAGGCACTCTTATTGTAATTTCCAACTTTCAAGTCCATTCTGGCTTCTTCTAGCAGTCTAGCGGCCTTCTCTACGCTCAAACCTCCTCACCTGGCCTGCCTCCTCCATGAAGGCCTCCACTATAGGATCATCGGGCGTGGTTATCAGCGGACTTATGGAGACCCTCTCACCGAACTCCCTCTCCACCTCCCTCTTCGCCCTCAGCACCTCCGAGACCACGCCCTCATCCCTCTCCCTCACTACCACCAGCACGTTGCTCTCGTAGAGCAGGGGCTCCTCCTCATCGAGGGCCGCCACCATGACGAGTCGATCACCCAGCTTGGAGGAGAGCTTTTCAGCAAAGATCAGGACGGATCTTCCCCAGAGACCCGTCCCCCTAACTAGGAGGCTCAGAGAATGCATCTAGATAATCTAGGAGGGTGAACTTAAAACCTAATCGCATACCTCCATGCGAGAATCTCCTCAATAGAAAAGGTCTGAACTATTCACTCAACACAGCTCAGGCTCGAAGCTGATTTATCAGCGCCCGGCAGCTCCAAGACAATTAGTCGCCTGTCAAATCTGAAAGGAATTCATTGATCGTTGAGAGGACTTCATCATCGCCAGCGACGATTCTCCTGACTGGAGCACTGTGGCCTCCCCTCAAGTGCAGCGTCCTCACGTGTACTCCTCTGGACCTCAGCAGGGAGGCGAAGCACTCGGCCTGATGGTTGATCCCATCGGTACCCGCCTTTCCATCTAGGAGCTTATCTTCATCGCCCGCTATGAGGAGGGCTGGGACCCTCTTAACATCGGAGAAGTCGTCGAACGGAAAAATCTCCCGGATCTCGGTGGCGGATGGTCTCAAGGTAGAGGTGAAGGCGGGAAAGCCGCACAGGAGATACCTGAAGAGCGTGATCCTGCTGGACGAGTCCAACATATGGAAATTCCTGCTGTGGGTCTAAGTGGTGATCTCTGGATAGGTGGGGGGGGTGAGGAGTCCGGTCCCATCGATGTCAATGGACTTTTGTAGTAGGACTCATCTGTCTAGATGGTGGTCCCCCAAAGAGCACTGAAACTCAGGAACATGGAGCTGATACCGGTATGGGCTGACTCACTGGGAGCCAAGTCCTTCTGCACCCTCATCAGAACTTCCGACGCCTCCATCGTGGTGGACCCGGGAGTCGCGATAATGCACCCCTCCTTCCCCGCGTCGTGGGAGATGAAGGAGAAGTGGCTGATTGAGGGCTATGAGGCCATTTCCAAGGCAGTGAAGGATGCGAACGTGGTAGTCATAACTCACTACCATTACGACCACTACACGGACTTCGAAGAGCCCTTCTACAGGGGAAGACTGATCCTAGCCAAGTCCCCGAACGAGTACATAAATGATTCTCAGAGGGAGAGGGCCCTGCACTTCTTCACCAATCTGTTCTCCATGGAGGGGATAGAGCTCGATGAGGTTATGGAGGAGCCCTTTGGGCTGGAGATCGGGGATCCGTTGGAGCAAATTCCCCACGCCATGAGTTTGGACTACGCCGACTACTCGGAGAGGAAGAGGGAGCTTATGGATAAGGGGATGAAGTGGTTCTCCAAGAGGGTCGAGAGGTGGAGGAGATATGATAGGGTACCGGAGCACGATGGCGAGGCCTTCAGGTTGAGGTTCGCTGATGGGAGGGAGTTCACCCTCGGCGAGACCAAGTTGAGGTTCACTCGGCCCATGTTCCACGGAATTGAGTTCAGCAGGGTCGGATGGGTCATCGGCTTGACAGTGGAGAGGGCCGGCGAGAAGGTCCTGTACACTTCAGATGTGAACGGGCCCATAATAGAGGACTACGCTGACTGGGTGATAGAGGAAGGGCCAGAGGTGGCGCTGATAGATGGACCGGCCACCTACACCTTGGGCTACATGTTGAACCGGATAAACCTGAGGAGGGCCGTTGAGAACCTGAAGAGGATAGTCAGGGAGGCCAGATGCAATCTGATCCTGCTGGATCACCACCTCCCTAGGGAGCCTAGGTTCAAGGAGAGGCTCAGGGAAGTATACGAGCTGGCTGAAAGAGAAGGAGTTCGCGTTGTCACGGTGGCAGAGCACCATGGAAAGGTGCCTGTGGTCCTCTCATCCGGCTAGACCCTTTCAGATCACACACCCAAAATCGGCGTCAGGCTCCATTCCCAGTGGTCCCCATCCATGCGATCTTCTCGATCCCTGCCACACTTGAACTTCAGTGAACTAGCGAATCTCACGTGATGGATGACCCAGAGATCTTAGAGAGGGGGTAGTAGACCTCTGGAGCGGTGGAGGTTAATAGAAGGGCGGCCACCATCGCCTGCTGACTTACGGATTTTATCCTCCATCAGTTGTGTAGACTGTTGAAGTGAAATGCTCACCAGATCGAGGTAGGAGTTTTCCGGGAAGTGTTGATGGGGGCCTCCACGGTCTCCGAGATAGCCCGCGCCATGGGGATCAGCGAGAGGGCCGTCTACACCCACCTCTCCGCGTTGCGATCCCACGGCCTCGTGGTCACCGGAAGGGAGATCTCGCCCTCCCCCCTACATCATGCCAGGATGCTGACCTCGCTGGTGATGAGGGACATGAGGTGGGGAGGGTCGGCCTCGCTCCTCCTGACCGAGGCCGGGGTGAGGATAGCCCTCACTGCCTGGAGGCCTCTGGCGAGGAGCCAGATACTCAGGCAATCCGGCCTCCCGAGGAGGACTTTCGACAGGTGGTTCTCGAAGCTCTTGGAGGCTAGGGCCCTAGTAGAGATGGAAAGGGGATACGTCGCTCGCCCTTGGGTTAGACTCGAGGGCTCTTGGGGAACACTCAGGGAGCTCCTGAGCGGCTACATGAGCTACTTGGCCCGTAGCTTTCAGGTGAGGGGGGCCGTGGTGTGGACCAACGGGTGGCAGGCCATCCTAGCTTCTAAGGCGGACCTCGATCTCCCGCTGACCGCCTTCTCCGCTTTCCACCTCTACGGGATGAAACCCCTGTTAGCGAGGAGGGAGTACGCCCTGCCGGAGAGGAAGCTCACGATCCAAGACATCTACGATCACGCCTGCCTTCTGGCCGAGGATCCGAGGGGGGAGGGATTGTGCAGGGAGTTCTACGAGGATAATAAGGGGCTTCTCGGGGACGAGGGTGACGGCACGGAAACTTCGCGCATCTCCTCTTGATGAGCTTCTTCCTCTCCCGCTAACCTGATGGTGCACGCGTAGTGCTCCCGAAGATAGCGACGACGCGAGCTAAAACTTGGAGTTCCCCTTAGGCACCCTCTACAAGTATTATAAGCTCCAATTTCTATATATGCAGGTAGAAATGAACAGAGAGGAGCTTAAAGTCAGGATAAGGAGGATCTTAGGCTCTCTGATAAAGCTCATCGTTGCAATGATCGCCTTAGCTGCTCTCGATGCCATGTTCGGTGGAATGAAATTCGAGGCTTTCGGCCTCCTTCTGGACACCAGCGAGATTCTAGGAGGGATTAGGCTCCTAGCGATCATATACTACGGGTATTGGATCCTAAGGGACTCGCTCTTCTTCTTAGACCTGTTGAGTGACATCCTAGCTAGGAGGTTCGGTTTAGGGGAGAAGGGGAATTTGAGGAGGGCAGGCTTGGACTTCCTCTACCTGCTATCCACGGCCCTAGCGTGGTTCGGCCTCTCTCCCTTCTTCAGGTTGCTGCCGGACACGGTGATCAGGATTATCTCCGTCCTATTCATCCTGATCTCGCTGCTCTTCGTCTACGATCTGGTGAAGACCGTGTACTCGATGCTCAAGATAAGCTTCGAATCCTTGGTAGAGACCCTTTCCGAACTGCTAGGGAGGGAGCTGGCGGGGAGATCAGGGGAAGAGGAGGAGAAAGTAAATCTCGCTCACGACAAGGTGGAGGAAGGTTAGTGGAGCTCCGTACTTGGTGAATTCCATCGGGTTGAGTCCTTCCTCCTTCTGGAGGACTCCAACAGCCACGAGGGAGGGGGGCGAGGCGAAGTAGGTCAGGTTACCTCCTATATTAGCTCCCACCGCGACCGCGTAAGGGAGGACCTTGGTGAGGGAGGGCATCGCCTTCAGTATCGAGGTGAAGGTGAGGGCCACTGGTATGTTGTCCACGAACCCGCTCAACAGCCCAGAGGACCACAATGTCAGGGTCAGGAAGGTGAGGGGAGCCTCCCTCAACCCACCCATGTAGGAAGATATGTAGTTTAAGAGACCAGCCTTCTCCACGCCTCCCACCACCACGTAGAAGGAGGCTAGAAAGAAGACGGTGGACCAGTCCACGTTGGAGAATATCTCGTCCGGATCGGCCCCACCCATCCAGAGCATGAGAGTGGCCATGAGGAACGCGACGAGGTCCATGGGGAATTGAGGTAGGTTGGCCACGATAAGGGCTAGGAAGGCGGAGAAGATCAGGAAGGACCTGACGAGCTTCCCTCTCGCGAAGGAGCTCCTAGTGGCGGTGAGCTCACCTCCACCCTCTCGGTAGAGGCCACCGGTCGCCACCCCCACTAGCGCAGTTACGGTCGTGAGGAGGAGGGACAGGGGTAGGGCCACCCTCAGGAACTCGTTGAAGCCTATCCCGAAGTTGAGCGCAACGATCAGGTTGGGTATGCTACTTATCATTAGGCCCATGGCCCCGCTGTTCGCAATCACGGCCTCGTAGATGATCCACTTCTTCAGATTGATGCCCAGTCGGTCCCTGAGGCTTGTGGTGATTGCAGCCATGACCAGCATGGCCGGGAAGTTCGCCAAGAAGAGGGTGACCGCCAAGGTTAAGTACATGAAGGACACGAAGAGAAGGTTCCTCCTCCTAGCGAGGGTCCTCGCTACAAGAAGGCCCATTGCTTGGAAGAGCCCCGACTCGGAGAGCCCCTCCACCAAGATGAGGACTCCCACGATGAAGAGGAGGGTGTGCCAGTCAATGAAGTCGAAGACCTCATCAGGCGAGAAGAGCCCGTAGACGTAGGCCCCGAAGTACACCATGATTGCAGCGGAGACCATGGCTGAGGTGGCCCTGTGGTACTTCTCGGTGACTAGGAGGAGTATCGATAGTAGGAAGACGCCCAAAATTGCGAGCTGAGGATCAGTCAGCTGGACCATCCGCTTCCCCGGCCGATCTAGCCAGCTCCTCCACCTTACTCAGGAAATTCTCGTCCTGCTCAAGCCTCCTCGCATACTCGACGGGTATATCGAGGGGAATTATGAGGAAAGACGCCCCATTCCTCTCTAAGAAGAGATGTGTCAGCCTCTCCACCCTTTCCAAGTAATACTCGTTCTTAAGAAGATCCTCCGATCTCTCCTGCTCTGCTTCGTCCCTCAGATATACTTTCACTTTGATGAAGGGCCTTATGGCCCTCTCTACCTCATCTCTGAGGTCTTCATACTTGTTGAGCCTGCTCACCGAGTCTTCTTCACTGTACAAAGCTAAAAAGTTGCTTTTACGGACGCTAGTCGGCACCTTCGTCAAGCATGAGTTATTTTAACCCCCTTACCCATCTGGGGTATGCACCTGAGTGAGATAATGGGGCCATCGATTGGGCTTCCTCCCTGATCTCAGCTTGGGTCTCTCACATGGCAGGTACGAGGAGCTCTATTCTTCCACCCAAAGACGACGAAGTAAAGTGGCGACCGGGTTTCTTCCTCCCCACGGTGACCATAGATCACCGCACTCGCACGGAACTTACTGACTTCTCCTCTTATATCACGAGAAAGAGGCTGTCGGGCTCCAATCTCCTCCACTACCCGGCGCGCTGCAATCAATCCGTAAACATGGTTTCGAGAGGCCAAATCCATGGAGCCAAAATCTCTCAACCCCTCCCAATTGAGGTAGTTACAGCTGTCTATCGGCGCCACTTAAATCTGTTTAGAGCACTAAGATTCGAAGGATCGCTGTAGTTAATCCCCATTAGACGGTTCACCTCCCGTATGCTAGGGCATCTAAGGACTTCTTGTATAGTTTGAGGATTTCCTCCTCTCCTTCCCCCTCATCGCCGTAAATGAGGATCGCCTCATCGACTATTGTCTTAGCCAAGGCAGGGTCTACATCCAAGTTCAGCACGATTAGATCGACTGGAGCTCCAAGCAGAGCTTCCAGCTCAACCTGAAGCCTTCCAATGTCCAGCATACTCCTAGGCCTCTCCTCCAGCTTTACGGCTAAGTCGACATCATTACCACATTCATCCCTCGCCAGAGAGCCGAAGACGTAGACCAATCTTATACCCAGCTCAGGAGCCTTATCTCGAATAATCTTCCTCACCTGATCCAAACAAGGATCATCAGCCAGCTTCCTCAAATACCTAATCAACTCAGGAACCCTTTCAGCCAGCTCCTCGAATGCCCTCATCTCCAGATCTCTGTCTATATCCGCGTACATATGGACGAGAATATTTCTAAAACCCGCTACACCCTCCAAAAAATCCTCGAAACCAGGATCAGTCACCTCTGATAACCATTTAGCTAGATCCCTGTAAGACTCCGGTTTCTTACCCCTCCTCTTGGAAACGAGGACTGCTGCGAAGTCCAGAATCACCTGAGATATCAGCTGAGCGAGCCGCTCGACCGCATAAATGCTCTCCGCTCCCAATCGATAATTTCGGAGGGCCTCAACGAATTCTTCATGATACCCCTCCAACCTCTCCAGCAATTTAACCAGCTTCATTGCGACATCGGGACACTCTACCTAAAAATACCTTACTGGAAAGCGTTATTATAGTCAGCTGAAATCCTTCAGGGAGCTTAGGAAAAGAGTAACCAGCACTTCAGTGTTTTATAGCAGAGACCTCACTCCAGTTCAGTTATGCTCGCGAGCCAATGCTCTCTGTGAGAAGGGGGATATCCATCGGCCGTGAGCATCAGACCTTCTGGTGAACATCTTTACCCTTGATTTTGATCCCTAGGGGAGTGCACTACAGTTAATTATGCGGGACATGCTCGAAGAGGGCCCGCTAGGGCCCGAAGGTGTAATCGTTGTAATCGTGATGTTGAGTACGAGAGTCTTCTGGATAAGATCCGGGATCCAGCATCGGGTAATAAATATCCGGGTAAATCACCCAGCACTGGTAAACCAAGAAAGCTTATCTTGAATCCCCAATGGAGGATAGTGGGGTAATGTGGAGTACAGGGATATGTTCATAGGGATCCGCGCTCACGTCCCCGATGGGTGGCTGGTATTAGCCAGTGAAAGTACCCTCTTTTCGCATCACCCCCATGTGCCCACCACGATGATCTTCTCATCCCGACTCGATGCCGATTCTCTGATCAAGGAAATAGTAAATTACGTAGAGGCATTGATAGGAGCTCCTTTGAATGCCAGAGTGTCAAGAGGGAAGTTCATCGAGGCTAGGGGCTACCTCCCAGGGACACTAACGCAGCAGGTCATGAGAACCCCTCCGGGGGAGTATGTAATAAGGGTCTACCCGGGAAAACCATCTTGGGGATGGGCATCTCACGTACAGTATCTAAGCAAAGATTTAGAGAATTACGGGAAACCAGAGCTCCTGAACTCAATCGAGGCCAGTAGGATCAACGTACCTGATCCCGCGAGGGGAGTCGTCGCCTTCAAGACAGCGGTCCCACACCAATCTCACGTCAAGTGTTACGCTCAAGGAGAGGCTCCCGTTATGGAGATTCGGGGGAGGGACTATCTGATCTCCATGACTCCCCCCAGTACCTACGTTTACGGGAACCCGTTAATAGTCCAGTCCTACCTAATGATGGGAGCTAAGGTCAGCCCCTACATGGATGCTATCAGCTACATGAGGACGGCTTTGACGCCTATGGGGATTAAGGTGAAGGATGTTAGGCCCGCACCTATCCCCGGAAGTTTAGCTCACTTGGTTACGGCCAAACTCGCGTCTACCCTAACGACAGGTCAGCAGCCAATGTTTAGCTCAGCCATAGCTAAGTTGGAGGACGGTTACGCTTGGGTCACCACCATTGGGGAGAACTTCATGGGATCACAGATATGGGCCGCCTATCTTTACCTCTCCAAGGGAAGGAGCGCCCTCTGGATACTCCAGAGCATAGCAGCACACTTCGAGATGAGACAGGAATGGGCTAAAGCCCTAAAGAGGGAGAGTGACATGGCTTATAAGTCCGTCTTAAGCTCCATCAGGTCCACCAGCAGACTCACTGACCAGATCGCGAGATCCCTGAAGACCAGCCAATTCCACAACTACCAGCCTGAGTACGGCTTAGAAGACAGCTACAGTGGATGGGAGCTAGATAGTTCCAGCTATGACAGCTCCAGTTATGAAAGCGAATGGGAAGGGGATGACGTGGCTACCGGGACGGGCATGGACACCTTTTACGTGGACAGCGATGGGCAAGTTAGAGACATGGACCTAGGAGAGGACGTATCTTTCTATGAGATAGATGGCGAAGGCATCCTAAGGGATGAGGAGGGGGATGAGGTGGGCTACGTGGAGGACGGTTACGTTTACGACAACGAAGGCGATAGGCTGGGCTGGCTCGATGCATCCATAAGCGACGATTGGCAGATGGAGAGGCTGGAGCAGGAGAGCTCCGATCCTTCTGCTGTGTTCGGTTACTACAGTTGGGGAGCTCAAGACAACGAGGATTCAACGGAGACTCCCTACTATACTACTAGGGATGAGGACGAGGAGGATCAGTGAAGGTATTCTCTTTTTTGGATGCGATAGGAACTAGAGCCTCAGGGATGAAACCTAAGGGAACTGGCCTCAGTGTTATGGAAGTCTCAGAGGGACTTCAAGCTTGAGGATGGTCTGCAGACGCCCGAAGTAGATGAACCCGTGGTTTTTGGCTGTCTCACGTATCAGCGAGAATTCCTTTAATTTATTTGGACTACATTCGAAACAGGATATCGCACGCGAAGGTAATCGTGCTGAACTCACTCTCTTTCACGCTTTATTACGTCCCTTATAACCTCATCTAAGTCATGATAATCCAGATCGTTCGCAAGAGCTGTCGCTGTGTGAATCGAATCGAAGAAGGAAAGTTGAGGGTACTTCATTCTCAGCTTGGCGGCGCCGGATACGATCTCGAATGTTAGGTCAGGGAAGGCTGGTCTGACATACCTCGTTATCAGCGACTCCATAGCCGTGAGAACGCGGTTGATTCCCTCCTCAGATAACCCCTTGGACTTCAGTATCAAGGAAAGCTCTACGAGCGATGCAGGGGAAATAAAGATCTTTATCTCGCGATCCTTTGCCCGCTTTAATAGGTTCATGGCCCATTCGTGGTTCCTATCTTTGGGATTCAGGGAGACTAAGAAGCCCGTTTCTAGGAGAACCCTTATCACACAGATACCTCCTTTAAGGCCTGGCGCTCGGCTATCCTCCTGAGTTTCCTAGAGAATGTCAGATCGCCTAGCAACTCCTCCAACACTTTTTCCGGATCTTCAGGCTTCTTTATGAAGATACCATCCTTCTCTAATATGATGATGACCTTGTCGCCCTCTCTCAAGCCGAGCTTCTTCCTCACGTTCTTCGGGAGTACTATTCTTCCCTTACTATCCACTACCGCTTCCATCTACTTTTCTAGTGGGTCCCACTTATAAAGAATTTCCCACATATCCTAGATGGGTCGCCCACCAACCATTGAGCTGTTAATGAGCCTAAGTTGACCCCTGCGACCGGTTGAGCTGCCTGTCCATACTTCTGTTGAGTCCACGGCGGACGAGACTTTGAAGACTTAAGATTCTCCCCTCTCTCAACCACCATCATCGAACGGGGTAGTTAGTTGGTGCGTCTGGAATCTCTTGCAAGAGGAGTCAGGGGAGAATTTGTGGAGGGGTATCAGAAAGGGGGAACCACCTCCTCACCTCTATCTCGAACTTCCTCCCCGGAACCTTGGGCAGCCACACCTCCATCTCTCCCTCGGAGAACTCGGATCTTACCTTCACCCTGTAACCGGAGCGCCACTTGGAAACCGCTTCGACCACCACAAGCAGACCCTCGCCCAGCCTCACATCCTCAGGGTAGAATCCGATCCTAAGCTTGCCCAACCCCTCCTCGTACCTGACCATGAGCCTATCAGCCCCGTAGATTCCAGGGGAAACTTCTACCAGCTCCACCACATTGGCCCCTAGGAAGGAGGCAACGAAGACCGTTTGAGGATCGCTCACAACTTCTTCCACGCTCCCCTCCCTAACTATCTTCCCTTCGTTCATCACGGCCAGCCTGTCGGCTATAGCCATGGCCTCCGACTGATCGTGGGTAACGTGGATGGCGGTGAAGCCGCTCTCCTCCTTCAATCTCCGCATCTCCCACAGGAGTTCCTCCCTCAGCTTGGCATCCAGCGAGCCGAAGGGCTCGTCGAGAAGCAGTATCTTGGGGTCGGGGGCTAAAGCCCTCGCAATCGCTACTCTCTGCTGCTGCCCGCCCGACAGTTGATGTGGGTAGCGGTGCTCTAGGCCCTCTAACCTGAGCATCTCCAGCACCTCCCTAGCCCTAGACTCGGCCTCTCTCTCCGATAGTCCCCTAGCCTCCAGCCCGAAAGACACGTTCTCCAAGACCGTCATGTGTGGAAAGAGCGCCAGATCTTGGAATACCATTCCCACCCCCCTCTCCGAGGCTGACGTATCAGTCACATCCTTCCCGTCGAAGTACACCCTGCCCCCATCCGGCGTCTCCAGCCCTGCTATTACCCTGAGCAAGGTCGTCTTCCCTGAACCGCTCGGACCTAGAACGGCGGTTATCATCCCGTCCGGAGCCGTAAGATTGACCCCATCCAGTGCCTTGGTACCCTTGAACCTCTTCCTCACATTAATTACCCTTATCTCCGCCAAGCACATCACCCGTTCTCTCGTGCGCACCTCAATTGGTGGTCACAGTCAGGGCGCTCCATCCGGATCATCATATTCCCAACATGTCGAACTTTACCATTACCTTGAGCCCCCTAAAGTTCCACGCATACTTTTTCGTCACTCCCTCATCCACCTCAACCCAGACTCGATCCTGCCCTTCACCCATAGGAAGAGCCAGGTCAGCCCCATGACGATGACCGAGGCCGCTGACGCCAGCTGGAACCTCCTAGCACCGGAATACCTCAACGCCGCGACCGTGAGGGTCATGGTCTCGGGAGTGGATAGAAGGGTAGACGCTGAGGTCTCGGAGAGGGATATGGCTAGTGCGTAGAAGGCTGAGGAGAGGACGGCCGGCATCGCCGCTGGGAGGACGACTCTAAAGATTGTGTCGAGCCTGCTCAGGCCCAGAGTCTCGGCAGCGTCCATGAGATGGGGCGACAGCCCCGAGACCCCAGATTCCAGCACCTTTAGGGAGAACGGGAAGGCGATGAGGAAGTGACTAAGGATTATCGCGACCCAGCCGGAGATCCCCACCCTGTAGCTAAGCAGCAACAGCCCTAACGCTAGGGTGATGGACGATGTCCCGAGTGGGAGGATAGAAAGGGAGCTGGCCAGCCTCACAGCCCTCCTCGAGAGGAGCAAGATGGAGGAGAGGGTAAGAACGATGAGGGAGGTCATAACCGCGTAGTAAACGCTGTTCAGGAGTGGTCTCAAGGGTGAGACACCTAGAGCGGGATCGTATGAGGGGCTTAGCAGCCTCAGGTACACCCACGGGTTGAACTCGCCGGTGAAGGGATTGTAGAGGGATCGAAAAACTAGGTAGGCCATGGGGTAGGAGGAGAGGAGGGCCAACGCGTAGGGGAGGAGGGCGACGCTCGGCCCGGCTGACTTGCGCCTCCTCACCTCCAGCGACCTAGTCTTCACTCCCCTCGCTGTGAGCAGGAAGGTAAGAGCCATGGTCACGAGAAGCTGGAGGATCGCAGCCGCAGAAGCTCTCCCCTCATCTAGGAAGACCTTGTAGAGGGAGTAGATCTCCACCTCCAGCGTTCGGGAACCGGGACCTCCCAACAGCAGGGGGACGGCGAAGCTGGTGAAGCTTAGGGTGAACGTGAGGGCGAACCCGTAGGAGACGCCCCTGATGGCTAGGGGAATTACCACTCTCCTCCATACCATCCATCTACTGCCCCCCATGACTTCGGCAGCCTCCTCCAGGCGCTTACCAACCGATAACAGTGAGGAGGAGACGAGGGAGGCGCAGAAGCCGAAGTTGAAGTAAGCGTTGGCCAGGGAAATGGCCAGAAGACCGGGAGGGAGCAGGCCGGACCTGACTATTAGGAGGAAAGCTAGGGCCACCGACACCGTCGGCATGGTGAAGGGGGCTAGGGTAATCACCTCAACGAGCCTTCTGCCGGGGTAGTCGAAGGTGGCGTTGACGTATCCCAGAGGGATTCCGATGCCGATGGCGATGATAGATGCGAGGAGGGCTTGCTCGAGGGAGAAGAGAAGGGCAGACATTATGGCGGGATCCGTAAGCACTTCGGGAATGTGGGCGATGCCTGAGACCATGAGCGGGAGGAACGCGATCGCCCACAGGAGGGGAGCTAGTGAAGCTGACGCCAGTGCTGCTAGGTGCTCCCTCCTCCCGCCCATTCCCGAGGCACCGCTCGATAAGAGAGGGAAAAAAGATAAGCGTGTCAATCCTTGAGGAACCTCGCACATTCTCTCTACAGCATATGAGATAGAGTAGAGAGCTCTGATCTCTAGCTGGATCCTCTCACCTCTGGGTGGATCCGGGCACTAGGGAGAGGAAGGGGCTCTCCTCCATGCCGATCAGTAAGAGCTCCTAACGCGTAAGCTCACGATTTGGGGTTCGGCAGGCGGCGTACTCAAAAGAGAGGAGGAGGGGTATCAGGAGCCCACTGCCCTCCTCCACTCATCTAACCACATCTTTAGGTTCTTTCCAACCTCCTCGGGCGGTAAGACTTCGTTCAGCAGCTTTATCTTGGTTGGATCGAACGCGTACTTCACGTACTCCTCGGGAAGCTTTACGTGCTTGTTAGCAGGATACATCCAGTTGTTGAGGGGTATGTGCCTCTGCACGTCCTCACTGATGAAGTACTCCACGAACCTCTCGGCCAGCTCCCTGTGGGGCGCGTTCTTCACCACTCCAAGCCCCTCTATCTGTAGCCACCCCCACTCCTCACCGTTAAGTGTGATAAGCGCGGCCTTGTATCTGGTCTCATTGTAGAAGTGGTAGGAGTAGGCTCCATCGGTTCCATAGCTGACTACTATGGGCCTGCCCTGCTTCTCGTCGAGGAAGACGTCGTAGGCGTCGCCCCAGCTCCCGGTGACGAGCAGCCCGTTGGCCTTGGCTTTTCTCCACCAATCGGTCCAGTCGCCGCCCTTCACCTTGTAGTAAGCGATCTGCCAGAGGAGGAAGTTCAGGCCGGTGCTGCTCACCGTTGGGTCCTCAGCGACTAGCTTGGAGGCGTACTCCTTACTCGCCAGTTTCTCGAATGTCAGTTCCTTCATCTTATCCTCGGGCATCCTCTTACTATCATAGACTAGAGCTATCAGCCCGTAGTCGTAGGGTACCACGTGGTAGGAGGGATCCAGCGACTTCACTAGCCACTTGTGGATCTCTCCCACGTTCTTGGGCTTGAACTGCTCTAAAACGCCCTCCTTCAACGCCTCGTGGATCAGAACGTTATCGATCCCTATTATGACATCCGCCTTGGGCCTGTCCCTCTCCTGTATAACCGTCAGCAGGGCCGTCCTCGCATCGTCGAACTCCCTTATCTCCACCTTGCAGTTGTATCTGCGCTCGAATTCGCCGAAGACAGCTTGCCTCGTCGCGTTGGGATCGTCCCCCCACTTCAGGAGGCTCTCGTACGTGTATATTACCAGCTTCCTCTCCCCACTTGGCTTGGAGGTCAGGTACCAGTAAGAAATACCCAAAACCACTATGATGACTATGGCTAGGGCCAGTATGACCTTACCACTCCACCTCATCACCGCCGCCCTCCAGCGGGCACTGGAGGGGCCGCCAGCATAAGGAGCTGCCGCGGGCACGCTCCCTACGCCGGCATTACCCGGATCAGGTTCGAGGGGTCGGCGGCAGGCTAGCCGCCCTCTCAGCCGGGTTCTCCCCAGCTCCCCCGGTGCCCGCCATACCTTAACGTCGGTAAACCTTGAAATATTTTACGCTCCACGCAGGCGCCACCCTGCTCCCGTCGGAGTATGCATCAAGGCCAGATTCCCACGATGACTTACACGACCGAGAATATCTTGGATCCCGCATGCAGAGAAAACCCTTGTGAACTTTCCTCTTGGGTGTTTAAGGTCAATCTACATACTCACTAATGTGCTTAAGGGAGGATTCCTCCCCTACCAGTTGACGAACGACCCTCTCATCCGCTGTATATAGGATAGCCCCAAGCTCGCGGGCCAGCACCATGTAGTAGGCATCATACACAGTGAGACCCCTCTCTAAGGAATAGTCCAGCGCCTTTCTCACGAGTTCCTCGTTCTCCTCTATCATCACCGGGGCGGACTCCACGAGGAGGTCGAACGCCTCCCTCATTTCCCTTTCTCCAATGATCCCCCTGACCCGGTACTTCCTCAACACATTCGCGAATTCAAGAACAGCGTATCGTGGTATGACTACCTCTACCCTCCCGTATAGATGGTCCTCCAGAAGGGCCTTTGCCTCCTCGTGGTAATCCTCCGGAATGAACCATTTCACCAAGATGTTGGAGTCGACAACGATTCTCTTTCCATTCATCTGTCCTCCCTATCTTCTCTCACGAGTTCAACGGATAGATTACCCTCCACCCTCCCGACGGACCTCTCCAATTCCCTTAATCTCCTCATTATTCTCTCTGCCCTCTTTCTCCTGACTAAATCCTCCAGAAATTTCCTGATTTCCTCTGAATAGTTGATCTCCAACTTTTCCAGCTCCTCCTTGAGCTTCTTCGGAACCCTTACTCCTATCACCGCGCTCATGTCCACACCGGTTGTTAACTGTAAGTGTTAACATTTATTGTTTACCAGTAGACTTGAACCAAGGAGAACGGTCGGCGACTATTCAGCTCACTAGATCCAGGAGGATTTCGAGACGGAGATCTTCGCTGCTCGCGCGTGGGGGTGGATGTGTCGATTCACCAAATCCTCTCAATTCATTAGAAGGAGAACCACCAATCCGAGCGCGAAGCAGTAGTAAGCGAAGAGGTGGAACTCCCTCCTCCTGATCACCGCGAGCAGGGCCTTGATGGCGATCACCCCGACAGCGAACGAGCTGACGAATCCCACGAGGTTTGCGGGCGCCATCACCTCTCTAAGTGGAGATCTTATAACCTCTAGAGTCAACGCTCCGGCTATAGCCGGGACGGACAGCAGGAAGGAGAATGTGACGGCCTCATCCCTCTTCAGTCCACTGATCATGCCGGCGGAAATCGTGCTACCGGACCTCGAGATCCCCGGGACTATCGCCGCGGCTTGGGCGAGCCCCACGATCAGGGAGGTCCTCAGATCTAAGGATTTACCCTCCTTGGAGCGCTTGGTGGCGAGCAGGAGGAATCCCGTGATGAACAAGCCTATCCCCGCGATTTCGGGGTTGGAGAACATCGCCTCGACCGCATCGGCAAGCAGGAGACCAGCCAAAACGATCGGTACGGTGCCCACCAATGTGTACCAAGCGAGCCTCTCCTCAGGGGTAAGGGATCTGTGAGTGATAGTTGCTAGGGGTAAGGAGAGGAGACCCCTCATGAGTCCCAGCACCTCCGCCCTGAAGACCACTATAACTGCTAGGAGGGTTCCCCCGTGCACCATGGCGTCGAAGAACACGGACTCGTAGGATATCACCCTCTGAACTATGACTAGGTGTCCAGAGCTGCTCACTGGCAGCCACTCAGTCACTCCCTGCAAGGCACCGAGCAGCGCGGCCCATATTAGGTCCAGATGGATCCCCCGTCCGTCTGTAGATCTCAGCTTAAAACCCCGCCCATTCTAGAACGTCGGTCAGCTAGGTCGTTCCCCCAGGCTCACATATGAGGCTTCCTTTTGATTAACGGAAGCATCATATATCAGTAAAGATTTTTAAGATAAAACTGATCAGCTTATCCGATGAGGGGGAAAATATACGCCTACTTCCTCCTTTCCTTGACGTTTATGGCGCTGATATCACCCATTCCCGCCAACGCTGGATCGAGCACCCTTAAGATCACGGGAAGGGTGATCAGCGCTGCCGTGTCCTCCTCCGGGTACTTAGCCTACACAGACTTCTTGGGTTACGCTCACCTGCTATCGCCAGACGGAAGGGAGCTCTGGAGGGTCAAAGTGACTAACGCGACGAAGTGCGCCTACATAGATATATCCGAGGACAGTAAGGTGGCCGTGCTCTCGGAGGAGAGGATTTCAGTCCTCTCTCCGGAGGGAAAGGTGATCTGGAGCAGGGAAAATCCCCACAAAGTGCACTGCTGGATGATCTATCCCATCAAGATATCCCCCGATGGTCGCATCGTTGTCGTCGCTTGGGAGGGAGACAGGTACATAGCAGGCTTCTCCGGGGGTGACGGGAAGATCCTCTGGCAGAAGATCCTGAAAAGCGTGGACGGAGCTTATCACTCTCCCAAGGGCAAGTATCTGGCTGTGCTGGAGGATTACGTGCTGACGGTGTTCAACACCACCACAGGTGAGAGGGACCCTCACTTCAAGGAGGTTTTCACCATGGAGCCCTTAGTGGACGACGAGGGATACTACGCGATCATACAAATGAACACGGTGACCCTTTACCCCCCCTCATGAGACGAGATCTGGTCCCAGAGTTTCCATGGTATAATACTCGGGGGAACCTTCCTCCCCGATCACAGGAGGATGGCCGTCACTATACCCACGGGGAACGGCACCCGAGTTCTGATATTAGATGAATCAGGAGACACGGTTGAGGAGTTCAGGAAGCCGTTTTTCGTCAGAGGGATAAGGACATCGCCGGATGGGATCCAAATAATCCTGTGGGGGGACTCTAGAACCATATACTCCCTCGATGAGACGGTCAGGGAGCTCGGAGATGAGGGGATGCTCATGGATCCCTGTATGCAGGTCGATGAGCTCCTCTACGATGAGGGGGTCGCGGTAGCCGTCGGTTCCATAGGAAAGATCTCCGTTTACGATGTCAATGGAAGGAAATGGTCCCTTCTCCTGCCCTACGGGCTCTTCGACTTTCCCAATTCGATTCGATTCTCATATTTGGGCGGGGTGGTGACGGCCTCCCTTATAAACGGCACCGTTCTGGTCCTTAACTCGACGGATGGATCAGTCGTCTGGAGGGTAAATAGGGAGGTCGCGTCCCCCGAGTGTGCATTCTCATCGGACGATGCTAGGTACCTCCTAGCCATCTTCGACGATGACACGATTTTTGTCTACGAGAACTCGAACGGGAGCGCTGAAGCCCTCTTCGCTAAGTCGTGCGACGAACCATTGGCCCTTCCCTCACCCGACTGGCGGGAGATAATCTTCACCTCCGGGAAGGAGGTATTTCTCACATCCCTGAGGGGCGAGATTAAGTGGAAGTTCAATCTGGACTCATATCCGAACATGCTGGTCACCTTGCGCAACCGATACCTCCTGTCAACCGGTGAGGGGACAGCTTACCTGCTCTCCACAAACGGCACCATAGTAAGGTCGTTCAGGATCGATGGAAACCTCTCAAATTTCATTCCCGTCAGAGAGAATGACGCACTACTCTACATTTACAGGAGCGGTGGAACCGCCTTTGAGTTGTTGCGAATGAACATGTCGACAGGAGAGATCATCTGGTCCAAGGATTTCGATCTAAATAAGTACCCAGTTTGGTGGCGTGGACTGTGCGCGGGCGAGGAGGGAATGTTGCTGGGAGACATCACAGGTAAGGTGTACTCGCTTGCTAATGACGGCTCCCTGAAGCAGGTCAGGGAACTGGAAGGGGGAATAGATGGCCTGTTCTGCGGGCCAAGGGGACCTGCCCTAGCGCTCTTGACAGTAGGGGAGATCGAGATACGGGGAACGGGAGTGAAAGCTGAAGAGAGGGGCGTGTCTGAAGCAGTGCTCCCAAGTTCAGGCACCACGGTGCGGCCCACGCGGGTGTCGGTGCTAGCATCGCGGGAGCGGATACCCACCGCTTTTGGGATCGTGGGTGTCGTGCTACTGGCTTTCCTTCTGGGTACATGGTTACGTCTCAGGTCAGCCTCCAAACGGGGAGAGTTCCCTGAGGGGAGAATCAGAAGCAGGTGGGAGAGCAGGCGGGAAGAAAAGGGAGGATCAGTAAGCGGGGAACTCTACTCCCTTCTCCCTCAAAACCGCATGGGCCGCGGCAAGCCTGGCTACAGGCATCCTGTAAGGGGAGGCGCTCACGTAGTCTAGGCCGATGCGGTGGCAGAACTCTATACTTCTAGGATCCCCGCCGTGCTCTCCGCATATACCTATCTCCAGGTTAGGATTAGCTCCTCTGCCCTTCTCCACAGCTATCCTCATCAGCTCGCCCACTCCCTCGAAATCGAGGGACTGGAAGACGTCGAAGTCCAGTATCCCCTTCTCCAAGTAGTCGTGCATGAACTTGTTCTCCACGTCGTCCCTGCTGAAGGTGAAGGTGCCCTGGGTCAGGTCGTTGGTCCCGAAGCTGAAGAATTCCGCCTCCTTGGCGATCTTGTCAGCGGTGAGGCAGGCCCTGACCACCTCAATCATGGTGCCTATCGCAGCTTTAACGCCCAGCTCCTCCAGCACAGGCTCAATAGCGTGCTCCTTCACGTACCTTATCTCCCTGAAGTCGCAGACTTGGGGTATCATTATCTGGAGGTGGAGGTCCTTGCCCTCCCTCCTCAGATCGAGGTAAGCCTCAGCTATGGCCCTAGTTTGAGCCTCGTATATCTCGGGGTTGGTGACGCCGAGCCTCACGCCCCTATGTCCCATCATGGGATTGGCCTCCTTGAGCTCCCTGACCCTCTTCAACACCTCTTCCAGTCTCTCCACTTCGTCTTCATCTCCCTTCAGCCTTGCCTCGCATATCCTCTCGAGTAACTCCTCCGGGCTGGGGAGGAACTCGTGCAACGGTGGATCGAATAGCCTGACCGTAACCTTCAATCCCTCCATGACCCTGAATATCTCTAGGAAATCCCTCTTGAGGTGGGGAACGAGTTCCTTCAGAGCCTCCCTTCTCTCACTCTCATCCCTGGCCATTATCACGCGCTGGAAGATCTCCAATCTTTCAGGCTGCCTGAACATCCTCTCCGTCCTGAGAAGTCCTATCCCCTCCGCTCCAAACTCCCTAGCTATTCTCGCATCCTCGGGCGTGTCGGCATTGGCTCTCACGCCAAGTCTCCTCACCTCATCAGCCCATCCGAGTAGCTCGAAGAATTCACTGGGCAGCTCCGTCTTGGCAGTGGGTATCTCCCCCAGGTAGACGTTGCCGGTGAAGCCGTCTATTGTTATGACGTCGCCCTCTCTAACCACGACATCGCCGACGCGGAACTCCCTCCTCTCGTGATCTATCCTTATGTCCTCGGCGCCTACCACGGCCGGCTTCCCGATGGCCCTCGCAACCACCGAGGCGTGGCTCGTCATCCCTCCCCTGCTGGTGAGCACCCCTTGAGCCGCGTAGAAGCCATGCACATCATCCGGCTTGGTTTCCTTCCTGACCAGTATGACCTTCTCTCCCCTCTCGGCCCACTCGACGGCAGTGTCGGCATCGAATACCACCCTACCAGTTGCCGCTCCCGGCGATGCGTTCAACCCCTTGGCAATCGGCTGAATACCCTTCTCCCTCAAATACTTCTCGTCTATCCTGGGATAGAGGAGCCCTGTTATATGTTCGGGTTTCACCCTCGCTAGAGCCTCCTCCTTTGTGATCAGGCCCTTCTTGACCATCGCGACCGCGGTCCTGACTCTAGCCAGCGGAGTCATCTTCCCGTTCCTCGTCTGCAACAGGTAGACCTTTCCCTTCTCTATAGTGAACTCTATATCCTGAACCTCCTTCTTCAACCTCTCTAGCTTCTTCGCCATCTCGTACAGCTGCTGGTAGAGATCCGGCCTCTCCCTCCTCAGATCATCTATGCTTTTTGGCGTCCTTATTCCCGCCACCACATCCTCTCCCTGGGCATTCGGCAGGAACTCGCCGTACAGCACGTCCTCACCAGTAGCCGGATCCCTAGTGAACAGCACGCCAGTGCCAGAGTCCCAGCCCATGTTCCCGTACACCATGGCAACGACATTCACGGCAGTTCCATCCGCTATATCCGGAGTTATCTTGTTGGCCTTCCTGTAGTAAACTGCCCTCGGCGAATTCCACGATCTGAAGACAGCCTCTATGGCGAGTTCAAGCTGCTTCCATGGATCCTGTGGGAATCGGTCACCCAGCACCTCCTTGTACCTCCTCACCACCTCCTTCAGGTCCTCCGCGGTCAGATCGGCATCGCTCTTCGCACCCCTGCGGGCCTTGACCTCTTCTAGTATCTCGTCGAACACCTTCTTATCCAACCCGAGGACCGTGGTACCGAACATCTGGAGGAAGCGTCTGTAAACATCGTAGGCGAACCTCTCATCCCCCGTCATCCTAGCCAAAGACTCGACGATCTTGTCGTTGATCCCCAAGTTGAGTATGGTGTCCATCATCCCGGGCATGGATACCGGAGCGCCGCTCCTCACCGACACCAGCAGGGGATTGGATGGGTCACCGAACCTCTTTCCCGTCTTGGACTCCAGCCACCTCATAGCCTCCCTTACCTGATCCATCAGGCCCTCAGGGAGTCTTTCACCCCTCCTGTAGAACTCCCTGCAGGCTTCCGTGGTTATAGTGAATCCGGGAGGCACAGGGAGGCCCTGCTTGTACATCAAAACTAGACCAGCCCCCTTGCCACCCAGCAGCTTCCGGTTCCGGGGATCCGCCTCGTCATACGTGTATACCAGCTTCTTCAACGACATGCACCGGATGATAGAGGAGAAAGGAACTTTTATTCGTTAGGTGGGATCAGAGTTTCTCTATCTTGGAATAGAGATCATCGCCCCCCAGCGAGAGGGTCACGTAGTTCTTTGTTCCCCTCACGATCTCCACCGGAATCTTCCCTTTAGCCCTGAAACCGAACTTGGAACCTAGCTTCTTGGCCACACCCCTTTCTAGGCCCACTATCAGCCCCGTAACCCTCCAGTCGTCATCCAGCTCCAAGTCCTCTACCTCCCCTATGAGCTCCCCATCTAGGGCAATGACCCTTTCCCCGATTATCTCCTTTACCCTCATTCCTTCACCCAGCTTCAATTCCCCGAGAAGATATAACCGTTGACAGGTAAAAACTCGCATTTCCCGCTCAGCGCCGTCCGTGCGAGCTCAAGGTAATGTTATTAATCGTGTGGGGACTAATCAAGCAGATGAGCCTCGCCCTTATGATAGATCTAACTACAGATAAAAACTGGAGGGAGATGCTTTCCATCTTCCTGCTGGAGTTGGAGAGGATTCCAGGCGTCCTGAAGCTCATAGCCCTCCCATCCCCTGACGATCGGATATACGAGAGCAACGTCCTCGTGGTCGTCAGGGAGTATAGCTACGAGCTCGTGCTCAGGATCATGGAAGCGGCTGTGAGGGCTGAGAGGAAAGCTGGGGTCCATGGGGTCCTGAGCCCGACGGTGGCAACTCCGGACGAACCGGTGGTTAGCGAGTTTGAGGAGGAAGGGATGACTTACTCGATTACCTAGGTGCCCGACATGTCATTGATGAAGGCAAAACTCCTCATTGAGCAGGCTGTGAGGGATTTAGAGTTGAGCTGCTTCGATAAAGCAGTCAGTGCGGCCTATTTCTCGGTCAGAATGGCCGCTGAACTTCTGACCCGGTCGAGGGCTAGGAGGGACGACAAACTGGCCAACGCTCTGGGGAACCTGATGGGGGACGAGTTCAGGATCAAGATGATGGCCCTTTACGAGTTCAGGAAGAGAGCTGATTATCGATCCAAGATGACTTCTGAAGGTGAAGCCAAGATCGCTGTGAGGGATGCCAAGCAGTTACTAGAATCCATAATTGAGGAGATCGAAGAGAGGGGAGGAAAGGAATAATATCCGCATCTTTTCGGGCAAAAATTCAGAGGAGGCTTACAACGCTAGACCTTGGGTGGGTGTTCAAGAGGATCAGCGAGTTCACGTATATCATTCCAGCAGGGGAGGTAGAACCACGTCGCCGACGTGCCAGCTAGACCTCGGCCCGATACCCATTATGATACCCGCGCTCCCATCCTCCAGTATAGGGAAGTACTCCACATCCTCAAAGAAGATCCATACCAATGCAGCCATTAACGAGACGTTCCACTGGTAAACGTTGTAGTCCGCCATCTCGCCGGTCCTAGGGGATACGACTACCCTCCTAGAGGATCCCCTCTTCACATCGTATCCCTTGAAGAGGCTCAGGGTGAGGTCCCCTTCGAGGAAGAACGGATAGACATCTCCGGAGGGATGCAAGTAGCCCTCCCAGTAGACCTGATCTAGATGATGTATCAGAACGGCCCCTTCCGGTTTCACGATCTCCCTGATCGAATTGAGGAGGAGAACCGTCCTCCAAGTATCGAAATGAGGCA
>JAOZFI010000001.1 GCA_027491395.1 Thermoproteota archaeon | reverse complement strand
GGTCCCTACGACGATGTGATAGTACCTGATGATTACGTTAGGGAGGTGGATTATGAGGGTGAAATAGCCTTTGTTATGAAGAAGGGTGGGCGTAGGCTCGACGAGAAGGGGGCCAAGGGGTCCATTCTGGGTTACATGGCATTCAACGACGTCACCGCTAGGGACCTTCAGAGGAGGGATGGTCAGTGGGTCAGGGGCAAGAGTATCGACTCATTTGCTCCAATAGGCCCTTGGATAGACGTTTCGGTGGACTTCGAAGAGCTAGGGATAACCACGTGGGTTAACGGGGAGAGGAGACAGCACGCTAGCTCAAGTCAAATGATATTCAAACCTTGGGATGTGATCACTATATTGAGCAAGGGGATGACTCTAGAACCAGGGGATGTGATAGCCACTGGAACTCCCTCTGGGGTGGGTGGCTTCTCCAATCCTCCAAGACTTCTCAAACATGGTGATGTTGTGGAGATAGAGATATGGGGTGTTGGTAAGATAAGAAACCGAATAGTTTACGAGAGTATGAGAAAGTGAGATTTATCTTACCCTCCTCACATTCCTTGCCTGCTCGGGCGTGGGGCCGATGATCCCACTAGGATCTATGCTCGCACTGAATCTGGAAGAGGAAATCCAGACAAGCTGATGGGCATCCTTCCTTTTATTACGAGGCTGGATGTGGGCGTCATGATATTCTTTCTATGCGATGAAACGATATCCGAATCATGGAAAGGAGCACGAGAGGAGATAGTCATGAGCGTTATTGTCTAATTCCATTATCATGATGAATTTTAGGCAATATCTTCGCCTAATGTAGATGGTACCTACGATCATCAACACGGGAAAATCGGATTACATTTTCAGAGAGAATCAAAGTTCTATTACATATATAGAGAAATTTATCTCAAAATAATATAAATAAATATACCTAAATATTATAAATTCATATGGTTAATATGTCTAACCAATAGTTTTAAATTCAAAAAAGTTAGGCTTCTCGAAGGGGATCTAGATGGACCCCTTCGGCTTGATTCAGCAGTGGTTTTCTGGTTACCCGGCTGGCTGGGAAAGACTGCTCTCAATGATAGGTATAGAGGTTCACTGGTTCATCCTGCAGTACGTGCTGGGTTTGTCTTTTCTAGCAGTGGTCACTGAGGCTATATGGCTAAGGACTCGTAATGATGATTGGAAGAGACTCTCGAGAACCTTGGCGAAGGCCTTCGTGGCGGTCTTCGCAGTGGGAGCCGCCACGGGAACCGCCTCTGAATTTGGACTAGTCCTGTTGTGGCCTAACTTGACGGAGGCAGCGGGTAGGTACATATACTTCCCGTTGTACATGGAGATATTCGCTTTTCTCATGGAGGGGATCTTCATCTACATGTACTTCTATGCAGAGGACAAGGTGTCCCCGAGGACGCACCTCATCATAGGTATACTGGCCTTCGTGGGTGCTTGGTACTCAGGAGCTATGATACTAAGCGTTAACTCCTTCATGCAGGCTCCAGTCAACGTGATAGCCCACTACGATCCATTAGCAGGTCCTTCCAGTTGGGCACCTCCGGATGTCCTCCTATTCGTGCCAGCTCAGATAGCCCAAGCCTTGGATGTGAATAAGCTGGCGGCTGTAGGCGCCAAGGTCATCAGTGCCACTCCAGAGCAGGTAACAGTTACTCTCCCCTCAGGCTTGGTCAGGGTGCTCATGAGAGAGGCCTTCGCCGGTAAGACGATAGGTGAGAGCACACTTGCGGCCGTCATCAAGCCCGAAGCCTTGCAGTCCCTCTCATCCGTGTCCCTAAAGACTGTGATCGATGCCATAGTGGCGAACACGGTGAAGAATGCTGGAACATTCATGATAACCTTCCTCTCCAAGGGATACCTAGCCACATACGTCCATGCCTTGGGCGCTGCACTCACCGTGTCTGCATTCACCCTACTGGGTGGTTATGCCCTGAGGCTTCTCAAGACGTCCAAGGATGACAGGGATAGGGGGTACTTTCTGAGGGCCATAAAGTTCGCCGCCGCGGTGGCCTTGATCTTGATAGCCATTCAGGGAACCGGGTCTGGCCATGCCATGGGCGCCGCCGTGGCCAAGTACAATCCGGAGAAGTTCGCGGCCATGGAGGCCACTACCACTCAGATAACCAGCCTACCAGGCATGCTGGGCATGAAACAATTAGTGGAGCAGTTCATGCCCTTGCTAGCATACGGAGACCCTAATGCAAAGCTTCCGTCCTACGATGTGATCACCATCGATTACAGGCCACCCCTGATAATACACTACCTGTACTATACGAAAATAGGACTGGGCGTTCTCTTAGGGTTGATAGGTCTGCTAGCCGTCTTCTACGCATTCAGAAGAGAGGAATGGCCCTCATGGGTCCTCTGGATAGCTGTGATATCTCCTGCCATCGCGCAGATCACTAGCTTCCTTGGATGGGGGGTCAGGGAGATGGGAAGAAAGCCATGGGCCATCTACGGTATAATGGATGTGCAAACCGAGCTCACCATCAATCCCCCACCTGCTTGGCAGCTGATGGGAGTGGCTCTCTACCTGAGCCTGATACTAGTCGTTCTAGTGCTGGCTGTGTACTGGTTCCTATGGAGGAGGTGATGGGTAATGCAGGCTCCCTTACCGATATCCGCCCTCCTGTCTCTATCGTTCGGTGTGCACATAGTCCTTGTCAATCTGGACATGGCTATAGCCACATTCATCCCTCTAATGGAGTGGCTCGCTAGGAAGAAGAACGACGACTTCCTAATGGAGAGAGCTAAGATCCTGATGAGGTACTACGCTAGCACTTATGCCATCGCGGGAGTCTTCGGGACTGCGTTTACCGTCATGCTGCTGAGCTTCTACCCGCAGTTCATAGGGCTGGCAGGTCACCTCACTTGGGTCCCCTTCGGGCTAGCAATTTTGATGATAGCCCTGAGGTTCCTGACTATAGTGCTCTACTGGTACCTTTGGGACAGGTCACCACCGCAGACCCACTTAGCCGTCGGGGGCCTGATGGCCCTCTCCGGGTATCTCATACCATTCGGCTTCCGTGCCGTGTTCGCATTCCTCAATGTTCCTTCTGGGCTTCACTTGGAGCCCAAACCCTACCTTGATGTCGTTGAAGCCCTGATGAATCCTACATTCCTTCCGCTGTACCTGAAGAGCGTTTTCGGAGCCCTAGCTGCTGGCTCCCTCATGATGGTGACCGTGTACATCATCAGGTACGAGTCCTCCGAGGGTTCCCTTAAAGGGAGATACCTAGAGCTGGTGAGCAGGTTCGCCAATTACGGCTTCGCTTCCTTGGCTCTGATGATGTTCTTCGGCGCGTGGTACTCGGTGAGCCTCATAACGACCCCGTACAAGTTTTACAACATATTCGGGTCGCTGATAGGAAAGCCCGGTGAGATCGACTTTGGATGGCTCTTTATAGTGAAAATGATCCTCGTTTTAGTTCAGTTCATCGTCCTCTATCAAGTTTTCAGGCCAAGGGAGCTCACAGAAACCCAGATCAGCTGGGCCAAAATAGGCGGACCCGTAGCTTTGGCAACGGTGCTTGTGGGTGAGATGCTCAACATGCACAGCCAGCTCCCCTACTTCGTGGCTCAGCCAGAGGTAGTCAACTCTCTCCCGGAGATCTTCAAGCAGGCGCTGCTCACGACAAATGCCAACACTCTAGCTAATCTCCCAGAGCTGTACATGATCACGACGGTCTTCCTGATACCCTTGCTGGCAGCTGTGGTAGCGCTGTTCTACCTGCTCCTCAAGGAGCGATAATCCCTAATAACTATACTAACTATCTTTTTCTTCTGAATTCTTTTTTCATTTTTCCTTCCGCCAGCTCCCAAAAATGGTTGTAACTGTTATAATTTATGGTGGATCATATCTCAACTCCGAACGCGGCCCTAGCCATCCACCCAACAGCGAACGAGATTAGGGCCACACCCAAGCTTATGGCCAGCATTTCCAAGAACATCCTCTTGAAAGACTGATCCTTCACGACAGATACGAAGAACGAAAATATTCCAATTATCAATATAGCTACGCTGAGCATCGAAGTCAATGCGACGTAGGGATCGGGAAGAGCAAGGAAGGGAGATACCATCAGAGCGACGGTGATTATGTAAGCAGTTCCTGTGTAGATGGCTCCCTTGATCGGATTTCCGGCCCCCTCCGACCTCCTAGATAGGTACTCGGACGCCGCCATGGATAGGCTGGCCGCTACTCCCATGACTAGACCCGCGACGCCTATGAGTTTTGCATTCTGCAATGCTAAAGTAAGACCAGCAAGGGCTCCGGTCAGCTCAACCAGCGCATCGTTGAGGCCAAGAACCATGGATCCCACATATTCCACCCTTTCCTCCTTTAGGAGCTGTATCAGCTGGTTCTCGTGATCTTCCTCTTCTTGAAGGAGGGTTGCTGCCTCTGGAATTTCATCTATTATCTTCTCGTATCCCTCCTGAGCCAGTTCCTCACCTCTTTCCATAAGCTTTATCGCGAAAGTGACGCCGAATATCTTGGCCATCAACGAGTAGAGGAGGACTTTCTTAGCGTTGGGCTCCACATCCCTGCCTGTATATCTCCTCAAAATTGAGTAATGCTTGAGCTCGTCCCTAGCTATCTTCTCCAGAACCCTCCTGTTCTCTTCATCCACCCTCTGGGCCAAACTCAGGTAAACGTTGTATTCAGTTATCTCATTCCTCTGAAATTCGAGCAGGGCCTCCAAAGTTTCCGGCTTGAGGTCGACCATGAGGATCCCCCTGATACATAAGATCGAAGATTTAAGGGATAGCAGTTCACCCTACCTGTGAAATCCATGAGGGTGAAATTTTGAAGAGGAAATTATCGGTTCCGGGAAGCAACTTCCATAGCGGTTGGTATAATAATAGGGGCTAGTATATTCTCTATCCTAGGAGTTGGCGCTGAGATAGCGGGTAGGAGCCTTCCCCTAGCATTCATCCTATCCTCGCTGGCGGCCTACCTAGTGGCATACAATTACGCCAAGCTGGG
Organism: Thermoproteota archaeon; assembly: GCA_027491395.1. Taxonomy (GTDB): domain Archaea; phylum Korarchaeota; class Korarchaeia; order Korarchaeales; family Korarchaeaceae; genus Korarchaeum. Next base: position 23,182 of record JAOZFI010000001.1, on the reverse strand, counting down.
CTCGAAATTCATATCCAATGCCGGTCCAATAGAGTTCATCCTCCGGGGCATAGGAGATAATGAGATTACTGGAACTCTGGCCTTTCTCATGTGGATGAGTTACGTCGTCTCACTATCCCTGTTCTCAGATGCCTTTGCAGGTTATCTCCTTGCCCTGATCGGGATTCGAGACCCATTCCTGTTTGGGTTGGTTGAGATCGTCGTAGTAGCGGTCTTCGTGGCCCTAAATTTCTTCGGATCCAAGACGGTGGGAAGGACCGAGTCCTTCATCGTCCTAGGTAAGCTCCTCGTCCTTGGGATATTTGTTCTGGGGGGGATTGTGGACTATCAATCCCGATTATGTAGCACCCCAGCTTGATTCCAAGCATGTCATGGGAGCCGTGTATGCCGCTACTATATTCTTCCTGAGCTACACTGGTTTTGGATTGATAACTAACGCGTCTGAGGACATAGAGGACCCTGAGAAGAACGTCCCTCGGGCAATATATTTGAGCCTTCTTATAGTGACATTGGTCTACGTGCCCATATCGGTGGTTGCCGTAGGAAATCTGCCAGTGGAGGAGTTGATAAAGGCTAAGGAGTACGCGCTTGCTGAGGCCGCTAAGCCGTTCTTGGGTAGTCTGGGTTTCACATTCATATCAGTGGGCGCCCTCTTTTCCACCTCATCGGCCATAAATGCTACCCTCTATGGAGGCGCGAACATAGCCTACGCGCTGGCTGTAAAGGGTGAGCTACCTCCCGTCTTCGAGAGAAGGTCTTGGTTCTCTGCTCCTGAGGGCCTCTACATAACGGCCGGATTGGGGATTATCTTCGCGTTACTCTTCAACATAGAGGGGATCGCCGCGATCTGCAGTGCGGCATTCCTCCTAGTGTACATTTTCGCCATACTATCTCACCTGAGGCTGATCGATGAGACGAGAGCGAGTAAGTCCCTCGTAGCCTTCAGCCTAGTCATGGTCTTAGCCATATTCTCCCTCCTAATGTATTATCAGTGGCGAACAGACCAACGAGTTTTCTACACGATATGGATTAATGTCCTAGCCTTTGCTTCCATTGAGCTAGCGTATAGGAGGCTGACTAAGAGAGGGTTCCTCACTAGGCAGCAGATCATGAGTAAGTACGAGGTGAAATGAGGGCCGGGAGCTCATCCACCCTAGAAAGATTATTAGGTGGTTACACGAACATCACTACGGAATCCTCCATGGCCATGTTCATGAAAGTAGTCGCGCCGACTACATCATCCACCTCCTCTATCAGGTCCTCCCTCTTCAGGCCGAACATCTCCATTGTAGTTGAGCAGGCGTAGAACTTCACTCCTAGGTCCTTGCATTCCTTTATCATATCCCTTACGGTAGGCATGTTGAGCTCCTTTATCTTCTTCCTCACCATGCCAGTCGCCATTGCGGTCATTCCTGGGATTATAGCTAGTATGTTCGGCACTCCCATCGATGGATTCCCTACCGGAGTCACCTTGAGGTTATCAACCCTGTCCTTTCTTATTATGTCGAAACCCCAGAATGTGAAGAAGAGACCGACCTCCAAGCCCATGGCCGCTCCGATCTGGGCCAATATGAGGGGGGGATAGGCCATGTCTAAGGTTCCTTTACTGACCACAATCATCAGCCTCTTGGCCAACTCAATCACCTAGAGGTCTGATCATATGATTTGAATAACAGATATAGCACGAGTGTCTAGGAACTCTAGAATCCTCAAGTCAGTAACCCATTTAAGTAATAAAGTAATATCAAGAATTATAATGAGTCTAGATAGGTCTAGGATAGGGAATCATATCGGGAAAGTGCTCGAGGAGGTCTTGGGTCCTTCCTCCAGTCATCTGCTGAGGAGCGCCTGTTCCTCTCTGATAAGCTTGGTAGAGACCTCCACACCTGAGGGGGGTCTCTTGGTCTATATGTTCGGATTGAGACTCGGTGAGAGAGTTGGGGAGGCAGTAAAAAAGGCCAATCCATCGATCAGTCCGTGGAACGCCCTTGAGGAGGTGAATTCCCATCTGAACATGGCTGAAAAGATGGATGTGTTGAATTCAGGACCGGAAGGCGCGGTCCTCAGGGTCAGTGGGGCCGAGGAGGTGAGGAAACAGGGAGGGATGGGTGGGTGCAACTTCCTCAGGGGATTCGTAGCAGGATTCCTCTCCGCCCTCACGGGTCAGCTGGTGCTCGTTGAAGAGTCTGGGTGCTGTGAGCTTAAGGAGTGCCAGCTCAGGGTGCTGATGTCGCAGCATCGTGGAGTCGCATCGAGCAGTGCGAGGAGGGCCATAATAGAGTACCTGAGGGTGAACCCGGGCGCTTACCTGAGACAGATGTCCAGGGATCTGGGGATGAGTCTGGGAAGCTTGAGGTGGCACCTCAATGTCCTCGAGAGGAGCGGCCTCGTATGGGAGAGGAGGAAGGGAAACATGATTGAGTTCTACTTGTCTGATGTTCTCTAATCCTCTCTAGGTAAATTTGAACACTCTTCCCACGGCCAGTTGTGAGAAACCTTCTCCATATGCTCTTCTGAACGCGCACTCCGCTGGCAAACCTGTGCAGTGACCGGTGATTACCTGCTCCACACCCAAGTTTCGGAGGGCCTTGACAGTAGCCTCTATCCTCTCTTCAGAGGCACTGACGAGGTGGAAGCCTCCCATCACCGCTCTGACCGGGCCGGCTATTTCCAGTGCCCTCTTCACTATATTCACCACTCCAGCATGGGAGCATCCGGTTAGCACCACAGATCCCCCTCCCAGCTTCACGATGAGGGAGACATCATCCATTATGGGATCTCTAACCAGTCTCCCGTCATCATCCACCGTGTAGGTCTCAATGGTCATCTCCCTTTCTAACTCAGAGGTTCTGGGAATCTCCCCAGTCGTCTCAACCCCGGACACTATTTCAATAGGATCGCGGGTCAGGAGGAACCTCGCACCCAGTCCTTCAAGCTCTTCCCTAGTGAAGGGTATACCTATCTCCCTCAGAGGCAGGACGAAGTTCGGTCTGAAGAGGTCCGGATGTGATATGATCGTGATCTCCCTGTTCAGATCTGTCAGGAGACCTCTGAGGCCTCCTGTGTGGTCGTAATGCCTGTGCGAAAGGACTACTGCTTTAACTCTCGATACATCTTGGCCCAGCAGCCTGAGGTTGTGTTCGATGGGTTCCCAGCTGTTTCCGGTGTCGAAGAGGATCTCATGAACCTGCTCACCGGAGCGGACCTTTAGTAGGAAGGATATGCCATGCTGAGCCCAGAACATGCCTGAAGCATGCTCTTCTGCCAACACGTAAACTTCGAGCCTATCAACGGTTCCCCCAGACAATCCCGACATAAACTAGAGGAGAGGGTGAAAAATATACGCTTTCACCACTGGAAGTCATCCCACGGGACGTCTTGATTCTCGCAGGCCTTCCCGTTGAATATTATCTCAAGTATTTCACCAGCAGAACGGGCGAATGCCTCCACATCTCCTGTCTCATCCTCCCTGATGGCCAAGACCACTACATCGCACCCATTCTCGTCCTCCAAGGAGACATAGCATTCCTTGTCCATGACCTCACTCAGCTCTGGCTCCTCATCCTCCAGATCTATCCTCTCTATCCTAGCGTACCACCTGCCGCACTCGTATATTATCGCATTTACTCCTAGGAACTTGGCCAACGGGGTGAGGTTCTCCATTATCACCCTCCTGAGTTCCTCGGGCCCCAGCTTGAGGAACTCGTAGGGATCCTCCTTTATTCTCTGGGAGAAACGATCCCAGTTGAGCCCTATTTGCTCCACTTCGTCCATTTGCCCTCAGCTCCCACTCAGGGTGGAGAGTAATAAGTGTTTTGTTTTTTTGGGCGCGAATCCATTTGAGGAAGCACTACTGGAAGTCATATGGAGTTCAGGTTCCCTTCACCTCGGATATGAGGGTGTCCACAGTCGGTCTAGGCACTTCTCAGTTCAGAGATTCTTTGGGACATGAGAAGTAGAGGTAGCTGACAATGGTGGAGAAGGGTGCATATCTCCGGGGGTGTGGGGTCTCCGATGTTGCAACCCCCACTCCATCTCATCCTGACGCAGAGGTCAGGACCCTTGGACCTCCTTCCATACTTTCATGAGCTTAGCATGATCCTCCTCCGTGAGCAGCGGTACATACCAAGTTCTATCCTTGATGTTGGTGGGGTATATCTCGGGATCGCTGAGGACTTTCTCTATAAGAGGTTTGGCGTCTTTCACTGGACTCATGTACTTTACGTAAAGCGAGTTGACGGCAGCTACAGCTGGGTCCAGCAGGAAGTTTATGAAGAGATGGGCCGCCTCGGGATGGGGAGCGTCCTTTGGTATCAGCATATTATCAGTCCATCTAGTCCCTCCCTCCTCCGGTATTCCGAATTTGACCTTGTCGGCGAGTTCTGGATGTTCCTCGGTCCTCAAGAGAGCTATGTCACCGTTATAGGCTTGAGCTACATCTATGCTTCCCTCGGCAAAGCCCCTGTAATACTCGCTTGTTCCTCCGTAGCCAGCCAAATAGGGCTTCTGCCTGATCAGTACTTCCTTCACCTCCTCCATCGTCTTATCACCCCAGTCATAGGGGTCCTTACCTAAGTAGGCCTTGGCAGAGAGGACGACTTCCATGGCCTCCTCCAGCATCATCACCCTCTTCCCATGCCTCTTCAAGAAGTCCAGCTCTGGATCGAATATCTGCTTGAGGGTGGTCACACCTTTAGGGACGAAGTCTGACCTCCATGAATAAGCCGTTATGCCCCACATGTAAACTACACTGTACTCGTTATCTGGATCGAATGGGGGATGCAGGAAATCCGGATCCACGAACCTCAGGTTGGGTATAAGGGACTTGTCCAGTCTCCTGACAAATCCCTTACTTATAGCAAGAGCAGCTTCCGCGTCTGGGAGAACTACCAAGTCATATCCGCTACCCCCAGCTGCTATTTTGGAGAAAGGTTCTGAGGGATCCTCGAAAACATCATACACCAATTTCTTCCTATCCATACCCACCTCTTTGGCAAATATATCTAGGAGTAGCTCTTGGATGTAATAGGACCAGTTATACACCTTGAGCGCCTCTACTCTGTGGGAACCCTCCTGTATCTTGGAAGCGACCTCTTTCCCACTGACACCTTCCATCCCGCTCTTCTTTATGGGTAATCCCACCAGAGATCCCACTGCGAAGCCAGCAGCGCCTGCTACAGCAATCTTAAGGAACTCACGTCTCTGCATAGGGAGGATTTACGACCTGAATTTTATTAGTCCTTACGTGTTCCCTGCACTAATACAACCTACTCGCGGACAAATCCTACTGTTTTTATTTTTTCCTCCATCAAAATAGAAAAATGTAGGTGTGCAGAGAGGAATCTCAATATCGTAGCCAAGTGGGTGGATAGGTGGAGTCAAGGCAAGATGTTTTTCTTCGCATCTCTTATTGGAGAGGGGCGATGAGGTGGCGAAGGGGCGCGGAGTCATGAAGACGCAGTGCCGATCCGAGCCCCCTTAGGGGGTGATCCCATGATCTTACTAACTGGATTTGAGAGCTGGGATGACATTCCCTCCAATCCTACTAGTGATTTGGTAGAGCATCTCGTGAGCGATGAAGTAGTGGGTGAAGTTCTGCCAGTCTCGTTCAGAAGGGCGAGCGAGAGGCTGGAGAAGCTCATAAGGGAACTCAGGCCTGAGGCAGTGCTTAATCTCGGTCTTGCTCCTGAAAGACCCGTTATCAGGATTGAGAGAGTTGCAATAAACCTGATAGATGCGAGGATTCCGGATAACGACGGAGAGCAGCCAGTAGATGTGCCCATAGATCCGGATGGGCCTCCATGCTACTTTTCCCTGCTCCCGACTAGGGAGATAGTGATGGCCTTGAGGGAGGAGGGCATACCCGCTTTCCTGTCGTACTCGGCCGGGACGTATCTGTGCAATTATGTCATGTACAAGACGCTGAGGACATTGGATATCATGGGCCTCAGGGTACCGGCTGGCTTCATCCACGTCCCATACTCCTCTGAGATGGCTTCTAAGATGGACAAACCGGTCCCCAGCCTGCCTCTATCCACTATCAAGAGGGCTATCCAGATAGCGTTAGATGTGATCACCTCCTCTTCCCGAGCTTGAGCTTCATCAGCTTCGCTAGAGCCCGAGCCTCGTGAACCCTCCTCCTAGAGAGGAACCACTCAAGAGCCTCCTCAGCCTCTTCCCTAGTGAGGGGGTTCTGCTCCAAGAACTCCCGCAGGCCCTCCTTCACGACCTCGTATCTCTGTCCGTCGCTTAGCTTTCTGAAGCCCCTGAACCTCCCGGTCACATTGAGATAGTGATGAGCCTTCCTAGCCCATTCACTCATCCTTTCAAGGGAAGTAGCATACCTAATTAGGTTGCCTCCTCAGCAAGTAGAGCGCCGCAGACAGTGAGGCGATTATCACAACCACTGTGACAATCAGCGGGATATACCCATATCTCATCCTCGCCGATCTAACTTCTCCGATGTTAGAGAGGGCTCTCACCACGTCTTCAAGCTTTTCGATGATGCTCCTTGGTTCGAGCGGTGATGGGACGTTTATCCAAGGTATGCCCATTTCCTCAGCCATTTCCACAGCCTTCTTATTGAGCGGGGTCCTCGCATTCCCTACCAATAACATGATCCCTATCTCTCCAGTAAGAGCCCTCCTCCTGATCTCCGCCAGCTCAGGAGGCGTTGCTGGCACCCCCCTCTCCTTAAGGAGCAGGTACCTCACCTTCACTCCAGCCCATTCGACCGCGTACTGGGCGACGGGACTCACGGCGACAGCCGACAGGTTCAAGCGGGGCGCTTCCATCTTAATCTCTAAGATCCTCTCCCTTATCCGATCGTACCTCTCCTTATACTGAGAGGCGCACTCGGGGTTCTCTCTAGCCATTATCTCTCTCAGACGCCCCATGAACTTGAGGTAGTTATCGGGATCGTAGATGGGCATGTGATAGTTAGGTTGCTTGGTTGCTGGATTCGTCAAGATCTTGAGTCCTAGCTTAGGAATCTCCACTAGCTCCGCTTTTATTTCACCTGAGGCAACCTTTTCCCTGATGAGCCTCTCGAAGGGAGCATGAGCTGTTGATACTACGATGTCTGCCTCCTTTAACAAGTTTACATCCTCCGGCTTGAGCTCGTAGTCGTGCGGATCGACTCCGGATGGTACGAGGGACACCACCCTGTCGGAGGAGCATGCTAAGAGATCCACATCGTACTTCAGGTTGGAGAAGGTCACGATCACATTGAGGCCTCTAGGTGAGCCCTCAGACGATTGAACCAACAGTGCCAGAGCCAGCAGCAGTAACACAGCGCCCGCCCTCATCACCCTTTAGTTTGTGCACTCCTTTATATTTGATATACCCAATTTGTGCACGATGAGCGCGCTGACCCTTGAGGTGAGGGGACTCGAGGTAAGCTACGATGATGAGGAGATATTCTCTAACGAGAACTTTCGACTCGAGGGACCCGGTCTAGTGGTGGTAATGGGTCCCAATGGCGCTGGAAAAACCACCCTGTTCAAGGCGCTCTTAGGACTGATACCTGCTAAAGGAAAAGTCCTAGTCAACGGAGAGGATGTGACTGGCAAGCCAGAGAGGGCCGGCAGGCTCATAGGCTACGTCCCCCAGTGGAAGGGTGAGGATTACAGCTTCCCGGTCAGCGTCAGGGAAATAGTCGAGTCCGCCATAGCCCTGAGAAGGAGGCCTCCCAGGCTCTCCTTCCCAAAGAACGAGAGGGGGAGGATAGAGTCTGCCCTCAAGAGGATGGGAGTCGATGATATAGCAGGCAAACCGCTGTCAGAGCTATCAGGGGGCCAGAGACAGAGGGTCTTCATAGCTAGGGCCTTGGTATGGGATCCCTCCATCCTGATAATGGACGAGCCCCTCACTGCAGTGGATCCGATGGGAAGGGTTGACTTGGTCAGGATGATCAAGGAGATGTCCTCATCTAAGCTGGTGATGGTGAGCAGCCACGACCCAAGCATGTTCCTCGACAGGGCCAAGCTGATTATGGTCGTGAACAGGGGGGTAGTAGCGATGGGCCCGCCCCATCAGGTCATAAAGGAGGAGCTGCTTAGCAAGGTTTACGGGAGGAGCGTCTTCATAGTAGAGAAGTGCGTCCACGTGGTGGATGGCTATGCCGTTTGAGCTGATGCTGGATCCCAGATGGATCGTAGTGGTGGGCCTCGCCTCTATTGTCTACGGGGTGCTTAGCCCCGTGGTGGTGGCGAGGAGGCTCCTCTTCCTAGCTGGAGCCCTTCCACATTCTGCTCTTCTCTCGGCCCTCCTCGCCATAATAACAATGAACCTGCTGGGATGCCCGTTCGAGATCTGCTCCATTATCTTCAGCCTCATTTTGGTGTCCACGGTTTCCCTCCTCATATCTAGGGGAGTCAGGCCCGACTCAGCCACAGCCATATTCGTCTCGATAAGCGTGTCCCTCACCACCATATCCCTCTACTACATACTGACGGCCTTCCCTATGGAGACCAGCGTCTGGTCATACATAATCGGGGATCCCTTGCTCGTGACTTGGGAGGATGTATGGTTCACCGTCGCCGTCTCCGCCATAGTTCTGATCCTGACGGTTCCCTTCCTGAGGGAGCACATACTCATAGGGGTGGACAGAGACTTCGTCAGGCTGTCGGGGGTCAGGGCTTCCCTTTACGACGCCATGATGGTCGCCTCTTTAGCCATAGCCACCGTTGGACTGTTGAAGTCCGTTGGATTCGTGGTCGAGCACGTAATGGTCCTTCTCCCCGGCATAACCGCGTCCGCTCTAGCCAAGAGCGGCAGGGTGGCAGTGATACTCGGGTTCCTCCTGTCGCTGGCCGGCGGCCTGATGGGCCTGCTGATAAGCGTGGCCACCGGATTGGCACCTTCGGGGGTTATAGGCATCGTCATGCTGGGATTCTACCTGATATCCCTGCTAAGGGGAAGGTAAGGCAGCATGAAGAGGAGATTCGGTATCTCCCTCCCCGAGGACTTGGTGGAGAAGATCGATGAGCTATCCTCCAAGCTGGGGATGAGCAGGTCATCTCTGATCCAGAGTATATTGGTGGAGGTCATGGAGGATAGGGTTCACCTCCTAACCCCCCACAGGTGCAGGGGTGTGCTGATCGTGGTATCGGAGGGGAGGAGCAGCGAATTGGTCTCCAAAGTATTGGAGAGGTACGGGAGCTGCGTGGTCACCAGAACGCATCATCACACCGAGGGCGTGTGTGTTGACGTGAGTTTCGTCGAGGGGGATTCTCAAACTATCCTCGAGCTCGAGGGCTCCTTGAGGAAGATAAAGGGTGTCAGCGAGAGATACCTGCCGCTCGGCTGCCTTAGATAACCTTAATATGGGGGGCTTCCACCCCAGATTATGAGCGAGAGAGAGGAGAGTGCCGAGCTACTCGAGTTCTTCACCCTAGCGTTCATGAGGCCCACGGAGGAGTGGGTAAAGGAGATCGAACCTTTACTTGAGAAGGTTAGGGAGAGGTGGCCTCAAGCTGATTTAAGGGTGGAAGATCCCCACCTAATGAATCAAGAGTACGTAAGGCTCTTCAGATTTGGCAAGGAGATCCCCTGTCCACCCTACGAATCGGTGTACAGGACCGAGGAAAAGGTGCTCATGTCCCACCTAGCCGTTGACGTTCAGGACAGGATGAGGGCCTTCGGCGTCGATATTTCCGACGAGTTCAAGGACCTCCCAGAGCATATATCAGCGGAGCTCGAATTCCTCCGCTACCTCTATCTATTAGGCGAGGAAGAGGCCTTGGGCGAGGCTAAATCCTTCTTGGAGGATCATCTGCTCCAGTGGGTGCCCCAGTTCTGCGAGTGCGTGAGGGCCAACTCCCGGGTCGATTTTTATAGGGAGGTGTGCGCCCTTCTACCCGAGTTCCTCAGTGAGGAGTTCGAGACCCTCAGGTGATTCGAGGATTGAGCGGGAGAGACCCCGGAAGGATAATGGTCTCTGCTGCCATGACCACCCTCTCAATAGGGGCGGGCATGGGTGTGCAGAGGGCAGTTCTCCCGCTGTACGTGAGCGGATTCGTCCAACAGACCTATTCTTACCTCTTTATCGTGCTCCTCCCCATACTCTCATTCGGAGCCTTCAAGGGTCTGGCTGATCTATTGGCCGGATACTTGTCTGAGAAGCTGGGCAGGAAGGTAGCAGTCGTTTTAGGGGCTGGAATGTTCTTCGCCGGTACCTTACTGCTCATATACAGCAGAGACCTGTTGATGGTGGCCGCCGCCTCCCTCATGATGGGTTGGAGTCAGGGGTTGGTCGATTCCGGTGTGATGATAGTTCTATCGGAGGCCGGAGGGAGGGCGAGGCACGGCCTTAGTTTGGGTATAATGGAGGCCTCTGTTTACGGTGGATACACGGCTGGGTCATTCTTGGGAGGCTACGTGTCCGAAGTCAGGAACATACCCGATGCCTTCTACATAACATTAGTCACCTCGGCCCTAGCTCTTATTCTCTCCTTGGTGGGCATCTCCGAAACGAGGGTCGAGGGAGCAGAAGTAGAGGAGATGCCCACGGTCCAAGCGTATTCCATGTGTTTGAGAAGCGGGACCCTGAGGCTCACCTACTTCCTCGGCCACGTAGCTCAGTTCTCTGATGCGCTCATATGGGGGCTCTTACCCCTCTACCTGAGTTCCTTGGGATTCGGGACCACCCAGATTGGTTTCATACAGGGTCTGAACACTCTATCTTGGGCCCTCCTGATGCCGTTCTCCGGGAGGATCTCGGATGTTTTCGGGAGGAGGATCCCCATCTTCATGGGATTCTCCATCAAGGCTGTCAGCATATATCTTCTCCACTCCCTAGGAGATCCCCTATATTTGGCTCTAGCCTCCGTCACCTTAGGGTTGGGTGTGGGCCTCTACTACCCTATACTCCCCGCCATCTCGGCTGACGCAGCCCCACCCACCGTGAGGGGACGATCAATGGGCCTGTACACATCGCTCAGGGACTTCGGCTATATGACCGGTGCCCTGACCTTGGGGGCCGTGGGCGAGGTCTACGGGTTCGGAGGTACCTTCATGCTCACCGCCCTGATGATGGCCGCTGGATCCTTCCTCATCTTCCTTATGAAGGAGACGAGGCCCTTCTGGCCAGCCTACGACATGGTGGTGGATCACGCTTCAAAGGTCGTGAAGGCGGTAGAGAGCTTCGCCGACATGGTGAGCAATTACTCAAGTGGGGTAAGGGATGAGAGGAGCTTCAAGATGGTCAAGGAGTTTGAGAGGCAAGCTGACGAGATCAGGATAGCCATAGACAGGCAACTTTGGTTCAGCAGTCTCTCGGGCCAAGACAAAGCAGACTTCGCTAGGCTCGTCGGTAGGGTGGACAGGATCGCTTCTTTCGCCTTGGGCGCATCGAGGAGGCTCAGAACCCTTGATCCAGAAGATATACCCCCGAAGATAAGGGAGCTCATGAGGGAGATGGCTAGGGTCTCCAAGTGGATCTCAAACAGGCTCTTCAGGGCAATAGAGATCATGAGAGAAGACATCGAGTCATCATTGGATATCGTGAGCGAGATAGACACGCTCGAGTCGGTGTTCGATGAATTACATCAGCAGGCAATGGAGGAGTTGCTCCACGTGAAGATAGATGTGGTCAAGCTCATGAACCTGAGGGACTTCGTGGAGCTCTTCGAGAACATGATAGATGCCGTTGAGGACGCGTCAGACGTGTTAAGAGTTATAGCGTTCAAGCATATGGCTTGGCCGGTGTGAGATTGAGGAAGCCTAGAAACTTCTCATTCGTGGACGAGCATGTGGCCGGCTCCGCTTTTCTCTATTCACCGGAGGAGATCGATTGGCTGGCAAATAAGGGAATAAAGGTCGTGGTATCGCTCGTGAAGTCGGAGGAGTATGACGAGCGTGTGATCGAGAGATTGAGGGAGCTGGGAATGGAGCATTATTTCTTTCCCATCGAGAACTTCTCGGCTCCGCCCGTAGAGCTCCTAGCTCAGATAGTCGACCTGATCAACCAGAAAGTTGAAGAGGGAAAGAAGGTGCTGGTCCACTGTTTGGCGGGATGCGGGAGGACCGGCACCGTCCTGGCCGCCTACTTCGTCTCAAAAGGAATGCGACCTGATGAAGCCATTGAGCACCTCAGGTCCATGAGGCCTTGCTCTATAGAGACCCAGCAACAGTACGATGCGATCTGGTTCTATTACACCTACTTCAAGGGGAGAACTCGTTCTCTATCTCCTCGGCGAGGGCCTTGAGCGCGCCCTCCTCATAGGTCAGATCCCTTATGCTGAGCACACCGACCGGGATGCCGTCCCCGTTTACGACTACGAGGTGCCTGATTCTGTGCTCCCTCATGAGCTTAGCTGCCTTATAGAGGGTGTCCGTGTCCTTCACCGTGACGACATCCTTGGTCATGAGCTCCTCGACCTTGGCATCCTCCTTGTTGCTGGCCAAGGCCCTGATGATGTCCCTCTCAGAGAGGACCCCCACCACCTTTCGGGGGTCGCTTGAGTCCACAACCACCAAGAAGCCGATCCCCTTGTTCGCCATCACCTTAGCCGCTTCTCTCACGGTCTTGTCGGGGGTAACGCTTATGAAGCCGTACCCCTTCAGGAGATCTCCAACCTTCATATAAGGCATCCTCTTCGCCCCCCTCACCAGTGAGGGGAATTCTAAAAAAGTTATGGTTCGAACGAAGGACTGTGAAAAATTTAGGGTGGTGAGAGATCAGGGGTTGGGTATCTCTTCGTAAAGCTTCTCGTATCTCTCCACCGCGGCCTGTCTCCAGATCTTCTGCATCTTGTTGGCGAAGGCCGTGTCCCTCAACTTCTCATTGATCTGTTTGGCGTATTCTAGTGTGAAGGTGACTTGCTTGCCATCCTCAGTCCACGTAAGAGGTCTTCCCAGTTCCCTAGAGAACTTCTTGAATTGCTCCTCGGTCAGCTTGCCCGCCTTGTAGGCCTTGACCAGTTTCGCCCATGTCCTCACGAGCTGGTCGTGTGGATCGCAGTACACCGAGTCGAAGTAGTACTTGAGGGAGAACAGGATCTCTGTGGCCAGCTTCTCATCGAAGGGTATGCCTATGTTGTTGACGGTCTGCTCATAGGCCCTCTTAAGATCAGGCCTCTCCTTACCCTCGGGAGTGTTGAACACATCGGCCCTGACGGGCATCCTGTTTATCTTCTTGTGGAGCCATATCTTCTGGCCCTCCACCGAAATCACCCACTTTATGAAGGCCTGGGCAGCGTCAGAGTGTTTGGAGGTCTTCAGGAGGGCGATGGGATCGCCGTTGACTATGGACTCGTTATATGGGAGTATGTACTTCAGGCCGGGGAACTCGATCTGGGCCCCGTACCCATAGAAGTCGATCATTATGCCTATGGGTGTCTCCCCAGTCTCCACAGCCGTGAGGGCCTCCACAGAACCGCCATACGGCCTGCCATTGGCTGCCATCCTAGCTAGGATCTCCCATCCCTTGTCCCACCCGTACTTCTGGAGTATGATCTGATATATCCTAGTGTGAGATGTGGAGGTAAGGGCTCTAGCATAGGATATGGCTGGCTTAGGCAGGATCTTGGCCATCTCCGGGCTCGCCAAGTCCTTCCAGGATTTAGGCTCCGGTAGACCGTACTTCTTGAGCAGAGGTTCGTTTACGCTGAAACCGAACGAGGAGATGGCCGCAGCAACCCACATGAGCTTACCGTTCTCGTAGTGTTTTATCTCAGAGCCTCCTATCTTGTCAGGGAGGCTCTCGATCTCTTTGAGGGCATCTGGGTCTGTTATCGGTGCTAGAAGCCCCTGCCTGATCAGCTCGTTAAATAATGCGGGCCCCCCGCCCCAAGCAACGTCCGGCTCCTGCTTAAGTATGGTATCTCTCCACAGGGCGACATGAGGGCTGTAGAACTGGAGATCCACTATGTTGTACTTCTTGGCAAGGTCCGTCTTTAGGAACCTCTCCCTAGTTACTTCTTGGATTTCGCTGGCGTGCCTAGTTATTATCTTCAGGACTATGCCCTTCTGAGCTTGCTGGGTAGTGGTTGCCGTCTCGCCACTAGGTTTGATCAGGAAAAGGGCCGCAGCACCGATCACCAAGATAGCGACCACTATGAGCAAATACTTGACATTCACGGAGCACCACCTTCGGGGAAAAAGAGGGGAGGAGGAGACTTAAGACTTCTTCCTCTTCATGGCCAGGTAGGCGCCGACCACCACGATTATTATCACCACGATTATGGCAGCTATCCACTCCATGGGCAGGCCGGCGCTCTCGACAGTGGTGCCCCAAGCCAGGGCGTTCTTCACGAAGGTCGGTCCCTGTAGCTTGACGCCGTGGTACTCCTCGCTTATTATGGTTCTATCACCGAGGAGGGACTCGCCAGTGACTATCAGCTTGCTGTAGGTGGAGCCGACAGCTATCTTCTCGGCCGCAGCTTCCACGAAGCTGCCGGTCTGTCCCACCCTATAGGCCTTCGGGTCTATGCCGTCGTGGCTCACAACCGTTCCCTTGTCGCTGCTCCTGTAGAGCCAGACACACGTGTCACCCACAACTTGGTCGAAGGGGACGAACTTCCCATCCTTGTATCCGGCTAGGAGGGTGGGTCCGTGGAAGAGGACCTTATCGGCTCCCTTAGTTATCTCTGCGGCCCATCCCTGATGATTGGCCTTGTAGCTCACGACCCTGTAGGCCGCACCGGCGTTGGACTCAGGATCCTCCAAGCTAGCGTACTCTATCCTTATGGATGAACCTACGGCCGATAGTATCTTGTTGGGCTCCTCAGCCTTGAATCCAACATCTTCGGGCTTGAGATAGGGTTCTACGTAGTCGGAGTCAGCTCCAACCCATAGAAGCTTTCCTCCCTGTTTGAACCAGCTGGCGATAGCCTGCACCTCGGATGGGGAGAACTTGCTGTTGTAGTCCTTCATCTTACCGATTATCAGCACATCAACGTCCTTCAGGGACTCCGGTGTCAGCTGGGTCAGTTCCTTTACCTCGTAACCCCAAGACATCAGGTAATCCTTGAGCTTCTTCAGATATTTCTGACCGATCTCGGCGTCTAGGTCCTTGACTCTCCCCGGGGCTACGTCTAAACCAACGACCTTCTTCTGAGCCGATAGTGGAAAAACGGTGGCGCCAAACACGAGTACGAACGACAGGGCTAGAAAGAGGGCTACTCTCCTGTTCATATGAGAGCACCGGGCGTTCAAGATTCAATATAATATAAAGATTGGGTCTAATTTAGATACTAAAGTTGGAAAATTAGCTAAAATTAGGAAAAGCTTTATAACATAAGGGCGAATATAACGAGTCTGTTTTAGTGTTCCGCTTCAATCCCGACCAGTGCGATGATGCCTATAAGCGTATGCAGCCTCACTTCAGTTCGGGAGTTTAAACTTGAATGCCAGCCACCCAGTCAGTCGTCAATAGGAAGGGCTAAATGTAAAAAGAAAGTTAGATTGTCAGTCTGTACACCTTTCGGGCGGTTTCCTCTGATATCTTTCCATCCAGCAGGTCCTCCTTCACTAGAGATGGATCCCTGAGCTTAGGATCCCCGTAACCTCCACCACCGGGGGTGTTTATGTAGACCACATCCCCCTTCATCAGCTCCATGGTGGCCTTGGCCCCGAGCACGATCCTCTCTCCGTTCCTCTCGACGTAGTGGAAGCCGTTCTTCCCCTCCAATCCTCCCTCCAATCCCCAAGGTCTGAGCTTAACTCTCTCAGTAGCTATGGATAGTACTGCCCTGCCTGAGAGGATCTTGAACGCTCTAGTTATCCCCAGTCCACCCCTGTATTGACCCGGGCCTCCCGAGTCATCCCTGAGGCTGTACTCCACGAAGAGTACCGGACACTCCCTCTCTATGACCTCGATCGGGGTGTTCATGGTGTTGGTCATGTGAGTGTGAACGCCGTCGACGCCGTCCTTACCTGGCCTGCCTCCCATCCCGCCTCCTATTGTCTCGTAGAACGCCCAGCTTCTCCCCTCGTGTATTCCCCCCACCATCACGTTGTTCATGCTCCCGTGGGAGGCTGCAGGTATCCTTCCCCTTAGCGGCTCGGCCAGCGCCTTCAGGACGGTCTCGGCTATTCTCTGAGAAGTCTCTACGTTGCCCGCTGCCACAGGAGCAGGCTTTTTCGGGTGAACGAGCGTTCCTTCCCTAGTTTCTACCCTGACTACCTTGAAGAACCCGTAGTTCATGGGCAGATCCGGATCCAAGGCAGCCTTTATCGCATAGGAGGTGGCCGCGACGGTCACGCCGTAAACAGCGTTTATGGGTATGTCGACCTGCTCATCGGTTTCGGTGAAGTCCACCCTTATGGACTCCTTAGAGAGCTGCACCCTGACCCTGATGGCCAGCAGCCCGTCGTCGGCCTCCATGTAATCCTCGGCGCTGTAGAGGCCCGGAGGCACCTCCTTAAGCTTCCCCCTCAGGTAGTTGGCCGTGTAGTCTATCGTCCTGTTCCAAGCCTCTATCACCGTCTCCAGCCCGTACTTGTCTATCAGCTCCCTCAGCCTCCTCTCGCCAACGTTGAGGGCAGCTATCTGAGCCTTCAAATCACCTCTAGTGTATCTAGGAACCCTCACGTTACTCAGGATCAGGTTGAGCACGCTTATGTCGAGCTGGCCCCTCCTGACTATCTTCAGCGGAGGGAGGACCAGTCCCTCTTGAATCAACTCTTTAGCGCTGCCGCTTATGCTTCCGGGGACCATCCCCCCAACATCGACATGATGGGCCTTGTTCGCTACATACCCGAATATCTCCCCCCTGTGGAAGAGGGGTTTCACCATGGTCACATCATTCAGATGAGTTCCCGCTATGTACGGGTCGTTAAGCACGATTATGTCGCCCTCCTCCAGCTCCACAGAGGATCTCTGCAGGTAATCTATGGTGTTCTTGACCCCCACGGCCATGCTCCCCAAGTGAACGGGTATGTGTTCAGCCTGAGCTATCATCTCCCCGTTCTCTAGGAGGATCGCGCAGCTGTGATCCATCCTGTCCCTTATGTTCGGGGAGTAGGCCGCGTTCCTCAGCACGATACCCATCTCCTCAGCTATGTAGGAGGAGGAGCTCCTGATCACCTCCACGGTGACGGGATCAACCATTCACATCACCCTTATCCTCAGGTTTCCGAACTCATCCACCCTCAGCAGGTGTCCCGGTGGGATCAACGTCGTAGAGTCGTACTCCTCCACTACAGCCGGGCCTTCAAGCGTGGCGCCGGGCTTAAGCTTCTCCCTAGAGTAAACTGACGCATCTACCCACCCCCTGCCCTCGAAGTACACCTCCCTTGATCCCTCGGCCTCCGGTCTATATTCCTTGGCCCTCATTCTCGGGAACTGGGGCTTCCTAAGGGATCCTATCAGTGCTAATCTTACATTCACTACCTCTACAGGCTCATCCGGAGATGAGAACCCGTATACCCTCCCGTGAGTGGCATGGAAGTCCCTTATGGCCTGATCAACCGATCCCCTCCACGGTACGTTGAGATCGTAGGCCTGCCCCTTGTACCTCATGTCCAAACTAGGGATTGCATGCACCTCCCTAACTCCCTCGAGCTCCTTGCTGGCCTCCACCTCGAGCTGGGCCAGCGCCTCCTCCACCTCCCTGTCCTCGATCTCCTCTGCTAGCTTCATCACGCTCCTGACGGTGTCAACCCTGTAGTCCGTCAGGAGGAGCCCGAACGCTGAAAAGACTCCCGGATGGATGGGTATTAGCACCTCCTTCGCCTCTAGTTCCCTCGCCAGCTCCACCCCGTGCAGGGGACCAGCACCGCCGAAGACGTACATCACGAAGTCCCTAGGATCGTGACCCCTCTCCACCGTCACTATCCTCAGGGCCTTGGCCATGACCGTGTTGGCCAGCTTTATTATGCCCATAGCAGCCTCCTCCATCTCCAAACCCAGTTCGACAGCCAGGCCGCCAATGGCCTTCTCAGCCAGCTCCTTCCTGAGTATCAGGCTTCCTCCCGCAAGCTTCTTCCCTAACCTGCCCAAGAGGAAGTTCGCATCAGTTATAGTGGCATTGTCCCCTCCTCTCCCGTAGCAGGCTGGACCTGGCTCGGCGCCCGCGCTTATGGGACCTACCCTTAAAGCTCCACCTTCATCTATCCAAGCTATGGTGCCACCGCCGGCGCTGACCTCCGCCAGATCTATGAAGGGAAATCGCACGGGGTAGCCAGATCCCTTCACCAGCCTGCCAGCGTGGACCTTCCCACCCACTTCATACTCTGTGGTGACCGTCGGCTCTCCACCTATCACCGTCGAGGCCTTGGCTGTGGTTCCGCCCATGTCGAAACCTATCACCCTATCATCTCCGGCCAGCTTGGAGTAGTGCGCGACGGCCACCGCTCCTGCCGCAGGACCGGACTCTATGAAGGCCGCAGGCCTCTCTACAGCGTACTCGACCTTTGACACCCCACCACTGCTCTGCATGACCAAGAGCCTGCCCTCAAATCCCTTCCTCCGGAGCTCTCTCTCCAAGTTCATCAGATAGGTTGAGAGGAGCTTCCTCAGGAAGGCGTTGACCACCGTGGTGCTAGTCCTCTCATACTCCTTGTGCTCGGGGTTCACCCTAGATGAGAGTATGACATCGAGGTCAGGGCATCTTTCCTTGAGTACTTGGAGCATCTTCTCCTCGTGGATGGAGTTCATGTAGCTGTGGAGGAAGGAGATGGCGACCACCTCATACCCTTTCTCACAGATGAGATCCGCCAGCTTCTCGGCTTCCTTAACGTTGAGAGGGATTAGCACGTTTCCCCAAGCGTCAATTCTCTCCTCAATCTCGTACCTGTCCCTCCTCCTTACTAGGGGCGGTGGCTTCTCGAAGAAGAGGTTATAGAGTTCGGGCCTGCGCTGCCTCCCTATCTCTAAGATGTCTCTGAAGCCCTTGGTGGTAATCAGGGCCACCTTGGGTGGGACCAATCCCTCCTGACCCAAGAACATATTGGTACCCAAGGTCGTGGCGTGCACTAGAGTTGAGATCTCAGATAACTCTACCTCGGATTCCTCTAAACCAGATAAAACAGCTTTACTAGGCCTTTTAGGTGTTGTTAGAACTTTTTGAACACTCAATTTACCGGATTCCTCATCTAGGAAGACGATATCGGTGAAGGTACCCCCGATGTCGACTCCCGTCCTCCACATATCCTATCCCGATCCGGTCAACTCTTTGCCATCAAAGATCTTTACCTAACTTTTAATCTTTACCGTCGTCAAAATCGTTTATTTTTCAAAGATTTTTACCTTTCAATGGAAAGGTATATATGTAAGGCTGCCAACACAATTAGATCAAAGGTGGTCGCATTGGTGAGGAGAAGGGGTTTAAGTAAGTCCCTTCTTGCCGCTATAGTTGTAATCGTTGTCATTATCGTGGCAGTTGCCGTTCTGATGATGCAGAGAGGAGGGGGCGCCGTCAGGGAGGTCAAGGTCGGCGTGGTGCTCCCTCTGTCGGGCAAGCTAGCTGAAACCGGTGCTGACTTGAAGAGAGGATTGGAGTTCGCCGTCGAGGAGATAAACAAGGCTGGCGGCATAAAGAGCTTGGGAGGGGCTAAAATCGTTCTTGTGTTTGGAGATAGCGCTGGCAAGCCCGAGACCGGCGCAGCCGAGGCCGAGAGGCTAATAACTGAGGAGAAAGTAGTTGCTATGCTTGGCTCCTACCAGAGCGCCGTCACCAAGACCGTGAGCGAGGTGTGTGAGAGGTACCCATGTCCCGATGCTCAACCCCGAGTCTACATCACCCACCCTCACCGCTAGGGGTTACAAGTGGTTCTTCAGGACCACTCCTCACGATGAGATGTTTGCCAAGCAGCACGTAGACTTCGTGAACTGGTTGAACAAGAAGTATGGTAACCAGATAAAGAGGATAGCAATAATACATGAGGACACCGAGTGGGGAACCGCTACAGCTAGGGCCTGGCAGAAATACTTCACCGAAGCCGGATACCAGATAGTGAAAGTAGTGAGCTACCACGCGGCTACGATAACCTCTATGGACAGCGAGATAGATACATTGAAGGCAGCCAACCCTGACCTCGTGCTGGTTGCCAGCTACGTGCAGGACGCCATACTCTTCGTCCAGACCGCCAAGCAGAGGGACTTCAACCCGAAGGCCATACTGGCGCAGGATGCTGGCTTCATAAACCCAAGTTACGTCAAGCAGGTGGGCAAGGACGGGTTCTACATCTTCAGCAGGGAGGTCTTCAACTGGGACCTCGGCCAGAAGATACCCAAGCTGAAGGAGGTGAACGATAGGTACAAGGCAAAGTACGGGGTGGACCTCAACGGTAACTCCGCTAGGGACTACACCGGCGCTTGGGTGCTCTACTACGCTCTGGAGGAGGCCGGTAAGAAGGCCAGCCCTGCCAACTTGGAGGAATTCCGTAAGGCGATAAGAGACGCCCTAGCTAGCCTGAACATCCCCGGAGACAAGCTGATCATGCCATGGAAGGGAGTGAAGTTCGACTCCAGCGGCCAGAACACTCTCGGTCAGGGTATAGTGGTCCAGATGATGGAGGACGGGAAGTACCATACCGTATTCCCTGAGGAGTTCGCGACTGCTGAACCTGTGTTCCCCATGCCCAAGTGGAGCGAGAGGGGCTAAACTTCTCCATCCCTATTTTTGCGGAGGGTCGGCTTTGATAGGTCTGGATTACGTTGCCAATGCGGTAGTCAGTGGTATCCTAATAGGGAGCGTCTACTCTCTTGTCGGAATGGGTCTCGCGCTTATCTGGGGCATAATGGACGTGATAAACTTCGCTCAGGGAGACTACATGATGCTAGGGGCCTTCGTAACGTACTGGGCCTTCACCCTAGCTGGAGTGGATCCGTTACTGAGCGTTCCCCTCTCTTTCCTAGTGACCTTCGCGCTGGGGGTGCTCACCCAGAGGGTGGTGATAGAGAGGGTCCTAGACGCTCCCATGGTCAGTCAGATCACCGCCACGTTCGCTGTGCTCTTGATGATCAGGTACGGCGCTGAGGCCGCCTTCGGTCCCTACACAAAGAGGATCTACGTCCCCTACGCGGACGTGATATACAGGTTCGGGACGGTAAGCCTCCAGCTCCCCAGGCTGATAGCCTTTTCCGTGTCCCTAGGAGTGGCCGTGGCCTTTTACGTTTTTCTGAAGACCACATATACGGGAGTCGCCTTGAGGGCGGTTTCCCAGAACAGGATGGCCGCCTATCTGATGGGCATAAATGTGAGGAAGATGTACTGGATAGCATTCGGCATCGGGGTAGGGATCTCTGCCGTTGGCGGCACCTTGGTCGCCACGTTCCTCCCGATACACCCTGAGATGGGTGGGTTCTACGCGCTCATAGCATTTATAGTGGTGGTGTTCGGCGGATTCGGGAGCGTCTTCGGCGCTTACATAAGTGGGATCATAATTGGAGTCACCGAGTCTGTTAGCGCCCTCTTCATCTCCCCATCGCTGAAGGATGTCGTTGCGTTCCTTCTCTTCATCGCCATAATTCTGGTGAAGCCTACCGGGCTCTTCGGGACAGAACAGAGGTGATGGGACATGTTACAATTCATGAGGGAGGGACTAAGCGGTAGAAACGGCCAGTATTTTGTGATCGTGGCTGCTGTAATGCTGGTAGCTCCCCTGATTTTCTGGAAGCTGGACCTTCCATTCGCAGCCAACGCCATGCTCCTCTGCCTCATGTTCTCTATAATGGCGATGGCTTGGAACCTACTCGAGGGATACACCGGACAGCTCAGCTTCGGACACGCGGTGTTCTTCGGCGTCGGCGCTTACACGACCATGATCCTCATGCTCTACTACGGGGTGACTCCTTGGGTGGGCGTATTCGTTGGAGGACTGGTAGCAGCCCTAGTAGGCCTAGCTCTGGGCGTTCCGCTCTTCAGGTTGAGGAGCCATTGGTTCGCCCTAGCTACGATAGCTGTGGGCGAGATATTCAAGCTCATCTTCATTTCTTGGGACTATGTTGGGGGATCAGCTGGCCTGCAGTCTCCCATAGTTCCGGAAGAGCAGAAGCTGTACTATCTGCAGTACGCAGGCTCCTACGTCTACATATACCTAGCCCTAGGTTTGCTGGGGCTCGAGCTCCTAGTCTTGTATCCGTTGGTGAAGAGCAGGATAGGCTACTACCTGCAGGCTATAAGAGAGGACGAGGACGCGGCCATGAGCCTAGGGATCAACCCGTTCAAGTACAAGATGGTGGCCATGTTCTTCAGCGCCCTCTTCACCGGTATAGGAGGGGGAATATACACGGTCAGGTTCAGGTTCGTCGACCCATTCGCAGTCTTCGACCTGATATCCGTCTCCGTCTACATAACCATAGCTGGCATATTGGGAGGCATATACTCTTTCATCGGTCCCATAGTCGGCTCCTTTGTGTTCGTCCCCATAAGCGAGTACGTGAGGGTCTACATAGTGTCTAGGTTCCCGAGGTTCTACGGGCTCCACGTCTTCGTGCTGGGCGTGATCCTGTTAGCCATATCGTTACTCGCGCCGGAGGGCATCATGGGCTGGCTCGAGAAGAGGGGCTACCTGATGAAGGGAAGGGAGACTGGTGAGGTGAGAAAGGAATGAGCCTGCTGGAAGTCAAGGGAGTGGTGAAGAGGTTCGGCGGGCTGATAGCGGTCAATGACGTCTCCTTCTCAATGGATGAGGGGGAGAGAGTGGGGCTCATCGGACCCAACGGTGCGGGAAAGACGACCCTATTTAACCTGATCTCCGGTTACTACAGGCCCGACAAGGGCAAGATATTCTTCGATGGTAGGGACATCACGGGGCGAAGGCCCTACGAGATAACCAAGCTGGGAGTGGGCCGCACCTTCCAGATAGTGAAGCCACTGTCAAACCTCACAGTTCTCGACAATGTTGCGATCGGCGCCCTGCTGAGGCACCCGGAAGTGAATGAGGCAAGAAAGCGTGCAGAGGAGGTGCTGAAGCTCACTGGCCTCTACGAGAAGAGGAACATGAGGGCCGGTTCCCTGAACCTGCCTGAGAAGAAGAGGCTCGAGCTTTCTAGAGCGTTAGCGACCGAACCAAAACTTCTCCTGCTGGATGAGGTCGTGGCTGGGCTCAATCCCTCGGAGGTGGATGAACTGCTGAAGCTGCTCAGGGAGATAAACGAGTCAGGGGTGACGATCCTGATGGTGGAGCATGTTATGAGGGCCGTTATGAACATCTCGGAGAGGATAATCGTGATGGACTACGGAGTGAAGATAGCGGAGGGAACGCCGCAGGAGATAGCTAGCGATCCAAG
>JAOZFI010000059.1 GCA_027491395.1 Thermoproteota archaeon | reverse complement strand
TCGCTAGGACCTCTATCACATCCCCGTTCTTGGCCTTCCTGTAGGCCTTGATGAGGTTCGTCAGGGGACCGGGGCAGGATATGCCCCTAGCATCGATGGAAATTGTCGGCTCTACATCCGTCATGATAGCACCACCTCACACGAACACTACTTGGTAGTCGCTCATCTCCGCTAAAAATGTTGCAGCCCCCACAATATCATCAACTATGGGATCGATCTGGTCCTTCGAATAACCCAAGGCTTCCATGGTCATTGAGCATAGCATTATCCTCACATCCCCCAGCTCTTTTGCTGTCTTGAGCATTTCGTACCAAGATGGAGCGCCCATCTTGGCCATTCCCTGCATCATCCTCTCCGCTAGATCTTGGAAGACCTCGGGAACCTTGGGCTCAGGCTTCTCCCTCATGAAATATGGAGTGGCGAAACTGGTCACGAATATCCTTACCGGGATCTCGTAATTGGCAGCTGTCTGTGCTAAGACACCCGCGAGAATTAAGGAGTCGGCCCTCCCCGAGTACAGCACGATACCAAACCCCTTGGACATGGGATCACCTTGCTAAAACGATGTGATACTTTAAAATATTTTACATCGTTTCACCGAGGAACCACTGGACACCTCTACCTCAGAGATCAGACTCGCTGGCGCACTTGCCTATGGCCGTCACCGCGTTGAGAAGAATGGCCAAGCCTCTCTGGAAGTCAGGATCGGACATTCTCTCCATTAGGGCAGTGGGGACCACCCTCTCCTTCTTCTCAACATACTCAGCAACGGTCTTGAGACATTCAGGCGCCATTACGAAACCAGCGGCCTGCATGAGCTCGGCTACTGCCTTCACGGCCTCCTCCTTTATGAACCCCCTCTGAAGGGCAACCAGCCCGAACACCAATCCCAAGAGGTCATCCAGTAGGCCCGCCTCCGAGAAGAGCTCCAACTTGTCCAAGAGCTTCTCCATTCTCGATAGAGTATCTATCAGCCTGTCAGCGTTATCCAAGAGCTTATCCAACTTCTCAATCCTCTTCTCATCGAGAGAGATGTTGGAACCATTTCCCATATTCATCACCCCCAACCAACAACGAAGTCACATCAACCCGGTCAAGATGTACTTCCAGTACATCTTGGTGAAGGCCAGCTTCATCGCGTGGAAGAGCCAGTTGGGTATGAGACCCGGAGGAATGTTGTAGCGATAATTCGAAACCTGAGCGGATGCGCGGCCTCCGCCCATCTCTATGAGGCAGAAACTCTGCCCATCGAATACTTCCTTTATACCACCTCTCATGTCGGAAATGATGTTGTTGGCCAATGTCGCGGCTTGAAAGTGCGCGACGACACCGGTTTTCGGTATAGGAAGAGCGGTGGCATCTCCTATAGCGAACGCATCATCGTAACCCTTTATGTTAAGGAAGTACTTGTCCACTGGCACCCAGCCCTCCTCATCCCCCAACCCGGAATTGAAAATTACCTCTGTACCTTTGTGAGGCGGACTGAGCACGAGTATATCGTAGTTCAGGGAATCTCCTTCAGCCGATCTTACTTCCCTCCTGTCCGGATCCACCTCATCGACTGTGAAGAAGGTGACTAGGTTAATGCCACGCTTCTCTATCTCCTCCTCCACCAGCTTGTTGATAAGTACAGGCCCGTAAGCCCTCCCCATAGGAGATATGTAGGTGAGCTCTATATTCTCCCTGACCCCTCTCCTCCTGAGTAGTTCGTCAGCCAAGAAGACCATTTCTAGGGGAGCAACGGGACACTTGTATGTTAAGCCGCCCACTCCAATCACGATTTTCCCCCTCTTTATGGTCATGAGTTTCTTTCTCAGTCGCATTGAGGCGCCAAAACTCCAGAAGTGATCAGCTCCGGTCTTGAAGCCGGGGATGTCCTCATAATCTAAGGTAGATCCCGTGGCTATCACCAAGTAATCGTAAACCCTGTCCTCACCGTTTGCCAGCTTGACCCTCCTGTCGTCCAGATCTATCTCGGTCACCTCAGCCTGAGTGAACCTGATTCCCTCCCTGTAGA
>JAOZFI010000056.1 GCA_027491395.1 Thermoproteota archaeon | reverse complement strand
TGTCCTTGACCGGACCATCGTAGTCCTCGAAATGGATCCAATCCACTCGAGCGCCCTCGGGTATCATCACCCTCACATCTGATTCGAAAGCTCTCACCGCTTCATCGTCCCCCTCGTAGAGGGCCTCTACCGCCTTCTTTCCCACGTTACGAGCTTGGAAGCCAGTCAAGTCATGTTCACCAGCTAGATTTAGGAGGAACATGCGGTATCCTATGTCCTGAACTTTCTCTCCCTCGATAATAAGCCTCCTCTCCATCGTTTAAAGGATCATCGAGATCGTATTTAAGAGTTATCAAGCGTGTGACATAGATAAGAAAGTTCCGAAAGTATCAGCACTATTACGCCTCAAAGTACTCAGCAGTCATGGGAGTTCGGGGTAATTATAATGTGCAGCCCCTAGTCTGCCCAGCTGGCAGCTAGATGAGGGCCTGCGTTGGGCCAGTCTTAGCCCTTCTGGGTCCCTCGGAGGATCTACTTCGGATTTGGGACCTATCCCGCCAGTTCGTTAGCGCGGGCCTTCGCGAGAGTCAAGTACTTTAAAGACATATTCTTCTAGGCCGGGATGGACATGCCTGGGCCCATTGAGTATGACGCCATAGCCATAGGTACTGGCACGGCCATGAACATAATGGATGGACTCCTCCACCACAATCCTGATATGAAGGTAGCCGTGATAGACAAGGACGAGCCGGGAGGCATCTGCCTCACGAGGGGATGCATTCCCTCCAAGATCCTCATACACTCCGCCGATGTCCTCAGGATCGTGGAGGATGCCCATCGTTTCGGCATAGATGTCGAGATAAGGAAGGTAGACTACGAGAGGGTAATGAAGAGAATGCGCAGCCTGATAGATCCGGAGATAGAGATGATAAGGAAGGGGTTAAGCCAGCACCCCAACATCGACTACTATCAGGAGGTGGCGGAGTTCGTCGCCCCCTACACGCTTAAGGTGGGTGACAAGCTGATCAAGTCGAACCTCATCCTCCTCTGCTCGGGATCGAAGCCCTACATCCCCCCGATAGAGGGGCTGGAGGAGGTAGGCTATCACACCAACAGGACCATCTTCCACCTCTTCGAGAGGCCCGATTCCCTCGCGATAATTGGGGGAGGTTATATAGCGGCCGAATTCGGCCACTTCTTCTCAGCGATGGGCACCAAGGTAACCATCATAGGAAGGAATCCCCAGTTCCTACCTCAAGAGGAGCCTGAAGTCTCTAAGCTGGCCAAGAGGGAGCTGGGAAAGTTCGTGGACATATACACGAATCACGAGGTCGTTAAGGCCAGGAAGACGCCCGACGGTAAGAAGGAACTCATCGCGATAAACAGGGAGACGGGTGAGGAGGTGAGCTTCGTCGCTGACGAGATCTTGGTGGCTGCCGGCAGAGCACCCAACACCGACATACTCCATCCGGAGAGGGCTGGCATAGAGACGGATGAGCAGGGCTGGATAAAGGTGAACGAGTATCTGGAGGCCTCCCAGCCGGGAGTCTGGGTCTGTGGTGATGCGAACGGCAAGTACCTGTTCAAGCACGTGGCCAACTACGAGTCCAAGGTCATCTTCTACAACATAATGGGCCACAAGGTCAAGATGAGCTACCACGCAGTTCCTCACGCCGTTTTCACCTACCCGGAGGTGGCCTCCGTGGGTATGAGAGAGGCTGAAGCCGTAGAGAAGCTTGGAAAGGACAGAGTGCTCATAGGGTTCCACAGATACGAGGACACGGCCAAAGGTGAGGCAATGGGCGTCAAAGACTACTTCGTTAAGGTGATAGTCGATGCGGAGAGCGGCGTCATAGTGGGGGCTCACATAATAGGGCCCCACGCCTCAATCCTGATACAGGAGATCGTTACACTAATGTACTCGAGGGACCCCACATACATGGCCATATCCACGGGGATGCACATCCACCCGGCCCTGTCCGAAGTGGTGGAGAGGGCCTTCTGGCACCTCATGCCCGTCGATCACTACCATCACATGCTCCATCATCTGGGATTGGAATAACAATCCCACCGGAGAATCAATCAAGCTCCCCCGAAGACCTCATCAAACGATCTGAGGTCCAGTACCCTTACCCCCTCAACTTCCTCGGCCCTCCTAGCTACAATCAGGTATTCCTTATCGTATCCCTCTAATAAGAGCTGTCCCTTGCGCATCAGCTCCCTGACAACCCTTCTCACATCCTTAGAGCTTAAATCAGACCACTTGGCCTCCATGAGTAGCGCTTTTCTCTTCTCATCGTCTACCAACACCAGATCTATCTCCTCACCTCTCCCCCACCACCTGCCGAGCCTTGTAACCCTCATGCCAAGTCTCCCACTTCTGATGAGGCTTATCATGACCTCCCTCGCCACCTTCTCGAAGATAATTCCTAAATACTGCGGGTAACTCGCTCTCACAGTTTCCACGTCTAGAAGTCCCTCCTCTATGAGGGAGAGGTTTGGCGCCACGAACCTGAACCAGAAGGTGAGGAAGTTGTCCGCTAAGTAGTAGCGTCCCCTCTTGGAGCTCCACCTCTCAGTGACCGGGACCTCCCTGACCACGAGCTCCACATCCATCAGGTTTCTCAGGTAGGAAGTTAGGTCCGAGTGACTTAACCCCGTATAGTCCCTTATCTCCTTGGGAGTGTTCTTCCCGTGGGCTATGGCCTCCAATATCTTCCTGTAGGTGGATAGCTCGGTGAACTCGTATTTGAGCAGGAAGTCTACCTCCTCTTTGAGGAACGTGTCTGGTGACTTTAGCTCGCTCTTCAACCAAGACCAGAAGGGTGTCCTGACCTTGCTCAGGTAGTAGGGAACCCCGTCAGCGAAGCCGTATATCTCTACAAGCTCCTCCCAACTTGAGGAGGGGAAGAACTCCCTGAGATCGGGGAACCTCAGGGGACCCAGCTTGAGGGTGGAGGTCCTCCTGCCGTACAATGGGCTCTTGTAGGAGAGGACCTTGTCCTTCATCATGGAGACTGAGGAACCGCACAAAATCAGCTTCGTCCTAGTACCGCGCAGGTGTAAGTCCACTATCCTCTGGAAGACCGAGACGACCCTAGGATCCTCCTTCACCATGTTAGGGAATTCGTCTATAACCACTATCCTGTCCTTCAGGAAAGCGAATATAGATTCCCAATCCTCCATCGCGTACCTAGCCTGAGGAACGAGGCGAGATGCCGTCAGCTTGAAGTATCTTAAGTTACCGCCTTCAACCGCCAGATAATAGATGTAATCCTTTCCCTTGACAGCTTCCAAGATGAGACGGGTCTTCCCGACTCTCCTCCTCCCCATCACCACTATGAACTCGAACGAGTCAGATTCCAGCCTCTCTTTCAGGGCTTCCAGCTCCTCCTTCCTGTTCACAAACATGATAATTCTCATTATGATAATTGGTATTATCATATTTAGGTTTATCGCCAGCTCAGCAAGGCTTGGCCCCGCATATCACATAGTAATCCTCTTCCTCCTCCATGTGGATGACCTGTACATAGTGATCTACGGAGGACATTACCTCTTCCATGCTCCTCACCACCTTCTCCCTCCCATGTGGATTGTACCTAGAATCGGGGGTCCAGTCCATTATGACCAGCCTGCCGGTGCATCTGAGTACCCTCCTGAACTCGCCAAGCGCTGCCTGAACGTCGGTGAGGTGGTGAATCGTGGCAACGGTCGAGAGCAGATCGAAGGATTCGTCCCGGAAGGGCAGGCTTTCGGCCCTGGATTGGACGAAATGAACCCCTTGAGGAATCCTGTTCGATGCGGAGAGTTCGGGATCAACTGTCACTATCGTAGAATCTGGGAAGACCTCCAAGAGGAGAGATAGGTTAGATCCGAAACCTGTACCTACCTCTAAGACGTTCTTTTCCGCTCTCCTCATGTACAGATCTATCAGGAGGTCCTTCCAATCCATCTCCATCATTGAGGTGGGGGGAGCATATTATTTAAGGGACCCTCTAGCTCAAGGGGAGAAGCTTGGAGCTGGAGGATCTCTTCTGGGCTTCGGTGCTGATCGCGTCGCTGACATCCGTGATCTTGCACATAACCGGTATAGAGGGCTTGGATTCGCTTCTACTCCTCTTACTGGTAGTCATGATCTCCTCCTACACGGTGTGGGAGGTGCTCCACGAGAGAAAGGCGGAGATAGAGCATGCGGTTAACCTGTTGATGGTCGGGGTTGGTGCCCTCACCTACTGGCTAGACCTCCACCTTGAGGGTATCCTCCTCCTCGGGATGTTCGGACTGGCCGAGATACTGGAGCATGTGGCAATGAAGAGAGCCGAGTCCGGGTTGAAGGAGTTGATGGAGTACCTCCCGAGGAAGGCCAAGGTGGAGAGGGACGGTTCCCTCCTAGAGGTGGAGTTCGATTCCATAAGGAGAGGTGACCTAGTGGTAGTGGCTAGGGGAGAGAGGATCCCCGTGGATGGTCTGGTGGTCAGGGGCAGGGGTCACCTAGACCAGTCGGTGGTGACTGGCGAGCCACTCCCCGTGAGGGTGGAGGTAGGCAGCTACGTCCACTCCGGCTCCCTTCTAGTCGAGGGAAGCCTGGTCATCAGAGCCCTTAAGGTTGGGAGGGAGGCATTCATCTCGCGCATACTCGCCATGGTGGAAGAGTTCAGGGAGAGGAAGTCCTCCGGAGAAAGGCTGGTCCAGAGGTTCAGCAAGTACTACCTCCCATCGATGCTCGCCCTCTCCGCGCTGGCATGGGCCTTCCTAGGGGTGAGGGCAGCCATAGTCTTGGTCGCCGTCGCCTGTCCAAGCGCCTTCCTCGTCGCCGCTCCGGCCACGACCCTCACATCGCTGGCTGTGGCTGCGAGGAGGGGAGTTCTGTTCAAGGGATCCGCTCCTGTCGAGATGGCCGCCAAGGTAAGGATTGTAGCCATAGACAAGACCGGTACTCTCACACTGGGGAGGCTGGTAGTGAGGGAGTTACACATGGATGTGGAGGATTTCAGACTGTTAGCCTCCCTAGAGCTGGCCTCGCAGCATCCCGTGGCCAGAGCTCTTGTGGAGGAAGCCAAGAGGATGGGCCTGAAGCTCTCGATACCCGAGGAAGTGGAGGAGGTACCGGGCGAGGGGATAAGGGGGTTAGTAGAGGGAGCGAAGGTGGTCGCCGGGAGGGCATCCTTCGTCGGGGTTGAGGAGGCTATGAGTGGGAGTGTCGTCGTTCATGCCTCGGTGAGGGGGAAGTACGGCTACGTGTCGCTCGGGGATGAGGTGAATCCCATGGCTAGGGAGGTGGTCGAACAACTGAAGGAGATGGGTCTCCGCGTTGCCATGCTCACCGGTGACAGGGAGGAGAGCGCCAGACCGGTGGCCGAGGGCTTGGGGATCCATGAGCTCTATGCGGATCTCTCCCCAGAAGGGAAGGTAGAGATCGTTAGGAGGCTGAAGGAGTTCGGATACGTCGCGATGGTCGGTGACGGAATAAACGATGCCCCAGCTCTCGCTGCGGCCGACTTGGGTGTGGCCGTCGGCAGTTTGGAGGCCTCGATCGAGGCGGGCGATGTGGCCCTTGTGTCAGGCATCCCGTCACTGCCATGGCTGTTCAGGGCTTCTAGGTCCGTAGTATCTACCTTCTGGTCGAATATGGCCTTGGTGGGTATCTTCAAAGCTGTAGCAGCTTTGCTTGGAGTGATCGGTTACATCCCACTGTGGGCAGCTGTCGCTTTGGGAGATGACGGGGGCCTCTTACTGG
The DNA here is from genome assembly GCA_027491395.1 of Thermoproteota archaeon. Lineage (GTDB taxonomy): Archaea > Korarchaeota > Korarchaeia > Korarchaeales > Korarchaeaceae > Korarchaeum. The sequence continues at coordinate 13,810 of JAOZFI010000056.1, read as the reverse complement.
TCATGGTCAATCTAGTGGGGCTCGCTAGGGAGATATTGCGTGAAGGCTAGATGGATCTCCCCATTATACGATGTCCCAGCTCGGTTCTGGCTGGCTCAGGCACGTTTAAATTGTTAGGATGCAAGCTCCCCGGATGAGTCCGCTCATAGTCGGGCATAGGGCGAACACCCTCACTAAGCTCAGGCTCTACCTCCAGCTGGGAGTCGACGCGGTGGAGGTTGACATAACGGGGAGCGAGGTCAGACACATAACTAGCATAAAGCCAGCTACTTTAAGGGAGGCTCTGCTGAGGAGAATCTTCTTCCCAGAACCCAAGGGCGAATCGCTAGACAGGATCGTGAGGGAGATCGTGGAGAGAGATGTCGCCCTAGTCGTAGACCTCAAGACCCCCGAGGTGAATCCCAAGATCTTCAGCTCCCTGCCGGGGGACGGGAGAGTCGCGATCAGCTCCAAGTACCACAACATCCTCAGGAAGCTCAGACCGGAGCTAAAAGGCAACTACTTGATGCTAGCGTCTATACAGGGCAGGCCGGCCAGGCCCGCCCAAGTCATGGCTGATGCGATGGCTGACGGGCTGTCAGTCGAGCTCTCCTATGTGGACGAGGCTCTTCTGAGCGAGATGAGGGAGGTGGGTGGCCTCACGTACGTGTGGACAGTGAACGATGCGGAGCAGGCCCTCGCCTTGGCTAGGATGGGCGTGGACGCCATCACCACGGACCGGCCCGATCTCGTGATACCAGCTCTGGAAAACGGATACGTGCGAAACGATACCGGTAGAAGACTCTACAGGAGGCTCACTGAGGAGTGAGATCTCCCCGATTGATCTTACTGGAACCTCATGGGTCATATTTTTGGTTTTGGATCGCTCGATGCCGGTTTTCATCTCACCCTAACCAATTAACCGAGGAGCGTGGGCCTAGTATCGCGAGGCTATCCTTGATCAAATTAAGCGAGTGGTTGTGGAAACCGGCCCGACATGAGGCCAATAGCTCCAGGTTTGAACCACTCCCTTCAATTAGGGGAGTGCTAAGAAGTGCTAATCATTGGTCAAGGACGAGAGGAAATCCCGTAGCTGGGGATTTGATCTTATCAGCGTAGTCAGGAGGTTAGACCTATTCCCGAACCTGAAGTAACCCCTTGGAGAGAGCACGTCAAACAGCATCGAACTACCTTGCCACGCTATCAAACTCACCTCCTCGACCTTATCCCACTCGTCGAGCCCCAGTACTAGATTGACTCCCCTCACGGAACCCTCGATCAACCCTATCTCCTTCACTAGCATGTCTTCAGCCCGAAGCTGCGACGATGAGGGAGGAATCAGGAGGTTGAAGCGATAGGATCTCCTCACCTGAAGCAGCTTCTCCCTGAGATCATACACCCGCTCGGCGTACCTCCTATATGCGATCGAGAACCTCTCAACGAACTCCTTAGGAGTTACTAGGGGTTCGAGCTCGAGGTGCGGTCTACCTTCAGCCTCATTACACCTTTGCTTGGGTATTAAGAGGGGTACGAACTCGTCGAGGGAGGAGGCCCACTTGGAGAAGAAGAGGTCGAGGCACAGGCCCACCTCCCTATATGTGGAGGCCTCCGCCCCCAAGATCACTCTAGCGACGGGGATCCCTAACCTGAGCCTCAAAGGGGAAGCTTCCTCCCTACTCCCTTCTCTATAGCCAGATCGTAGATGAGCTTTCCCGTCGCGACATCCTCTATCGCTAGCCCCAGATTCATTGACATTATCCTCTCGTGAGCCTCTTCCCTTCCGGGCTTCTTTCCGGCGACGACCTCACCCAAATCTCCGTCTATTCTCTCTATCGGACGGATCCACCCCTCCTCTATGTAGTACTTAAGCTGATCCACATCATCCGTGTAGAACTTGTCCATCGAGGCTATAGCCGATGACTTCCAGTAGGAATCGAAGTCCAGCGGTACGGCGGTGGCGCCCTCTCTCACCCAGTCCGCCTCTATGACTGGGTTCGGGTTCTTGAGGATCGGGCCGGCTGTAACTATAATGTCTGCGTGCTCCACCGCTTCCTTGGGTGAGGAGGCCCGGATGATCTCCACATCGATTCTCTCCCTAATGAACTCCTCGTACCTGTCGAGGGCCTTCGGATCGATGTCGTATGCCCAAACGGTATTTATAGGGAGCACCTCCCGGAGCATCAGCGTGTTGGTCTTACCTTGGGTCCCGCATCCCAGCACCGCAAGGACCTCGCTATCCTCCCTAGCTAGGTACTTGGCTGCAACGGCCGTGGCTGCAGCCGTTCTATAGGCGGTTATCCACATGGCATCCATCATGGCTATCGGCACCCCGGTGTCAGGGTCATTGAGGATGAACAGACCGGTTATGTATGGGAGACCCCTCTTCGGGTTCTCTGGATAGCCCGATACCCACTTCAGGCCAGCAGCATCGCTACCCTTGAGGTAAGCCGGCATCGCATGAATAAACGAGTCCGGTCGAGGATGGATCCCAGGCTTGGGAGGCATCTCGACCAGACCCTCTCCCTTCTGACGGAACGCATCCTCCACGACCTTTATTATATGGGATAGGGGGATGCCCAAGGAGGATATATCTTGGTAGGAGAGGTACAGCAGCTCCATATGGGATCGCGAGCGGAGAGGAGAAAAAACTTGAGGTCCCAGTGGATGATAACCTTTTAACCTCTTCGGGGCAGCTCGGCGCGTGGGATTGGAGGACGGCACCTGGAGGGAGGTAGTCAACGCTCTGGACAGGACGGTCAGGAAGTACGAGACCGTGAACAGGGTGATCACTCTAGGTTACAGCGAGAGGATGAGGAGGATCCTCGCCGGCATGGCCACACTAGATGATGGCATGATAGTACTAGACGCTGGCTGCGGTCCCGGGAACATGTCAGTCCACATACTGAGGAAGATGGGGAGGGGTAAGCTTTACTGCCTGGATCCGCTACCGTCGATGCTGAAGGCGGCCTTCGATAATCTAAGGGGCATAGCTGGTGACGTTGAGCTCAACTTCTTGGAGGCCACCTTCGAATCAATTCCTCTACCCAACAGCTCCGTGGATGTCATCGTAACAGCTTACGCTTTGAGGGATGCAAGGGACCTTTACGGAGCTTTAAGTGAGTTCAAAAGGGTGCTCAAGCCAGGAGGCCAGCTCCTAGTCTTGGACTTAGTCAGACCGGACAACAGGGCCTTCGCTTGGCTGGTGGACCTCTACCTCAGGACCTTGGTCCCTCTCATTTCCATACCCATATACGGGAGCTTAGATACGCCATGGAAGGCCCTCTACCCGACCTTTAGGAGCATGTTGACGGCTTCCGAATTTACCAGCATAATAGGGGAGGAGTTCGAGGTTATCAAGGTGAAGAGGGCTCTCTTGGGGACTTTTGTGGCCATCAAGGCCAGAAGAACTTAGGATCAGATGATCACCGCTAGGAAGTCGGCTATGTTATACTCATCTAAGATCAGGACATCCCTAGGATATCTTCTGTGGGGCTTCCCGGCCTTGACCTCGACCCTGAGCCCTCCTGCAAAGGCGTCAACTTCGTACCCGTCTCTCCAGTAATAGACCCTTCCGAACCTCCTGAGGAGGTGCTCTTGCACGACCCACTCGTACACGGCGCTGGGTAAGGGATCCACTCCCACCCTGCCGGCCAAGGACCTTACGAGGAAGGGATCTCTTGTGAAATATTTCCTCTCCTTTCTCCATTTTACCGAGCCCGACTCCATGAATGGAGCTTCCCCAACCACCATCAATCCCTTGAGCACCTCCAAGTAGTCCCTGACGGTCTTGTATGATACCCCCACATCTGAGCCTATGGAGCTGTAAGACAGGGGAGAAGGGGCCTTCTTGAACAGGGATCCCACTACGGCCGAGGCCAGTGAGGGGTTCCTCCCCAGTCTCAGAAGCTCGCCGATAACAGATCTTATGAAGGATTCCTCGGCCGCTGGATCTTCATTTACGGAGAGGGGATATCCCCCGAGTCTCATATAGTCTCGAAACAGCCCTCTAACCCTCTCCCTAACTGGAAGAAGTGAGACCATGTCCTTCTCTAGATTCCCGGTTCTCTTAACCTCGATCCCCTTCACTTGGAGGAACTCCCGAAAGGAAAGGGGCAGAGCCTCCACCTCGACTCCCTTACCCATCCTGCCGGGAAAGAGCTCCACGTTTCCCCTCACCCTCAGGGATAAGGATCCCGTGAGAATCAGTACATCGTTGTCAAAGATCCCCAGATCAATGTAGCCCTTGACGAGCCTCCACCACCCTTCCAAACTACTCACCTCGTCCAAGATTATGTAGGACGAGTCGTGGCCCTCATAAGCTCTTATCCTCAGGTAATCGTCCAGAGCCCTCTTGAAGGAGTCCAGATCCCATATGAGGTCCAGATCGAGGAAGAATATCCTTTGTGGCTCCACCCCGCCCTTAATAAGTCTGTTTATGAGAAGGTGAAGGCCAGTGGTTTTTCCCACCTGCCTGGGGCCCACCACGAAGTTGAGAGAGAACGGCTCAAGAGATATCTCGTTTAACCACGAGGGAACCCACTTGTACTTTCTTTTCTCCCATTTAAGGACTACCCTGCTCTTCTTCCCCTCCCACCAAGGGTTCTGCCACTCAAGCATACTCATTAGAAGTTGTTGTTCTGATGAACATATAAGTTATTAGAAGTGATGCTCCTAACGATTGGAAGAGAAGGTCCTAGGTCTCATTATGAACTCCAGTATCCTCAGCGCCCCCTCGCCCAGCTTGGACCTGAACTCATTCAAGACCTGCTTTCCCCTCTCCGTAAGCTGGTATATCCTTCTAGCATCCTCCACTCTCGAGCGAAGAAGGCCGCTCCTCTCCATGTCCTTCAGTATCGAGTAAAGGGTGCTTATCTTGGGCCTCTGTCCCGTCAGCCCCTCTAAGTTCTTTAAAATCTGATAACCGTGCATTACAGAGCTTTCTAGCAACGCTAAGATGAGGAGACGATAGCTCCCTCTCACGAAGGAAGTAGTTGGATCCTCCCGAACCCTCATTTCCACCTAGAGCTCAGGATGTAGAAAGAGCTTAAAACGGTTGCTGGGGATAAGGAGAGGTGGTTAAACTGAGAAAGGTGCTGCTCCCCCTCAAAGATAGGGTGGATGCAAGGGAAATAGTGGCGGCACTCTCCCAACTCGAAGGGGGGAGCGAATTGACAATCTTTCATGTGGTGAAGGTCCCCATAACCACGCCCCTCGACGTTGAAGTGAACACTCCCGAGTGGTTGAGGGATCTAGCTCAAGAGCTGAGGACTATGGGTATTCCCACTAGGGTAGTCGTGGCCGAGGCGAGGGATGTGGCCGACGCTATAGTCGAGGAGGCTGAGGAGGGGAAGTACGACCTGATAATCATGTTCAAGAGAAGGAGAAAGGGATTGGGAAAGGTCGTGGGGAGGAGTATCTCGGAGAGAGTTGCTAAGGCAACTAGGAGGCCCGTGATGACTATATTGAGGGAGTGATCAGTAGGGAGGGTACCCTCCTCCGCTTATTCCCATCCCCGTCTCGCCCGAGACTATCTGAGTTGCCTTGGAGGCCAATTCGTCGTCTATAAGGACCTTTGAGCTGGTCACGGACACCACGACGACCTTCTCCAAGAGGGACTCCAGCGTCTTCGTGAGATCGGCCTTGAACGCCTTGGCCGCTGATACCCCTTGAGGAGTGAGTTTCATCATCTCCATCATCCTCTCGCTGGGAACGAGGAGCTCAAGCCCCTCCATGTAGAAAATCACCTTTTCATCCGGCTTTATTCCCTCCACTATGCTCTTGAGGTCCGATATCACCTGGCTCATCCCCTCGACCGAGCTGAGCGATGAGATTGGCATGTAGTAGAGCTTCGCTTTTGCGACTCCCGCAGCTACCTCCACCATCTTTCTCGCCTCCATCACTTGGGAGCCATCGGATATCTCCACTATCAGGAACTCCTTCTTCCCCTCCCTGAGATCCTCTATTATCCTCCTAGCCAGAAAGCCGAGCCTCGGGAGACCCTCTATCTCTTCCTCCTCCGCCACGGGGTACCTCTCCACTACTCCTTGAACGGCTTCTGGCGGTGATATGTAGGGAGCCAGACCTTCCCTGCTCACTAAAGCATCGATCATCTCACCTAGGAGCTCCAGAACCCTGTGCTCGCTCTCAGGGAGGTTCAGGTCTCTCAGCAAGTACAGGGTGGTCTTCACGCTCTTCGCAGCCGGTAGATCCCTGAGGAATATGGCGTACATGGCCATTGCCGCTATAGTATCCACCAAGTACCTCACATCCCTTCTGGAGGATAGGTTCTCCTCGAACTTCTCCCTCATCTTGAGAGGATCCAGACCGGTCTCGATTACCCCTCTGATGAGCTCCCGGTCGAACTTGGTGACTTGGAGGAGGGCATTTACATCGAATGCTCCTCTCTTTGCAGCTTCTTCCCTGAATCTGGGTTCTATCCACTTCCACTCCAAGATGTCGATGTCGTCCCCCGATGTCTCCAAACAGGTCACTGACGGGGCGTAAGGGCAGGGTCTGACTCTTCCCCTCACCTTCACCCTGTCGTCGGGGAGGAAGTACTTAGGTGAGGAGGGTAAGATCACAGTGAGCTGCCCCGTACCGTCTTCCAACGAGAACCTCTCGTAAACTATGTCCCCTAGTGAGAAGGATGGAAGTATCTCAGTTATAGTTCCCTCTAGCTCAACCACGCTCCCGACGGGTACATCTCCCTTCAGTACATCTCCTACCTTCATGAGAATCCCAAGAATGAGGGGAGGGAATATGATAATCCTTCCTATGAGGGTTCATGCGGGGAAATTCGTTAACTCTCACTGACCAGCGCCTCGATCGATACCCTGCTACTGTTGAGCGAGTTCCCACCGGCTATAACCTGCTTTTCGTCCTGCAGGAGATCGTTGACCGCGCCCTTGATGAACTTAGCTGATCTCCTAGCCCACAGCACTCCACTGGGAAGGGAGTCGTCGATCGCGACCGTCGCGATAGCCTCTGACCACGGAGAGCGAATGAGAATCAGATCTCCTGATTTCATTCCCAGTTTGTCCGCATCCTCACAGCTGATGTGTATGTGATCCCTCACCGGGAGATCCTCGGGCATGGCATCCTGCGAGGATGTCCTCCCCGGAATCGAGCTAGTGATTAGGATGTAGGGATGATCGGGATCAACCTCCTCCCACCCTAAGACCGGAAGGGGAGAATAACCAAGCCTCTCCGCTGTACTGCTGTAGAATTCTATCCTGCCGGAGGGGGTTTGGTACTCGTGCTTCGGCGGGTATTCCAGCCTCACATAACACCTCTTCATCACCTCCTCAACAGGTACCCTGAGCATTCCACTTCCCCTCACAGCCCATTTGAACGCTCGGATAGGATCCTCCTTGAGTTCAGGCGTCTCCATCCCTAGCTTCCCGGCTAGTTTCTGGACGACCCACCAGTTAGGCCTGCTCTCCCCGAGCGGCTCCCAAGCCTTGGGGGAGTAGGCCAGATAGGGGTGCCACCAACTTGCGATGAAATCCTCCTGCTCGAACATCCCGGGGGCCGGGAGTACTACGTCAGCCAGCTCAGCCGTCTCGGTCCACATCACATCGTGCACCACGGAGAACAGGTCCTCCCTTCCCATTCCCTCTCGGAAGAGGTCTGACCTAGGTAGGGTAACTGCGGGATTTGAGTTGTAGATGTAGAGGAACTTGAAGCGACCTAGCGAGAGCATGGAGGGAACGTCCAGCATGTTAACCCTCCTGTCCTCTCCCAGATGCCTGCCCTGCAGGTAGGCGGTGTCGAAGTCACGGGACGAGTTGCAGAAGAAGAAACCCCTGTGAACTCCCACCAGCGCTGGTATCAGGGAGATGGTGCGGACGGCTTCGGCCCCATACTTTGTCTTCTGCATTCCCACACCGATATACGTGACGCTGGGCTTAAGTTCAGCGTATTCTTCTGCCAGTTCCCTTACCATCTCCTTGGGAACCCCGGTAACCTCCTCCACGAGCTCGGGAGTGTACTTGGAGATATGTCGAGCGTACTCTTCGAAGCCCACCGTGTATTTCGATATGAAGGCCTCGTCTACACCGATCTCATTTATCAGGTACCAAGAGATGCCCGCTGCTAGTAAGGAATCGGTTCCCGGTTTTATCCTGACGTAATTCCCCAGCAGAGATGTTCTCGTCCTTCTAGGGTCGATCACCCAGATGGGTGCCCCCCTGACCTTCAGATCCACCAGGATCCGATAGGCGTGCACGCTGGACGAGGCCGGGTTTGCACCCCACACCACGACCATTTCAGCCCTCTCAAGGTCTTCCGGGAGGGCTCCATAGCGCATCCCGTAGTGAAGCTCCAGCGCGAGTTCACCAGCCTCGTCGCAGATCGTGTACTGCACCCGGTAGGCGTTGAGGGCGTAGGCAAGCCTGAGTGGATAGTTGAAGTTTATCAGTCCCGTGTTACCAGAGTAGTTGAATATGAGGATCTCCTGTGGGCCGTATTCCCTCATTACCTCCTTAAGCTTGGAGGCGATTACGTCCAAGGCCTGATCCCAGCTCGCCCTTTTGAACCCGCTTTCGGTCCTGATATGTGGGTAGAGGACCCTCCTTCCGCTGGAATAGTAGTGAGGGAAGTTCAGGGCCTTTGGACATGCGAACCCCTTGGTGACCGGGTGATCGGGATCGCCGCGCACCGAGGCCTCAGGACCTTCACCCTCCAAGATTAGGACACAACCATCGAGGCAATCTCTCTGACAAGCGACTTTCATTTGGGGTTGAAAAGTTCCGGCAAGACTTAAGCGTTCACCTTGGGGAGAGGGCTTCCATTATCTCCCTCATCAGCCTCTTAGCTTCCAATACCGCCCATTCCGCCTCTTCTTTCGAGAAGAGATATGGCTTGTGATCAGCGATCTTCCTCCTCATGAAGAGCTTGAGATACCTCTCCTTTATATCTCGAGCTCTTTCCTCCCCTATTCTCTCATCTAACCGTCTTTGAAGGGCATTAGCTATCTTATCGTCCTTCGATGTCTTCAAACCCCTTATCAAATGCTCGACCAGTAACCTAGCGGCAAAATAAGATGCAGAGACCGCCTTGTTGTAGGAACCGTGCTCCAAGTCCTTCTCCGCCTCCTCTATAAGGACCCTAGACTTGATTAGCTTGGACATCCCTACCACCGGCCTGGAGGAAGGCCTCCACCTCGTCCTCCTCATCTGCGCTGGCGACCAAGGGGTTTATCCTCTCATCGATGCGCGAGGCTATCTCTATGACAGCATCCACATCGCCCAGGTCGTACCTGTCGAGGACCACGAGGACATTGGAATCGTGGACCTCCTGATCGGGGCTGGGAAGGGCTATAACCCTGAGGAGCCTCCTGCCGAAGTGGGACCTGAGCTCTTGGGAGAACTTTATCACCGAGTCCAGCCATGATTCCGAGGCGGAGGCCTCGACGACTATCGGGAGCATCGTTTGGTAGACCTGTCCCGGCTAATAAAGTTGCAGATATTGACTGGATGGGCTGTAAGGTCCATTGGTCCCAATCGCCCCCTCTATGGCTGAACGCGGGAGTAGGGGTAGCTATTGTAGTCATATATCCCTAAAGGGGTCATATTGTCCCCGAGCGTTCAGGCATGTGGATCCTGTGAGAGAGCTCCTACATATGATTGAAGTTCTAGGGATAGAGAGAGTTTCTCGGACGTGAGATGAGTGGAAGAACCCCTGAGGAGGCGGCTGAGGCCCTGAATGTCCCGCTTAGCAGGTCTCGAAATCCCTAGTCTTCGTTGAGAGGATAACCTCGTATTCATAATAACTTCGGGGGATAGGAAGATGGATTTAGGGGTTGAAATCCGTTCTGGGCCGAGGATACCAAGGTTGGCGAGGCGTGATGACATCCTCTCCGTCCTAGGACATAAGCCTAGAGGAGTCTCCTGGCCTTTCACTGGATCATGACCTGCTACACCGACAGAATCCTCACTCTCCGAGTGGTGGGGCCATTGGCAGCAGTACTTGAGGGTGAAGTTAATCCGCGAGATCTGGTTAGAATAGGCTGCAAACCTTTCTGATCTCTTACACGGGATCTATCGTCCGCAAGGGCTATAACGGGATATCTGTCCGCACCCTCAAAATGGTTAGCGAGTCGCACTCAGGGACCTGAGGAGTTCCTTGGAGTCTAGATGCATCTTGAGGGCCCTATCCATAGCCTCCGACCTTATCTTCTCATCTCTCGAGAACAAGAGCCTTCCTCCAGTGAAGACTTGGTATTGAAAGGAAACAGGGGCCTCATTCAGCACATGAAGATCTACCGGGAACTCCTTAGAGAGTTCCGCTGAGACCTCCACCGTGTAGTGAAATGCATCTGCTTTACCTCCCTTGATCCAGATAGCAACATCCACATCTCTGAATCTACCCTTGAGGAAGCTTCCATGGATATAGGCGAACACTATATCCTCATAAGCCTCTAGCTTGGCCCTGAGATCTTCAACCAGCTTCCTGATCTCCTCCTCATTCATTTCGTAGTACTTGAGCTCCATCTCGACACCCTCTCCGCGTATTCCTTGAAATCCCTCAAGCCTCTCTTAACGCTCTCATAAAGCAACTCATCCGAGATCTCCCAGTACCGGTGTACCGGCAGGGTCCTAAGTCTCGCTGCTGATGCTAGCTTGGAGGCCAGCCTTCCATCTACGATCCTTCCCTCTAGGGACCTTCTCTAAGCCCCTCTTGGGATGTCTATTCCTCTCCTACGTGGAAGGCGCCTAGTTCGTCACCTAATGGCGTGAGCGCGCTACGGGCTGACCAAGGTGGCCTATGAATGGGCATCCCAACTAACCACCTTGAGAAATGGTCCGATGCGAGCCGGATGCCCTCCCTAATGATGCTATTTCAAGTCATCTTTATTATGTATAACATACTTATAGGAGTATGACCCTGAGAGTTACCGTGGATAGGGAGTCCTGCATAGCCTGCGGGGTCGCCCCGACTCTATGCTCCGAGGTCTTCGTGCTAGAGGGGAAGAACAGGGTGGTGGACAAGTACTCGGTTGAGCTGTCAGATGCCATCTCTGTTGGCGAGGTGCCCGATGAGTTGAAGGAGTGCGTGGAAAATGCGGCGATGTCCTGCCCTGTAGAGGCCATAAAAGTCGAGAAGATATGAATTCACCTCTGGAGCAGGTTCCTGACGAATTCCTCGACCGAGTCGGGGTCCAGCGAGGGCCCCTTGAAGACCCAGTCATCGACTATGGCTGAGGGTTCTCCCCTCAGACCGTACCTCAGGGATATCCAGATGCCCTTGAGAGAGTCCGCGCTGACCAAGTCGACCTTCACCCTCCTCCCATATTTCGACAGCCTCCTAGCTATCTCCGCGGCCTGCATGAGATCATGAACCATCCACCAAGGGTACTCCGAGATTTGCTCCTCCCCATGCTCAACTTCGGGAGTTGGGAGGCGGCAGCATGGAGATGCGGTGAAGTAAACGGTGGGGAAAAGTCCATAGAGGATGACTTTTACCCTTCTGGCCATCGATCAGTCAACTACTCTAGCCTAATAAGGATTTCCCGTTGGACGCTGGATGAGGCCGAGTCACGTAGAAGTAAGAGCATCATATCCCCTAAGGTAATTCACAGAAGGAGGAGCAACCACGCGCGCGAGCTGGTAATACGGGTGCATCGTTCATGAACACCCCCCATAACTCTCCATCAATGTCATTTCATTTCGTCCCGGAGTTGGGCCGCAATCCTAGGACTGGGCTCAGCCTGAGGGGTGTCTCATCATGCTTCAGATGTCCCCTCCAGCTTCATCGCCCCAAAGTACACTGCCCTGCCCCGTATTAAATCATAGCGAGTGTTGAGTGATACGCTTAAACTGCTTGACCGAGCGGCAGCGAGATGGAGGTCTTCATCCCAAAGAGAGTTAGAGATAGCATAGTGAGTCACGCCCTCTCAGAGTACCCTAGAGAGGCTTGCGGCCTCCTAGCTGGTGAAAAGGTTAGAAGTAAGGGCTTCTCGATTAAAAGAGCTTATAGAGCGAAGAACATATCAGATACACCACTGAGATACGAGATAGATCCCGAGGACATGTACAGGGCCTTCCTCGAAGCCGAGAAGGAGAGCATGGAGATCGTGGGCGCTTATCACAGTCATCCCCTAGGAAAGGCCTTCCCATCCAAGATTGATGAGGAGAAGGCCCATCCAAGCTTCCTCTACGTGATAATCTCAGTTCCCAGAGTCAGGATCGGGGCCTTCATCTGGAGGGAGGGGAAGGGATTCAGGGAGTTGCGGGTCAGGATCGGGGAGGGTCCTTTTATCTGAGACCTTCCCGGCGCACCGATGAAGGTCGATCCGTTTCTGGTCGAGAGGTTCATCGGTAAGTACGAGCATGATGTCGAGCTGAACTTGGCCGAGACATGCGTGAAGCCCTTCTCTTTGGGGGAGTTCCTGAGGTTCGTTGGCAAGGAGGAGTATTTGAACGAGCTGAGGGACCTCCCACTGACCTACGGTTACGTGGAGGGACTTCCTGAGCTTAGGGAGGAGATCTCCCGTCTGTACCGCGATCTGAGCCCTGAGGGCGTGCTCATATCTAGAGGAGCCATAGACGCAAACTTTCTCGTCTTCTTCAGCCTCGTCGAACCGGGTGATAAGGTAGTATCGATCTTCCCGGCTTACCAGCAGCTCTACAGCCTGCCTAAGGCATTCGGTGCTGAGATAAGGCTGCTACGCTTGAGAGAGGAGGACTCCTGGTATCCCGACTTCGAGGAGTTGTCAAGGCTGGCCGAGGGAGCGAAGATTGTAGTGATAAACAACCCTCACAACCCCACCGGTCTCCTGCTGGATCGGGAGGATCTGTCCCATATATGCGAGATAGCCGATAGGTACGGAGCTTACGTGCTGGCCGACGAGTCCTACCATGGGCTGAACATATTCAGCGATGAGGTTCCCTCCATGCTCGACCTCTGCGATAGAGCCATCGTTACAAGGTCCTTCTCCAAGTCCCTGTCGCTGACTGGCCTCAGGCTCGGCTGGATAGCCACAAGGGATGAGGAGGTGATGAAGGAGCTTATGTCCCACAGGGATTACACGACCATAAGCGTCAGCATCCTCCTCGAGCATCTCGCCCTACTTGCCTTGGAGAATGTGGAGAGGATCTACGAGAGGAATTTGGGGATAGTCAGGAGGAACTTCGAGATACTGAAGGGTTGGGTAGAGTCAGAATCCCTCATCGACTGGATTCCACCGAGGGCTGGAACTGTGGCCTTCCCCCGCTACACCCTCGACATGCCCTCAGAGGAGCTGGCTCTCAGGCTGATCAGGGAGAAGAGGGTGTTCTTGGTACCGGGTTGTTGCTTTGAGATGGAGGGACACTTCAGGATAGGCTTCGGGGGTGATAGCGAGGAGTTAAGGGAAGGGCTCAGGAGGTTTAGCGATCTGCTGAGTGGATTGTAGCTGGAAACAGCTTGGGTAAAGAGCATTGTACTCTGGGTTGAAGCTAGATTCACTCCCCTATCCCTTCCTATCCTATCTCTCCCTATTCCCATAAATCTAACCATAAAACTTTCGAAAACTCAACCGAATTTGTTGAATGTCTGGCAACTCTTATATAGGATCTTGCTGATATTCCCGCGATGAAGAGAAGACTGATCATAGAGGGGGAGAGGGTCCAAGATACAGGATACCGCATGTTCCTCCTAAACTTGGCCAGTGAACATGACTTGACTGGCTTCCAAGCTCGTAACGTGGGAAAGAAGATGGTGGAGGCCCTCTACGAGGGGGACGATGAAGCGGTGAGAGCTTTCGAATCAGATGTGAGGGTGATGATACCCGAGGGCGCTCGAGTGGATTGGATCCATTTCGAGGACTACGATGGTCCGGTCAAGGACA
>JAOZFI010000051.1 GCA_027491395.1 Thermoproteota archaeon | reverse complement strand
TTCCCATGATCAGGATGAGCTCTTAACCTCTTGGAGGAAAATCGCAGCCGAGTTCAGGCGAATACTTGAAAACAGGATGGGTAAGTTCCTGATGAGGGGTTCAATGGCATCCCAGTACTTCTCAGAGATCTATTCCTTCTATGAACTGAATATGAGCCTCCCAGAAATAGCTGCCAGATGGTCCGAGCTCGAATCCTCTATAGTTCCGAGATCCGAGAAGATAGGGCTCTTTATCTCACCGCTCAAGTTATCCAGCCCTCCGCACGATCCGGAGCTAATCTTCATGCCTAATCCTGTTTACATATCTAGAGACGGGATCTTCTCATTTTTCCACTACGACTCAAAGGGAGGAGGGAAGAGGAGAAACGTGCATCTCACGAGGAGGAAGAGGAGACGCATTTTCAGGCTCGCCATAGACCTTTCTCTAGGGTTGAAGGTCTTCTTGGAGAATGAGGATCTCTGGCTTACGGGGACGGGTACCCTGTGGGGAGCCAGGGTGGGGATGATATACCTGAGTCCTAAGGTGATCCTCAGCCTGATGAGAGGGGAGGGGAGGAGATTCCTCGATTTTTACACCAGCCTGACCAAATCCATGGACCTAGTCGACAGGTTTGAGTCATACGAAGATCTCTTCATGTTCTTCTTCCCGACGGAGAAGCATGTACAGGCTTTCGCCCATAGCGTTAGACTGCTGGGTGGTACCGCACCCAAGGACATGGTTCCCCTTCCCCTTACCGATCTGCAGCTCGCTTTGCTCAAGATAATCATGGTGAAGGAGGGCCTCGACAGGATGGTCGAAGAGTGGGATGAAAGCTCGCTGGAATGCTTGGTTAAACTTCTTTGTGAGTATGCGAGACTGTTGCTATGTGAGAGAGAGCCGCAGGATCTTGAAATGGATTCTACCGACATCATAGAACTGGCAGTGCCGAAGGCGAAGCCCGGGAAGCCCAGCGAAGGATGTCCTAGAGAGTTTCTCGATCATATCAGTTCTAGAAAAGGGAGAAGGACGGGCCTCACGGTCAGGGAACTCTCCGCCATATTGGGAGGCACGGATCTCAACCTGAAGAACCCTTTCCTCGTGGTGAATGCTAATCTGAACGAGTTGGAGAGGGCGGGAATGCTGATGGTGAGCGAGGGCAGAAGAGGGAGGACCAAGAAGAAGGGGGGAGAGACAAGGAAGGGTTTCCCTGTGAGAACATTCCACCTGAACTACGGTCACATGATGGTTTCCCATCTGGAGAGGCTGATGGAGGAGGCGGTCGATAAGGCTTACAGGGGAATGGTCAAGAACTCCTGCTTCTAGTAAAGGAGCATCACCTTTTTGATCGACAAACTCCCCCTAATAAGAGGGCTGGGAAGGAGGGGGTTGTCAAGCCTCTGGTCCCCAGATCCTGAGCGGCACCCGCCGGGGAGATGACAGGGGCATCCCAGCCCCCTCAACCCCACCTGAAAATAAAGCAGATCGATCGATACTTCCATCAACCGATCGAAAACCGAGAAATTAGTGTTCATGGCCGTCTGAGCTTCCCCTCACTACAATGAGGATTTGATCCCTTCTAGAACATTCATCTTAGTAGCTCTCTTCTCATTTTTCGGTCGATCCTGCCTCCTGTAGGAGATAACCCCGAATCCCTTTGACCTCAACCCGCCCACATTGACCACCTCACCCAGCTTGAGCAGGGCATCCACCTTCCTCAGAAAGATGGGGTCCTCGTAAGCCGGGTTGGCTGAGAAATTGGCCCAGCCAACGAATCCAACCTCGAACTTTTCGCCGTCATTAATCTTTATGGTCTCGATCCTGTGACCCGATACGACGATGCCCCAAGATTCCAGCCACCGATGGAACTCCTCCCTCTCCAGATCGTCCTCCATTGGTCCCAAGAAGTGATTCCATGTCCTGTGGAGGCTGATGATCATGCGATCGGGGAGGGGCATGGGTATAAATATACCCCCCCTCACATTTGCTTTAGGTCTGAAGAAAGTAGGGGTCCTGAACCTCACCGAGAACCTCCTCACCGGCGCGCTACTGGCGAGCAGCGCATCGAGATCCACCTCCTCCATGCTGACCCTGAGAACTTCGAACTCACCTAGCCCCGAGCTCAACATGCCGTCGAGAATGGCAGAGCCCAAGGCCATGGACACCTCCTCGGTGAAAGTCGTCACATCCAAGACTACGGTCTCTCCCTCCCACCTCAGCGGTTTGAGGGAGAAGTCTGTCTGCATCTTCCCAGTTCTTCTTACCTTCACCAGCTCGGGATCCTTTGACTCGAGGACATCCATCATAATGGAGTAGGCGGCGAAGCCCGTGAAACCCTTCAACTCGAAGCCGGAAGGGGGACGGAGGGATATCGAGAACTTATACATCAGAGGAACCCTGTCGAGTGAAGTAAAATAGGTTTTGGTCTTATTTTTCATCTGAGGAAGCTGCCGTGAGGGTTACGGAGGGGGAGCAGTGATCACCAATTGAGAACCACAATAACCTCTCAAGAAGTGTTATCAATAAGGGAGTGGCCGTAATCCTTGGATGGGATACCTAGACAGGCTCTTGCAGGAAGTTTCTAACATAAAGAAGGCGTTCAGTATAGAACCTGAGAGGCCTCTCCCTACCTCGGTTGAGATCGTAGACTCTCCTTCCAGTCTTCACTCAAAATCCTCCCTATCGGATGACGGGAGGCTTCTCCTCTCCTCCGAGCTCTTGGAGCACGCGGATGCGGTCTTGAGGAAGGAGGCTTTCTCCCTATTTCTCCCCCCTCAAGCTGACGATGTTCCCCAGGTGTATGATCTGGCGTGGGCCTATTCCGGGGCCCCGAGCGAGGTCTGGGAATCGGTGAGGGTGAGGGCTCCTAGACCCTTCGATAACTACCATCCCGTCACCCTCTTCTCGCTCCTCACATCGGGATCAAAATCGAGGGTGATCAGGGACACCTTGCTTTACGTCAAGGCCTCGGCCAGTAGGGGACAACTCACCCTTCCCATATACCTTTACGTGTTAAACAGGTTTTTCGGAAGGGAACTGAGGCTCACCGACGCGGAGAGGAGGATAGTCGAGGTCCTATCGACTAACCCTTATGCGAACACTAGGGAAATCAAAGAGAAGGCTAGGGTGAGTGAGGCCTCTATCTCCAGATCCCTGAGGAAGCTCAGGGCAATGGGATACATATTCGGACCTGAGAATGTGAAACTCTGGAAGCTTGGTCTGACGACCGTGATAGCCTCGTTTCCAAACCAGAGGAAGTATAGAGAGGCGTTTTGGAGGTTCCCCTTCACCTACACCCAAGTGGTACCCGTCTCGAGTGAGGGGAGGGTACACGCCTACTTGGTGGTGCCCCGCTCCTCGCTTAGTGATATGCTCAGGCTCCAGAAGGTCGGAGTCGAGCTTGGAATCGTGAGGAGGACCATTCAGAGGTTCAACTTCACACCCCAGAGGAACCCCCTCACTGTGATGGTCAGGGCTTACCTCAGCTCTAAGGCCTCCGGCCACTTCACTCTCGTCGAACCGGAGCCTCCCCCTATAAGGCTCTCTAGGAGGGACATAAAGGTATTGAACCACATACTGAGGGAAGGAAGGGCCACTAGCTCCTCTCTCAAGAGAGAAGGGATCAAGTCGGCGAAGCAAAGACTCGGAAAGCTCCGGTCATCAGGAATAATAGGGAACTACTACATGGTGGAACTGCCCATGGGTTACGAGATCGTGCTCTTCAGGTTATCCTGCACCCATGAGGAGGCTGAGAGGCTCGCCTCCACACTGTCATCGGTCACGACTGCTGCGGTGAACTACGTGGAGGGGAGGAGGAGTTACTGCTTAGCCCTAACCTTCTCGACTAGGGAGTTAAAAAGCGATCTGGTCAGGGGAATAAGGGCAATATATGGGGATGAGGTCGAATTAGCAGAGGACGTGATGGACATTCATCCCGCTTGGTTACTGCCTGAGGAATTGTGGGACGAATGGAGACAAACGTTTAGATGGGAAGGACCGCTGGAGGAACTCCTAATCACGTTAAAAGAAGTTAAACAAGACCACTCTCGTCCAAAAAAGAGTATATGAGACCTCCCACCATCGAGTTCAGGTGGGAGGCGGAGAAGGCGGAATATAGGGTCCGCTCATTCCTCTCACCTCCCTCAACCCTCTAACTGGTATGAGGGAGGTATTGTTGAACCAGATGTCTTAATTTTGCGAGAAAAGTAAGGTAAATGCTTAAAATCGATAAATGGGATCGAACAGAACTTAATTTCCGAAGAGAAAGTGCTTCACGATTTTTCGTTGTATTAAATAAGTTAAGTTACTTTCGATGATAGTCACTAAATTCTTATCATAAAATGCACAAATTTTAATTATAATTTAAAATATTATATTTAATAGTCAATGAAACATGTATTGAAGCCACTGCCTACTGGTTATTACGGACTCTCCCGTGCCTTCGATCTTGATGCCCGCACGGAATTTTTCAAGAAACTTATTATTATGGAAATATAATCTTAGAGTTTATACCTTTCTCTTGATATAGGGAAAGTTAGGTGACTTATAGTAATTTAAACTAAGACTATAGCACTCCATCGCTGCCCTTTATATACCAGCGTGCAGGTCGCGGTGCAGCGAACACTCGTTAAAAATTGTACTTATTAGAGGGGAGATTTATATTGAAGCAGGGAAGTAGGGAATACGGAATCCCGAAAAGGGAGTTGAAAGCGAAATGAAGGCGTTCGTTCCGCTGAGGTGAGTCT
>JAOZFI010000014.1 GCA_027491395.1 Thermoproteota archaeon | reverse complement strand
ATGTGAACAAGGTGACCATCCCGTCCCTCGAGCTGACGAAACTGGCAGAGTATCAGGTGACCCTAGAACACGCCGAT
This sequence comes from Thermoproteota archaeon, assembly GCA_027491395.1. Taxonomy (GTDB): domain Archaea; phylum Korarchaeota; class Korarchaeia; order Korarchaeales; family Korarchaeaceae; genus Korarchaeum. The sequence continues at coordinate 19,072 of JAOZFI010000014.1, read as the reverse complement.
CTGCTGAACAGGAGCCTCAAAGACAGGAAGATAACCTTCTCCTGATCGTTCTGTTCCCTTCGACCCCTCGCAATCATTCCCTTTTTTGGAGTCAGTATCAAATTCAACTTCACTTCTTTTCTAGGGCTTCACTATGTAGACGACTAGGAAGAGGCCTCCCGAGAGGAAGTAAAGGGCTATGTCCCTGTTGAATGGCCAAGAGAGGGCAGCCAGCAACAGCAGGATGAGGGCCGGGTAGTTGAACCTCTTCGCGTTCCTAATCCCAAGGAGAACGGGGATCATCATTGGAGCATGGGCATATATGTGGAGGCCTACAAAACCCAATAGGAGAATGTGCAATAGGCCTAACGAGTTCACGGGCATAAACCACGACAGGATCAGCAGGGGAATGAGGAGGAGGTAGCCCGCTATGAGGTAGCGGTGAGCCGGCAGGGCCTCCCTCACCCTGACGGATCTCAACCCGCGAAGCGCCAAATCCAGCCTAGCTGCCCCTAGGTAGGAGAGCATGCTCGCCCACATCAGGTGCCTGCTCGGGCCAAATCCAGAGAGCGCGAGCGCGTGAAGAGCGGTCATTAGGATGGTGAGGGGTAAGCTGGCCCGGTATCTGTAGGTCTTGGGGAGGGCGTGAAGGGTTACCGCGTATATGAGGGGCACCGGATAAGCCCACTCCACAGTCGTGATCCAAACTTCCATTCCTCGATAGCTACTGAGGGCCGTGGAGAGGAGGGAGAGGAAGGAATACAACTCCAGCAGATAGATCAAGGACCTTTTCCTCAATGGGATGAGGAATAAGAGACCAGTGAGGGAGACGAAGGCAATCGTAACGGTTCCCCATCCCAGCAGCGAGCCGAGCGGCAGGAAGAGCAGCGAGAGGAAGTGAAGGAGGGCCGCTAGAACCGAGCCTCGCCTCCTCGTCACCGAGGTCCAGAACGAGATGTTGACGCCGGCGGCGAACGAGACCACGCCCATCCCCATGAAGTGCATGTGGACCTGGTACCACCTCAGCGGGAGGGAGAGCAACCCCACGCCGATGTAGGCGAAACTGCCTAATACGGCTAGGGCGCTCAGCTTCCTAGCCAGCTTGAGGTAGGATAGGGCGTCTCGGCTACCGGCTACTTGGATCACCTGTAGCGCTTACAGGAGCTTCAACGCCTCCTCTCCAAGTCTCTTACCTAGCTCCTTGGCCCTGCTGAGATCGCTCTCCTTGGGTTTACCCTTGAACGCCAGCTCATCCACCACAGGTATGCCCAGAGCCTCCAGCTCCTTCTTGACGGCCCTAGTACCGCCTCCTCCCCACCCGAAGGACCCGAGCACCGCTGCTACTTTGTTCTTGGGTCTGTACTCCCTGAGGAGGTCCAAGTAAAAGGTGATGCCTAGGAAGGGGTGACCGTTGTGCGTCGAAGTAGCTACGAGTATCGCGGCAGCCTCCAGCGTGTGGGCGAGCAGGTCATCTGGGTCGGTCTCCGCGCTGTCCATTAAAGCTACCTCGAGGCCGATATCCCTCAACCCCTCAGCTGCCGCCTCGGCCGCTCTTGCCGTATTCTCGTACTGGCTTCCTACCACGACCAGAGCCTTCTTAAGCGGCTTCCAGGAGGTCCAACTCTCGTACGTGCTCAGCAGTCCCTCGATTTCCCTGTGGAGGGCTCCGTGGGATGGAGCTACTATCTTGGGATTCAGCTCTCTGACCTTAGCAACGGCCTTCGCAGCCATTGCGTGATAGGGCATAAGTATGGAGGCATAGTAATCCAGTAACTCGAAGGAGTCGGGAGCCTCATCGTAGAAGACCTTTTCACTGGCACCGTGAGAACCGAACAGGTCGCACGTGAACAGGATGAAGTCCTCCACTAGGTAGGTGAGCATCGTATCGGGCCAGTGGACCATGGGAGAAAGGACGAAGCGCAGTGTCTTGTTCCCCAAGCTGATCTCGTCACCGTCCCTCACCTCCCTGGCCCTGTCCATGGGGAAATCGGCTAGCGCTTCACCTATGCTGAGGGCTTGCTTAGTTCCCAAGAGAACCGCCTCCCCCGCCCTCCTCATGACCTCCGCCAGGGTGCCAGAATGGTCCGGCTCGGTGTGCTGAGTGATCACGTACCTCAGATCCTCGATCCTGATCACGCTCTCGAGGGCCTCGAAAAACTCCTTGGAGAATCTGAAATCGGCTCCATCTATGAGGGCAGCTCCCTCACTCCCCTCCACCACATAGAAGTTGTATGATGTTCCGTTGGGGATGGGCCAGAAGTTCTCGAACCTTGGAAGCTTCGTGTTCAGGATCCTAACGAGGGTAACCCCCTCCGCTATCTCCCTCTTGAACCAGCTCATGGGACTCACACGCCTTGAGGCGGAGAATTCATAAAAATGTTGGTAGCATAGGGGCCCGTATGTTAATAAAAGGCAAACTTGGATCTGGTAAGTTCCTCGAGAGGCCCAATCGTTTCTTAGCAGTCTTGGACACGCTAGAGGGGATGAGGAGATGCCATGTAAGGGACCCGGGGAGACTCACCGAACTGTTCGTGAAGGGAGCTCCAGTCGTCTTCTTAGAGAGATCCAACCCCGGGAGAAAAACTGATTGCGAGGTCCTCTTGGTGTGGGACGGCAAGGTGTGGACTGTCGTCAATTCCGGCCTCCATTCGGAGCTAGCTACCGAGCTGCTGGCTTCAGGATTCTTACCAGAGCTCCAAGGCTTCGTCTCGATGAGGAGGGAAGTGAAGTACGGGGACAGCAGGGTGGATTTCATGCTGGAATATCCGGAGAGGGTCCTCTATCTTGAGGTGAAGGGGTGCACGCTAGTCAGGAACGGCACGGCCCTGTTCCCGGATGCCCCCACCGAGAGAGGGAGGAGGCATGTGCTGAACCTGATCCGGGCCGTCGATGAAGGATATAGCGCGGCCGTTCTCTTCCTCGTGATGCGGCCGGACGCCGAGTTCCTCATCCCAAACGCTTGGACCGATCCCAAGTTCGCTGAAGTCCTCAGAGAGGCCGAAAATAGGGGAGTGAGTATGTTCGCCGTCACCTTCCGTTACCTCGCTAGGAGAATTGAGCCCCTCGCCCGCATACCTGTGATAACCTCTCCTCAGTAGTATTCTCCTCACTCCCCAGTAGACGAGGGCGAGGGAGAGGAGAGTCAGCGCGATGAAGGGATCAGAACAGGGATCAGCGGGTCCTGCCGGATCACACTTGAATAGGGGCCCACTTATCAGCTTGGGAGTGACCCAGGACAGAACCGGGATTGAGGCGGCCAGCTCCATCAGGGCCAGCCCGGGTCCTCCACCCATCATCGATACCATGAAGAGGGGTATGAGGGACCAGTAGGGCCTTCCACCGGCAATTAAAAGAAAGACCCCAGCTGAGATGACCGTAGTCTCTCTCTCGTCCCTCCAGATGAGAATGGTTATAAGAGCAGCAATGAGACCTGCTAAAAGGGAGTATTCACCGAGTAGGGGTCTCAACAATCCCCCGGTCACGTCAGAGGGCCAGTGGATCGATCCCGGGATAAGCATGGGTAGGATCAGTCCAGCTAGTACCCCGAGCGCGTAGATACGCCCGTTCATCGAGATGACCAAAGGGGCCGCGGTCAGGGTGAGCGGATTCACGGCACCCGAGATCCCTAACAGGACCGAGGAGGACAGGCGCCTTCCCCTTCTAGCCAGCATCATCGAGTCCATAGCAAGAGCCACTGCCAGCATTGTCCAGTCGGATGAGGAGAGGAGCAACACGGCTAGGAGAGGCGCGTAAGTGAGGCCCCCACTTCCCTCGTAAAGGTCTAAGAGGATTATCAGGGAGGAGAGCATTACGACCGTCCCGTAGGCCGCTCCCCTTATCCATAACTCGGATGAAGACTCGGTGAGGTAGTGGGTAAGCACGTTGGAGAGGCCAATATCGTCCAGCCCGAGGAGCGCAGCCGGGCTGGTGGGCATAAAGGCCATGTAATAGAGGACGAGGGAGGAGAACGCAGCCGTTAGGATTCCAAGGGAGAGGGAGAGGCTCCTCGTATCCATGGCTAGGAGGGGTCTCAGGAAGGACAGCTCCTCAGGTAACTTCAGTCCCTCACCGAGCAGCGCCCTCGAGATCCTCTTCCATCCCTCGCTGAGGTACCTGTTAACCTCGCCCTCCCAGAGGGAGAGGTAGGCCACGATCACCGAGAACGAGACGGCTACAGCTGAGGACAGCTGTACCGCGTAGAAGCTGTAAAGGGTCCTGTTGCCCTTCAAGAACACGGCAGTATAGCCCAATACGATGGAACCGACGAACAGCATGGGTATGTATTCTCTCCTCCTCTCTAGGAGGGCCGGAAGCAGTATGAAGGAGAACGCGAACACGAACGCGTAGGACACAAGGTTCACTCTGGCTATGAGGTCGGGATTGTAATGGAGGGCCATCGGTGCTAGGTTAAAGAACCACCCCCACGGAGGAGAGGGGGTAGGTCCACTTCCCCTGCTCGTTGTGTGCCATGCCGCGGCATTAAGGTTCTCAATAATCCACCTATCCACTCCCAAGTAGGAGATTACTGGGATGGAAATGAGGATGTACGTTACGGCCGGCGCTAGAGCCTTGACCAAGGAGGGAAGAACCCTCTTCCCCCTGTATATCCTGAGATAGAGGTAAACGGCTAGGACAACGAACAGCCCGCTGAATTTTACGGAGAATGCGAGCCATCCAGCGACCGAGGCCGCCAGTGGCCTATCGTACACCACTAGCAGGAGGGCGAGAGTCGTGAAGAAGGCTAGGTGTATGTCTAGCATGGCCACCATGCTCATTGACACGAACATGGGATCGAGCACTAGGGCGAGGGATGCCACGACCCCCCAGAAGGGATTGAGCAACCTGCTTCCTATCAGGTAAACGAGGATAACCATGATGAAGCCTTCAATTAAACCTGGGAGCCTCCAGCTCATCGGTTCATCTCCGAACAGGATAATCGAGGCCATTATCAGGTACTTCCCCAGGGGAGGGTGCTCCAGATTCAGGTAGTCATGGATGCCCTTCTTCGAAGGATACTCGAAACCTGGTATCACCTCTATGGCTCCCCCACATCCCTCAAGCTTTGATAGGTTGGATTCCGGCACCCTCACCCAGAGAAGGGGGACCTTGTCCCCCGTCTCCGTGTAGTTGGCCCTCACCACGCTCCCGTCAAGCTCGGAGAGGCACCTCACAACATCGCTCAGGTGCTCCTCCAAGAACTCGTTGGATGTGAAGACGAGAGTCGCGTAAGCGTAACCCTCCCTCACATACTTTGCATTGACGCCAAACACCTCTTTCAATAAGTTCCTGGCCGAGGTGGCGTACCACACCTCGTCACTCACGTAGTAATCATCTCCTCTGTACTTTCCTGACGACATCTCCCAGTAGGCGTAGCTGATATAGGCTGTAGCCATGAGGAGACTCAATAGAAGGCCTATCAGGAAGGATCTTCTCATCTCACCACCACACCACGCTCCTGCTGAGGGCGTAGTTCACTAGGAACCCGACCAAGATACCCACGAACTGGGAAGCCAGAGACTCCACACCTAGGAACCTGTGAAGGGATACCGAGACGCCGTACTGGGTGATTATGCCGGCCAGGTTGGCCACATGGTACCTCAGAATGCTCTGAATGAACCCGCTCCTTCTCCTCCTCCTAAATGTCCAGACGTCGTTGAGGAGGAAGTTGCTCAGAAGGGATACCTCTATGGCGACGGCGGATGCGATCTCATGTATCAGCTTGAGACCGTACCGCAGGATCCAGAGGACAGTTAGATTCACCACGGTGCCGACAGCCCCCACTATGGCGAACCTGACTATAGGAGGGCTGAGCTCCAGTACATGCAACAGGTAACTCAGTATGACGCCGCCCCCAAGCTTTGAGGAACCTCTCCTCCTCACGCCGAAGGTGTAGGGGACCTCACACACCTTTGAATAGTTCCCATTCACCAGCACCTCCAAGAGGATCTTGAAGCCCATGGGGTCCAGATACTCGACAATCTCCTCCACTACAGATCTCCTGAACATGAAGTAACCAGAAGAAGGATCCCTGATACCCCTAACCTTCGGAAGGAGGATCCAGGCGAGCAGTATCGATCCCCTAGAGATTATCCTCCTTACCAGCCCCCACCCAGCCACGGACCCTCCCTCCACGTACCTAGAGGCTATGGCTATGTCGCAACCCTCCGTTACCTTCCTGTACAATTCAGGAAGCAGCTCAGGCGGATGTTGGAGGTCAGCATCCATCACAGCCACTACATCTCCCTCTGTCAGCTCCAGCCCCTCCACCACGGCAGAGGATAGTCCCATCTTCCCCGGCCTCACCTTGACCTTGATGGGGTACTTGGAGGAGAGCTCTCTAGCCAGGTCAGCCGTTCCGTCAGGCGAGTTATCGTCCACTATCACTATCTCATAATCCACACCGGCCAGTGCCCTATCTATTCGACTCACCAGCTCCTCTAGGTTCTCTCTCTCGTTGTAGGTGGGAATGATTATGCTTATCAAGGCCGGTGCCTCCTCTGGGATCGGATAGGCCTGCGTAAAAAATTTCCCCGTCAGGAGAGGTTCCAGTACTTGGAGAGTACGCTCTTTGCATCGTCTATGGCCAACCTGGCCCTTCGAATAACGTAATCGTCATCGTTCGGAGCCCTGCCTTCAATCTCCTCCGGGTCGAAGCCCATGTCTAGGGATGCGAATCCTCTAACTATCCCCAGCCACCCCCAGTTCCTCACATGCTCGTTGTAACCGCTTATGAGGAGTTCCACCCTGTGATCGGCTGGAAGTGACGATGCCCACCTCCCCAGCTTCCAGAGCCCCCTCAAATCCAATCCCAACTGTGTGAGTGGATCCAGAAAGTGTGGATCGCTTCCTCCGTGAGCTATGAGCAGCTTGGGCGCGAAGGACTCCACAATGGGCCTTACCAGCTCCTCGAAAGCCATCTCATAGGAGGAGGGTCCCGCTCCGGGAGGCAGGGGGATGTTAACCGTGTACCCCTCCCCCCTACCCCTCCCCACCTGCCTCGCGAAACCCACGCCCGGATAGATAGTGGTCGGATCCTGGTGAATGCTCACGTAAAGGACCGTGTCGTCATCGTAGAATATATCCATGGTGCCGTTCCCGTGATGGGCGTCGTGGTCGAATATCGCAGCGGACCCGACGCCGTTCCTAAGGGCCCATCTGATCGCGATCGCGATGTCGTTCAGCAGGCAGAAGCCTCCCCCATAATTGACACCGGCGTGGTGGGCGCCTCCGAATCCCGCAGCACCTCTCTCCTTTAAAGCGAGCCTGACAGCTGACATGGAGGAGTAGACCATGCTGAGCGCAGCTTCCCACATCCCCTTGAATGCCGGCGTATCTAGGGAGACCATACCGTGCCCGGTCTGACTCCTGACCCTGAGGAAGTTCAAGTACTCTTCGTCGTGAACTGCCCTCAGATCCTCGATGGTCGGTGGTTCGCCGACGTACCCCACAAGCTCGAAAGGCTCACCCCTCTCCTTGAGAAATCTGATGAAGGAGGGGAATCTATCCCCTCTGAATGGATGACCCGGACCGAAGTCGTATGAGGATATGGAGTCGTCGTAGACGAACTTCATCTGGGGATGGGCTTGGGTGAATCCCTTAACCTTAACTTACCTACCAATCCCCCGCCCTCGTGCGGTGCGGAAGTGATATAAAGCGTCGCTACACTTATTCTGGATGAAGGTAGCCAGCTGGAGGGAAATAGCGAAAGCTATGGACAGGGTAAATGTGGTGCTGGAGGTCGTCGACTCTAGGGACCCTTGGACGACTAGAAGCCGCAAACTCGAGGAGATGGCTAAGAGAAAGGGAAGGAAGATCCTCGCGGCGATAAACAAGTCAGATCTGGTTCCTAGGGAGATACTAGACCAGTGGGTGAGGATATTCGAGGAGGATGGCTTGAAAGCGACCTACTTGAGCGCGAGGGAGAGACTGGGCACCATGAGGTTGAGGAGGTTCATCAAGAGGGAAGCCCCCGAGCTGCCAGCCAAGGTACTCATAGCAGGCTTCCCGAAGGTGGGAAAGAGCTCGATAATAAATGTCCTCAAGGGAAGGAGCTCCGCCTCAACCAGCCCTGTGCCCGGCAATCCCGGGTACACGCGCCACTTCCAGCTCTACAGGATAGACAGGAACCTGTACATACTGGATTCCCCGGGGATCCTTCCGGTAGAGGGTGGTCCGCTCGAAATGGCCATAAGAGGTTATCCCCCTGAGGAACTGAAGAACCCCGTGGAGGTCGCCGTGTCCCTCTTGGAGAGAGCCCTCAGATCTAATCCCGGGATCGTGAAGAGGATCTATGGTATCGAGGATACGGATCCCATCGAGATACTGGAGCAGTTGGCGGAGAAGAGAGGCTGGAGGTTCAAAGACGGGGAACCCAACATTGAGGAGGCAGCTAGGCAAGTGATCAGGGATTACCATAGGTACAAGCTAGTCTTTTATGTCACTCCCAAAGATTTAGGGCTCATCTAAGCCTGTAAAAGGGGTTCCATATCAGATAGGCCCTTCCCCATTCGATCCTTCCCAAGATCTCCAGTGCCTCCTTGAGGTCCTCACCTATCAGGTAGAGGTGGGTCTCATCGGCCCTCCTGTCCGAGCAGCCGAATCCCCTGATGATCGGGACTCCCACCTCTCTAAGGATCCTAGATAAGGACACTTCTTCAGCATCGGGGAATGCCAAGGCACATGGCACGTCCATGACCTCTGTCAAGTAGTCCACGTGCCACCTCAAGGTCTTCCCTTTCCTGAAATGCCTCCCTATCCTAGCTCCCAAGCCACCAGATCCCGCCGCTGAGCCGACATACGCGAGAACGCCAGCTGGGAACTCGAAGGTTCCCAACCTTCCCACTTCAAGGACGGCGCCGGGAGAGATTATCAGGAGGATGTAAGCCCCCTTAACTCCCCTCAGCGGATCAGGTCCATCAAGCTCCTCAAAACGTACTTGGGTCGAGGTACCACCCCCTCATACTCCTTCACCACCCCAGTGAGGACCAAAGCGGAGTCCATTCCCGCCCTCAAGGCCCCCAGAATGTCCGTCTCCGGTCTGTCCCCGATCACTAGGGGGTGGGATGCCCCAACGCTTCGAGAGGTGAGGAGAAACATGAGGGGATTCGGTTTACCCACTACAAGATCCGGTCTCCTGCCACAAGCTCCAGAAATTGCTGAAACCATGGAACCAGCTCCGGGAATTGGTCCACCTGATGTGGGAAGGGTGCGATCCTCGTTAGTGGCTAGAAAGAGCCCCCCTCTCAATATGTTCCTCAGGGCCCTCGTCAGCTTCCGGTAATTGAAGGACCTGTCCATTCCCACGCACACGTCACCCTCATCCGACATGTCCACCCCTCTCTCCCTTAACTCCTCCCTGAGGCCCTCCTCACCTACCACGTAACACCTCTCCACCCCTATCGAGGGGACTATGTCGGCAAGCGTGCTGGCGCTCGTTATCACGTGCTCCTCTCTAACCCATCCCAAGCCCGCATCCCTCAGAAGGGAGGCTATCACGCGTCTGTGACGGGTGGAGTTGTTGGTTACGAACCCAATCTCGATCATAGAGGAGAGCTCGTTGAGGGCCTCCACGGCGCTTCCTATTGGCTCTCCATCAAGCCAGACGACGCCGTCTATATCAACGAGCAGCAGATCATATCTGCTGACGTCTGGTCTTTGCCCTGACATCGAGAACACCCAGCTTCCCTAGGCACTTGTCGCAGGGTCTCCAGTCCTTCCTGTCAACGTCCCACACGGAGAGGCTGAAGTTCATGACGCAGCTCGGAGTGGGACAGTGGTCCAAGCCTAGAAGATGACCTAGCTCATGGGAGGCCTCCTTAAGAGTTCTCAGGAGGAAAAGCCCCCTGTTCTCCCTCTCACCGTAGAATTCTGGCTTGAGTCTGGGAAGGTAGATGGACCCGAACCTTCCCCCAAGCTCAGCCTGACCGAAGATGAAGTTGGTCCCTCTGGCGTATGCATCTTCATCCACCACAGCAAGTACTTTCTCATCCGATGCCCATCTGTCGATCTGCCACAGGTACTCTAGGAACTTCTCGCTCCTCAGCTGCTGGGTGTTGTGGTCGTACAACGTCGGGGGAATTTTAATCTCGGTATAATCGATTTCCACATCGATTGGGTAGGCCTGAGTCAGCTTCTCGGCGAGGAATTCTAGTATCCAATGGTATATGAAGCCGGCTGGAACAATCACAAGCTTCCCTAGCAGCATGCTTTACCTCCGGTACGGCGCCGCCAAACTATATAACTAGAGCATCTCCTGAACCACCTTTAGGAAGTATGGATCACTCTCGTGAACGACCCTCCTGACCTTTATCCTCCTCCCCTTCAGGGTTATCTCGTAATCGACCATGGCGTAGATCCCACGAGGTGCGATCCAGCTCCCCTTGTGATACGACATGGGGGCCTTGACCTCCACATGGTAGCCCTCCTCCGAATAGAACTGCTCTGGCCACCTCTGATCTTCCCTTAGATGAACCAGTCTAAACCCCGGTTCCCATCTAACGTCATTAACTCTCTTTACCTCTCTAACCTTGAACATTCACACGACCCATGTGATCGTTCACCTGAACTCTTAAAATGGGATGCCGATATCTGTTATTTCCCCATATTACCTCAATAATAGAGGTCATAGCTGACGGTGTAGGCGGGCCTGAACCTCCTGCCTAGACCCCACATCAACCCAACGACGAAGCCGCCAGCGTGGGCCAGCACGTCCACATTAGCTGAGAAACCACCGAAGATCACGAAGAGCGCTATGAATATGGTGGAGGAACTCAGCTTTCCAGTCACCCTATATTCCATGGCAACCATGTATCCTAAGAGGCCCATTATAGCCCCTGAGGCCCCAACTCCCACCGTGCGGGGATCGAGGAAAGCTGACAGGAGGTTCCCAACCACGCCCGAGATAAAGTACATGAGGAGGTACTTGATCCTACCTAGGGATAACTCAACCACCTTGCCTAGTATGTATAGGGCATACATGTTCAGCCCTAGGTGGAGGATATTGGCGTGGAGGAACATTGACGTGATCAATGTATAGTACCTACCATGCATCAAGTAGAGGCCTGAACTGCCGAAGTAGAGGAGCACGTACCTGTTCGCCTCGAGGAGTGCGGGAGACGTCATAGCGTAGAGCCCGAGATTGATCGAGATTAGGGCCGAGGTCACCTCAGGAATGCTGGAATACATTTTAAAGAGGATGAACGAGAAAAGGGTGACGCCAATGCCCAGCAGGATCTCAGTCAGGAACTCCATCATCTTTTCTATCACCGTAGCATGTACTTCAGTGCCTCGGCGAGGGCCGATGCAGCTGATCCTATATTCACGGAAGCTAATTTAAGAATTTTAGGTAAACGACTGATTTTGAGTGGTGCTGACTGCCTGTCCACGTGAAAGTCCCTTTCCAAGAGGCCTTCCCCACGAACTAGGGTGAAGAGCGTGTCAATCTGCCGGTCATTCAGGGATTCCAGATACTTCCTCACTGCCCATCCTAGGGAGATCTCACGCCTGTTGTGCCTCCACCACCTTGACTCGTAGCACCTCAGGGCCCTTTCCAAGTCGTCCAAGTCCTCGAGACAGCCAGCTAGATTCTTTGCTCCCCTAACCGCTAGTAGGACCCCTCCCCTACTAACAGGCTTTATTTGGCCAGCTGCATCTCCCACCAGCGCCACATTATCCATCCAGAATCTCTTTCTCGGACCTACCGGGATCACCCCTCCCTCGTACCCAATCGCCGGATCTCCCGATGTCTCTTGGATCCATGTGAGCAGCGGATCATCGATCCTTCCCAGCGCCCCCACTTTCCTCCCTCCCTTCCAAGGCTGGATCCAGCTGAACCTGCTACCCTTCCTCACTTTCACTTGGTAGCCATCCATCTTCCCGCCCTCCACGATCTTGTGAACCCCAATCTCGATTCTCATGGGTGGGAAGCCAAGCTCATCAGCTACAGAGGAGAGGGCCCCATCCGCTCCCACCAGCAGGTTGTACTCTATCACCATATTGCCCACGAGAGCCTCGTTCTTCGATCTTAATCCCTTGAATCCTGTCGAGAGGAACCCCCTAGCTCCCTCTGAGAGCGCCGCTTCCCATGTCTCCCTGTCCATCTGGGTCCTGTCGACGACCGTGGCTAGGTGCCTCCGTACCTCTATTTCATTACCTCCGGGAGATACGAAGGTCGCCCAGTTTACCTCTCCGATGACCCATTCCTCGGAGAAGAGCATAAGCTCGCTTACGGCGTCAGGACCCAGTATACCGGAGCAGTGGTGTGGATGCCCTATGACTCTCCTCCTCTCAACCACGGTAACGGAGAAGCCCTTCCTCGACAGCAGATAGGCGAGCGTAGAGCCGGAGATACCTCCTCCAACTATGAGCACCTCACTACGCATCAGGAGACCTCTGGAAACTTTATCCTCCCCTCAGAGATCAGCTTTCCCCCGATTATGACGGCTGGGACCTTTCTTATACCTAACTCCAGTATGTAGCTCTGCCCCTCAGGCTCCAAGGCAGAGACCTCTCTGATCTTCAAGCCCCTGCGATGGGCCCACTCCTTCAGTCGGCGGGCGGCATTCAAGGAGGATTCGCATATAGGAGATAATAGAACAATTACTTCCTTTTCTTCCTCCGCTCTACCAACTTCTTCCTCCAATTCCTATCCCTCAGGACATACTTGTAGGGCTTGCCATTGCCGACCCTCTCCACGAGCTCCTCCTTTTCCAAGTCCTTTATGTACCTCCTCACCGTCACTTCGGCCAGTCCGAGCTCCGAAGCTATGGCTATGGTCCTCATGGGTTCGGTGGCTTTCTCGAGGACTTCAAGCACCTTGTACCTTCCCGTAGCCCTAGGCATCACCACGTTCTTGAGCGATTCGACCTCCTCTCTGCAGAGATCCTTCTCTGCCTTAGCCAGTGCCAGCTGGTACATGAGGGTAGCGAACAGGTCCAATGTCCTCTCGGCAACTCCGTTACCAGCGGAGGGACCTAGTGCCTTGGGGGCCCACCTGAGATAATCATTCAGTACTTTACTCATCGCATCAATCAGTGAGGAGAACATGGCCTCCATGGAATCCTTGGCAGCCTGCGTGAGCAGCTTCACCTCAGCCTCGTCCAACTCCCTGATATCTCCGGCCTTGATGAGAAATTCGACGTCTTGCTGGAACTGATTAGCGAATCTATCCCTATTCATCCTGAAATGATCGGTCAATTTGTCAGTGAGGAGGCTGGGAATGTGATTCACCGCCTCCAAGCTCTTCTTAAAGGATGAGATGAGTTCGTAGAGGGGGCCCTCATTTATGGGGAACGTTTTGTTTAGTCGGTCCAAGTGATCGATGACTCTGGTCCTCATTTCTGGAGAGAGGCTGTTTAGAAGATCCTTGACGTCTTCTCGTAAATTCCGGTCCAATTTGGAATCCCCTCTATCGATACTGAGGGTTGAACTAAAAACCTAATTTTCAAACTTCACTCTACATTTAAAGGTCTCACTAAAAAATCCACACGCATCTTGTACACCTTAGGAGCATAGCTGGAGACAATGCGGTAACCTATGGAGGTGGCCTCTAAACCTATGGAGGCGGCTTCCTTCCTGAACATCTCCTCGGCCTCCGAGAGGGCCTCATCTCCACCCCAGTAGTAAAAGTGAATGACACCCTTCCCTCCCCTGAGCGCTCGGAGGGCGTAACCGATGAAGGCGTAAGCCCCCTTGGGTAGGGGCATGACCACCCTGTCGAATCTGCCGTACATAGCGGGCGTGACGTAAGCCACATCTCCCTCGATGGGGAAGACGAGGTGCCCCACCCTGTTGAGGATCACATTCTCTTGGAAGTACCTGACAGCTATCGGGTTCAGCTCGATCCCGACCACTTGGGCCCTCCTGCGCTTTGCAATGGCGATGGCGTAGGGACCGGCTCCCGCGAACATGACGAGCACCAGTTCCCCGTCCCTCACGCTTTCCGCCACCAGCTGCCTCTCGGTCGATTCCCTGGGGGAGAAGTAGACTCTACGGGGATCGAGCTTTATCCTGTATCCGTGTTCCTTGTGGATGACCTCCGTCTCCTCACTGCCGGCTAGGAGCTTCAGGGGCCTCACCCTGAACTCACCCTCTCTAGCCCCCGCCTTCAACAGAACGGACTTGACGTGTGGATGGCGACTCATCACCTCCCTAGCCGCCTCCTCCGGGTCCATGCCCTCGGGTACCTCTACGATGGCCACAGCTCCCGTCTCCCTGGAGCCTATGAGATCGTAAGGTACCCTAGGCCCCTTCCTCTTACCCAAGACCGTACACCCTCATGGCGTTTCTAGTGGTTATCTCTGCCAAATCCTCGACATCGATCCCCTTCATTTCGGCCACGAACTTTGCTGAGATCCTGATGTTCGCGGGTTCATTCCTCTCCTTGGGGTTGGGAGCGAGCACAGGCGAGTCGGACTCCAGCACCATATGATCCACTGGAGTGGCTCCAGCCACCTTCTGAACGTTGTTGGACCTCACTACATTGGTGGGGATACTGACCATCCATCCCCTCTCCACTGCAAACCTGACATCCTCTGGGGTTCCTCCAAATGCGTGTAGGACGACCCTCTCAGCTCCTTCCTCGTCTAACACTCTTAGAACTGGTCTTTGAGCCCACAGGCTGTGAATTACCAATGGTTTGTCCAGCTCTTTGGCGAGCCTTATGAAGAGCCTAAATACCTCCTTCTGCTTCTCCTTTGAGGGACCATCCGACCTTAAAATCCTGTAATCCAGCCCCACCTCTCCTACCGCGACTATCTCATCGACGTGGGCCCTTATAAGATCCATAGTGACCTTTACCTCCTCCTCATCTCCGTACTCAGCGACATCCAATCCAATAGACACCTTCACCAGCTGATGGTTCCTGAATAACCTCAGAGCTTTCTCCGCATCTTCCGGGTAAATGGGAGAGGTCACTATGCCCACCAGTCCCGCTTCTCTCGCCCTCTCAATCACCTCATCCCTATCCCCGTCGAAAGCCTCCTCCTCGAGGTGACAGTGGGCGTCGAAGAGCCTCATCACACTACCTCCCTCTCGAGCCTCTCCTTCAGCCTGCAGAAGGCGCAAACCCTGCCCGATGTCGGGTAACCGCACCTCTCACATAGATTAATCTTGCGTGGTGGAGGTTCGGCTGTCTTCGCAAGCTCCCTCAAACTGCTCACGAAATTGACTAGGGATGGAGGCCACTTCTTCCTGACCTGATTAAGTAGGGGTTTGATTTCGGCCTGCTTATCCCTTCCCTCGTAAGGGCACTTGGTAATGCAGGTTGGGAGGCTCTTCATCCTCACGTAGTTCAGGGCATCGGAGTCGCTGACCCAGAAGAGGGGCTTCACCTTCCCGGCCATCCTGTACTCGGGCATCGGCCTGGTGACGGAATCGTACTGGTAGAAGAGGTAATCTAGGGAATGGGTGATGAGGTTATTGAACCCGAAGTAGGCCATGTCGTCCAAGTTGTGGCCTGTAGCGACGTAATCGTATCCCCTCTCCACAGCGTACCTATTAAGCAGGTACCTGTTGACCACCCCGCAGACAAAACAGGCAGCCCTGGGATCGGGAGGGATCTTTATCCCCCAGGCCCTTACATCTATCACGATCCCGTCCAGTCCCAGCTCCTCGGTCAGGGATTTGAATACCTCGAGGCAATCGGGGGCCAAGCCAGTGTACACTATCGCGGCCCCCAGCTTGAGCCGGTACTTGGATGCGACTAGGCTGGACGCGTGCAGGGCTGCCACCGAATCCTTCCCGCCCGACACCCCGTACAGGAGGGAACTACCTTTCCTGACCCTCCTCAACACGCGATCAACTCTTTTCAGGAAATACCTCTCGAAGTGCTCCTCGCAAACCCAATCACCTAAATTATCTACGAATATAGTACCTTCACGCTGGCAGTAGTGGCATTTCATCGCTAACACCAGACAAACTATTTATATAACTTCCTCGATTTAAAGGGAGGAGGATTCGGGGGGCCGTGGCCCAGCCTGGCTCTCCCCCCATGATTGGGGGAACGCCCTGGAAAGGTAGGGCGGCGGGCTCCAGTCATTGGAGCACTGAGGGGGAGACCCGTAGGACGTGGGTTCAAGTCCCACCGGCCCCACCACCTCCGTTCTATAGGGGGCGTGGTCCCGACGAACATTGCGGCTGTTAGATCCCTGGACAGTGATGTGAGAGATGCGGTCAAACACACATTGGACTCACTGGGACTGTTCTGGGAGGAGGTGGACGAACCAGATCCCTTAAAGCACTCCGTGGCCATATTCCCAGAGGCCACCGAATTCGTCCCAGTGACTATCCCCTCGATATTCGTGGGCGAGACAGCCCTCTCATACTATGGGGGAGATAAGACTGAGGTGAAGAAATCCCCGCCTGAGCCTGCAGGCTTCATGGTAGTGGACAGGATAAAGATACCCTACTTTGGAGCCAAGTATGATCCAGAAGGCGAGAGACTGCTCAGGCAGGCCCCTCTCTACTCGAAGGATTCGCACCTTCTCTTGGGATACGACCTCTTCAGGAACGTGAGCTACTTCCTAAAGGGGGCGGAGTCCTCCTTGGGTATAAAGAGGATAAGGACCAGCGACAGGCGATTCAATCCCAAGGTCTTGGAGGACCTCAGAGGGGTCCCCGTATCCACTCCTATAGTTGACTTGCATGCCAAGTTCCTTCTCTTCTCCATTCTTCTTCTCCACAAAAGGGAGAAGCTCCCTCTCATAATGAAGCAGATCTCCCCTTCTGGCTACAGGGGAGGGATGTCCGTCTCTATTCCCATATATAGGACGGGGCGTTCCGGCCTGAGGTTCGACCTGAGAAGGTTGCTTCGAAGAACGGAATCTTGGATAGAGAGGTTGATTAAGGGAACTGAGGACCTCACGTTCTTCGTGGGGAAGGGAGAAGACTACACTCCGAGTAAGATCAGGGACCTGCTCATATCAATGGAGGAGGACGGTCACGAGGTGGGCCTCCTAGCCTCAGTCAGGGCCTCCATAGATCACATGTCGATGGCCGAGGAGTATGAGGAGGTGGCCACCCTCATAAAGAGGGGAGGCATAGGGATCAGGTTCAAGGGTATAGCCTCCACCCTGATGGACGCTTGGAAGTCGGCGGTATACGTCGAGGCGGGATACGTACTGGCTGGCGAGATCGCTGGGGAATTCGGGTTCCCGCTTGGCATCGGATGCCCATTCAGGCCTAACGGCCTTGTCTGGAACATCCCACTGGTAGGGAGGGTCTCTGATAGAGGAGCTGCTTCGAGAGCAGCGGAGTTCGTGGCCAATTGGGGGTGCATGGTGGCGGTCGACGCGATGGACGAGCTATCCACTCTCTCGCTCCTCAGGAACGCTCACGAGAGGGGGATATGGGTCGCCCCACCCAGCACCCTAGTTGAGAGGTTCAGGGCGGTGAGCGGTGTGAAGGGCACCTTCAGGTACGACAGGAAGTACTTGGAGGGCAAGATAATGCCCTACAATGATGTGAAGGACCTACAACTCATGGTGATAAACCCCGAGGGCAAGGACTCCGTCATGAGGGTTGATCTGGAGGCTGGGAAATCGCGCGAGATCAGGATCCCCGTATAGCCTCCTTGGAAATCCTGTGGGCTAGTATGAGGGGTAGAGGTTGCTTTCCTTCCCTCCAGAACTCCTTGGATATCTCTATGCTGCTCTCCAAGTCCACCAAGTGACCGGGGGAGACGAAACCCCTCCTCACTACGGCACCGACCTCCCTGCCTCGGAGTAAGACACGGTCCCCCTCCAATCTCCCTACCAGCTTAGACTTCGCAACTCCGATGGAGGGTTTCCCCAGAAGCAACCCCAAATGTGAGGCCTCCCCTAGCATCCTCGGATGGGAGAGCCCGTGCCCATCCACAAATATCACATCGAAATCGCACCTGAGGGCGGAGGGAAGCATGCCCCTCAACTCCCTGAAGGCCAAGTAGGTCGGCACATAAGGTATCTGAGGGACGAACCTCTCGTAACTGACTTCAACGATCTCCAATTTTGAATCGATCGAGACGCAGGCCGCGACAGCCTCCTCGCCCCCATAACTGACGTCGACACCGGCAGCCACTTCAACTCCTTTCAGGGACCTTAGATCCAGCCTAGAGGAGAGCATTAGCTGAGCCTCCGCCATCAACCGGAAGACGGGCCAGGCCCTGATGTCGTGGAAGAACTCCCTCTTCCTGAGGTGTTCAAGTCCTCCCTCCTCCCTGATTCTCTTCAAGGCTCCCGGAAGTGGTTTACCATCGGACGACACGGCCCTCCACCAAGGAACATGAGGTGCGAGGTTAGATAGCCTTAGGCACTCGTTTCTCACAGCGAGAGCGGCCCTGACATCCCCTAGGGCGGAGGCTATGGCACCGAATGATGAAACCCTGCCCGGGGGAATGCTCTGCAAGGCCTTAGCAAGTATCTCTTGGAAGCGCGTCAGTCGGATCCCTCACCACCGTTTTAAATAACGAACCCAAAGTTAAAGGGATGACCACGGATCCGCTCGGCTCCATGAAATCAGCTCTAGTTGATGAAGTGAATAAGGCCCTCTCAGAGATGGTAGTGGAGGAGTCCTTCTCCCCCCTTCAAGTGGCTCGGTCCCCCAAGGATGCGGATGTCTATGGACTACCAGTCGGATTCAAGGTAGCTAGATACCTGAGGAGGAAGCCGGACGAAGCGGCGCTTTTAGTGGCTGAGAGGATAGATACCTCCAGTATACCGTATACCGAGGAAGTAAGGGTTGAAAATGGATACCTCAACGTAAGGGTTTCTCGTGAGGCCCTCTTCAAGGATGTCCTCTCCTTGGCGTCTAGGGAGGAGCTGGGCAGGGGGGAGAGGAGGGGAGAGGAGTTGATGGTGGAGCACACCAGCGTCAACCCAGTACATCCCCTCCACGTAGGTAGCGGGAGGAACGCTATAATAGGCGACTCCTTCGCCCGGATACTTGACTTCCTAGGCTGGGATGTTAGGAGGCACTACTTGGTGAACGACTGTAACCTGCAGGTCGCGATACTAGCAGCTGGCAGGTCCAAGACGAGGCACCTCAAGCCGAAGGGGAAGCTGGATCACTGGTTCGGTCTGATATACGCCATGGCTAACGCGTTGCTGGAGATAGAGAG
>JAOZFI010000013.1 GCA_027491395.1 Thermoproteota archaeon | reverse complement strand
GTACCACAACATCAGCCCCGCTCCTCAACGAGCTCAGCATCAACCTCCAGCTATTGGCAGGTACAAAGAGCAAGGATCTGGCTAGAAAGGTCATAAGACATCCCTCAGCAGCTCGATTATATGCTTGAGCGACTCGGCCAACTTAACTCCCGCCTCCTTGAAGGCCCCGATCTTGCTCTCAGCGGACCCCTTATCGCCCACGACCATAGCGCTCGCGTGGGAGAACCTCATCCCCTTGGGGAGCATCCTCCCTGCCACATAAGCTATCAAGGGCTTCGTGAACCCTCCATTTGACACGAATTCGGCGGCTTCCTCCTCCTGGACTCCACCTATCTCGGCGAAAAGCACGACAGCATTAGTCTCTTCATCTTCCTCGAACATGGCCAGCAGCTCAGCCTCGGTCAGTCCCACCAGTGGTTCACTGCCAGTATGCACCGCGGTGGTAATCCCGAAACCAGCCCTGCTTATGGCCCAAGAGGTGGTGGTCGTCTGCCCACCGCTCCTCGAGATAACACCCACCTTACCGGGGACAAAGGCCTCCTTGGCCAGCTCTAGGGACCCGCCCACCCATCCCATGACCGCCTTACCTGGGCTTATCACGCCGAAGGATCCAGGTCCCTGAACCCTCACGCCCCTCCTCTTGGCTAGAGCGAGTATCCTCATGGCGTCGTGCACGGGCACCCTCTCGGTCGGGATAAGCACATAGCCTATTCCGGCCTCTACGGCCTCGGTCACGGCCTCCAAGAGGTGAGCCGGTGGGACTAGGGTGATAGTCGCATCCACGCGCCCCACCTCCTCCAAGGCCTCCTTAACGGAATCGAAGACCGGGATCCCCCAGACCCTCGACCCTCCCCTCCCAGGAGTCACCCCAGCAACTACTTTAGTTCCGTATTCGAGCATGTATCGGGTGGCGAACTCCCCCGTCCTCCCGGTTATCCCCTGAACCAGAACTCTTGTATCCTCGTCGATCAATATGGCCATCAGACCACCTCCATCGGCACCCTTACCTCGATCACGCCGCTCCCATACCACTGGCAGTGGATCTCGCAGGCGAGGCACTCATTATCTATCCTCACGGCCTCCTGAGGGGAAACAGCTAACGCTGGCTTACCGTCCTCTATCTTCAGTACGTTCCGGCCGTATAGTCTGCAGGCCTTCACGCAGGCAAAACCACAGTCCGGGGCCACGCATCCATCCAAATCTATTATCACTTCGGCCGTCCTAGTCCTGAACCTCATTTCTCTCCCTCCTATATTCCTCAACCAGCTTCAGGACCCTATCCGCTATGTAATCGGTCTCGTAGATGTAGTCCCTGCCGTAGAGCTCGAACCTTATCGGGAGGTCTCTAACCCCTCTCCTGATTATCTCGTGGCTCTCCTCCTCCTTGTTTCCAGCAAGCAGAATAACCGCAGGGAATCCCGGCCTATCCCTCAGCATCTCGTTGAATGCCTTCACAATGGCGTGAGCGTGGTGCCACTGCTCCTGACTCGCCAGAACGCTCCCCATCATTACGTATCCCTCTATCCTCGGGATGGAGAGGATCGTCCTGATCACCCTGTAGACCTTAGATGCCGGTGGGTCACCGCTTGTATCAGAGTAATTGGCTAGTTTAAGCCCCCTCCTTATCAGCGCATCCGCTGCCAGCATCGCGCCTCCTCCGCCTATCCCGTGGAATCCTATGTAACCCTCGGACGCCTCTGTTGTCAGCTGGATGAAGTACCCCGTCCCCCTCGGATCGGCATCGTCCCAGTACCACATCCTCCTCTCCAGATCGGTCGGCTCCCTGTTCAGGTCCTTAGGGACCTCCACCTCGACATCGGGGTGCCTGAAGAGCGCGTGGTCATCGAGGTCTATCCTCGCATCCAGTGCCACCAAGCCCTCGTCCGTAAGGGCGAGGGGATTCACCTCTACACTCCTAGCGTCATATTCCACGAAAATGTCGTAGAGCTTCAGTGCGATGTCTACCGCCTCGCTTGGCATCCCCACTTGAGAGAACTCCTCCTCTACCACCTCCCTTCCCAATCCGTCTAGGTAGTCCACAGGTATTCTGACCACACCCTCCGACCTCTCCTCGATGCCCGTACCGCCGAAGGGGCTGGCCAGTAGCATGGGAGATCTGAACCTCATGGAATCGTTTATAACGACGCTGAGGAACAGCTCAGCCCTCACATCCATCCTTCTCTCGACGAGGACTTTCTTGGGTCTGAATCCCCTGAAATAGGAGGAAAGCATCTCCTCAGCAGCCAGGCGAGCCTCTTCAGGCGATGATGCGAACCTGACGCCACCCACATCGTGCCTTCCAGTGAAGGGAAGCTGTGCCTTCACTACAACACTGCCCTCCAGCTTTCTAGCTATTGCCTCGGCTTCTTTCGGATCAGAGATTACTTCTCCATCCGGTACAACTACTCCGTGATCCCTCAATATCCTCTTGGACTGATACTCGAGGAGCTTGGCCCTAGTATCACCCAAAAATCCCTTCACCGATACGATAAATTGATTCCTCCTCCCGTTGAAGACGCTGGGGACCCTTAGTATTATATCGTCAGCTCACTTTAATTTTGGTACCCACCCTTAAACCCGATGGATGAAAGCAGGCTTGCTAGATACAGAGAAAAAATGGAATACGTTATAGATGCATTGGAATCTATCAGGGAACCGAGAACCCAGCTTGAGCTGTCTAGCGTGTTTTATAATCTCATAACCTCTATAGAGGCTTCTATGGATCTAATAGCGATGCTTCTAAGGGATTTAGGGGAAAGGATAGAAGACTACTACACAAATGTGGATAAGCTTGTGAAATTGGGTATCTTAAGTGATGAATTGGGGGAGGATCTGAAAAAGTTCAATGGGCTGAGGAACTGGTTGGTTCACAGGTATAACAGGGTAGATCCGGAGCTGGTGATGGACTCTGTGGAGGAAGTGAAAGAAACGCTGTACTCCCTGCTGAGGAGACTGGAGGAGGTCCTAAATGATATCTCTGGATCAGATTAGGAGGGATTTGAGGTTTCTATCTTCGTACGAGGTGGTCTTATACGGCTCCTACGTTACAGGAGATTACACAAGGGAGTTCGACATATATGTGGCAGTCATCACGCGGGAGAAGGACAAGAACAAGAACTTCAGGATTCAGCTCGACATCTGGGGGAAGGTGCCCTCACCCATATACGATATGAGGGTGTTCGAGCTGTTACCGATAAGGGTCAAGGCCTCGGTGATCGACGGGTACTTGGTCCTCTTCGGGAGCGAGTCCGATATTTCTGAGTACTTCTACAGGTGGAGGAAGGTATGGGAGGACGTTAGAAGGAGAATAGAGCCCATGTCTATAGAGGAGAAGATTAAGGCGGTTAGGAGAAGGAAGAAGATCCTTAAAACTATCACTAAACCCGAGTAGAATACCTCACTTCTGGATGATGTTCCAGTCATCTGAAGAGGGAGAGCGAGGGGAACATACCGTATACTAGGAGGTTGTTCACGAGATGATAGTAAAAGCTGGCGTAGTGTCCTTCTCAAGAACAGCCATATGTCCAATATGACCCATTCCAGCATGCAAAGCATTATTCTAGGCCCGAAGTACACATGTAATAGCGTGAAGAACGCAATGGAGGTTGCAACCGAAAGGTAAGGTTGTCAGTCAGGGAGTAAAGCCTAGCTATCGAATAGCCTCTGTAAAATGTATACTCGAAGAAAGCGGCAGAGACACCTAGGTGAGGATCGCCACAATTTCGGAGGGATGACTCAGTCCCCTCTTGGTCATCTCCTCAAGATACCCGGTTCCGAGATCTATCTGGTTCCTGATCCAGTAAAGGAAGCCCAGAGCACCTATGTCGCAATCAGAAAGATTATGGACCAGCGAATACCCTTAATCCTCTCTCACCGAATTAGATGCTGCTCCACCCGGTTTCCTCCCATCTCATCACGAGTAGCAGGAGCAAAAGCCTGTCACTTGGGTGAGAGTGTAGGATAGGACGGTCCATACACTCAATCCCATTGAAGCCATCAGCTCCCCATATAGGGATGATAATCCAGAAGCTGATCAGGGAGACGACTAATCCTACGGCTGCAGGGTCCTTGGGGGCACTCCTTCCTCACTCCATTCCTTCTCAATCTAGAGTTATGGTGAGTAAGTTAAGAGACTTTCAGTCTGAAAAACAGATGTATGAGGGAAGTAACTGGGAATATGGAAGGCTCTTACCAAGGAACCTTCCCATCGAGTATGTCCTTCAGGGGTCTCTTCCACAGGAGGTGGAATACCCTCCTCTCCTTCCTATCGTACACCGCCTCGAAGTCCACATATCCCTTGTTCATGTAGTAGAGCATGGCCTCAGCCGTGTGCTCCCTCCACTTTCCTACCGTACCTCTCTCCCTAGCCTCTGAGACGCTGTAAGGCACCTCTATGAGCACAAGCTCGCTCTCGACTCTCTTGAATCCCTTAGGAACCCCTGAATCCAATACCATTACCTCCTCGGCCCCAGCCTCCAAGGCCTCCTTGAGGGAAGGAGAGCCCAGCTCACCCTCCGCCTTTCTCCTCACTCTCTCGCTATCCAAGAACCACCATACCTTCAGTCTATCGGTTCTCAATCCCCTGTTTATCTCATCGTTTATCTCACCGTAGTAGTTCACTACGTACTCCCAGCTTACGACGCCTAGCTTACCTAGATTGAACCTCGTGTTCAGCCCTTGGAGGGGATCGAAGGTCCACCTCGCTCTAGTGAGCCCCTGCTCGAGAGCCAGCTCTCTCTGAGCCTGTTTTATCCTGAAGCCCAGTCCTGAGTACTTAAGCTCCTCGACAACTGCACTTTGGTGGGAATAATGGTATAGACCCTTCTCGTCCCTAGCTAGGAAGCCCCAAGCGAACCCCACGGCCCTATCAGTCTCCAAGTCGAACGCGGCCACCACTATACCAGAGTTATCGGCGGCGGCCTTGAGCACATGAGACGGGGTGGCTTCGGTCCTGTCCCTACCCATCCTCCAAGCTGATGCCTGAACCTCCACTAGCTCTCTAAACTCCTCCGGCCTTTTAACGGGCCTTATCTCGACCCTGAGGGTTCTACCACTCCTATCCTTGAGTTCGACGATCCCTAGGTAAGTCATCCCTCTAAACTCGGGAGGCTTCCTTATCCCTTTTACGGGTCCTTCTCTTCACTGATATGTAGCCCACCAACCCTAACACCATGATTATCGCAACTGCCGTCTCGGCCGTATCTAGCACAGATACCAATTCCTCGTAGGCGATCCCCAACAGGTACCCAGCTATACCTAGGACGAAATAGCGCGGAAACGCTCCCAATAAGGTAAAGAGGGAAAAGCGATAGGGGTCCATGCGGATTATCCCTGCTCCAATCGACACAGGGGAGAGAGGAATTATCGGCAATGCCCTAGAGAAGAAGAGGCCCAACCACTTCCTCTCACTCCTTATCCTCCCTGTGAAACTCTCTATCTCCTCCCAGCTTATCCCCAGATACTTCCCGAATCTCTCGACCAGCGGCTTACCGCCGTAGTAACCCAGAGCGTAATGAGCTAGGGAACCGAGCGTAGCCGCCACGCTCCCAACTAATCCAATGGTGAATGTGGCCACGTAGAGCACATACACAGGGGAAGAATTAGGGGGGATGAGGGAGAATCCAGCAGCCATTGGAACGAGGGGGGAAGGGATTAAAGTGATAGCAGTTTCCACCATCACGCCACCGAAGACTCCAAGCCAGCCAAGCTCCCTTATCCAAGCACTGACCGTCTCTATCAGGATTTCCGTCAGAGACATTTCCTGCGTGACCACATTCTACCCAATTTAAGTTTGGGTTTGGGGGGTCAGGCCAGTCTCTTGACCCTGCCAGCCTTGACCTCCACCATCCCCTCCTCGTTCAGCAGCTCCACCGCCTTGGATACCCACCACCTATCGATGTTCAACTCCTTCATGAGCTCGACGGTGGTCTTCTCCCCATTAAGGTGCTCCATCACTCTATCCGCTACGGCCTCTATCAGCGGCCTCGGGTCGGACGATAGCCTCTCGGCCACCACTGCAGCAACAGCCCTGCTCACGCCCAGTGTATCCATAACATCCTTGACGGTCACCTTCCTCAATCCGCCCTCCCTTACCTTCTTCCTCACGTACTCATTGACCAGCTCATCCAAACTCTCTTCATCCGGAAGCTCCAACAGTACCTCCAGATCTATCTCCAACGTGATTCTCTTCCTAGTCAACGCATAAAGCTTGGCTGGCCTCCCTCTTCCCCTTCTCTTCTCTATTATCCTGATGAGTCCAGCCTCCTCCAAGTCCCTCAGATGAGAGGTTATGGCCGGCAAGGTGAGTCCGAACTCGTTGGCCAGATCAGTGGCCGAGGCCGGACTCTTGAGCAGCCTCTTGAGTATTCTGAGCTTGCTGTCGCTGCTCAGAGCGTTCAAGATCTTCTTAGCTCTATATATCCTTGATCTGACGTACAAGGGAAGTCCCTCCTCTGATCATCCCCTGCCGCGCCTCAGATCAAGCTGAACGCTGTAAGATTCGATCTCCACCTCGACTACATTCTCTCCCTGTCCGAAGGTTCTCTCTATGATCCCCCCCTCGATCTTCTGCCCATCGTAGTAGACTGAACCCTCTAGGGCCCTGACCTTCACGTGAACCTTAACGCCTTCGGGAACGTAGAGGGTCAGCTTAACACTCCCCTTGTCTGTCTTGACAGAGACTTTATCTTTGGCCTCGAGGGAGCCATCAACGCTTCCCATACCCATTTCCACGCTCAGGGTTCTTACTGACGCATCCCTCACGGTCAAAGCCCCCATGCCCATCTTCACCCTCAGCTCGCCACTCCATCCGTCTGGCAGGTGCAGAGCCAGCCTCCCCGCCACCATCCTCCCAGTTCCTCCCTCTATAACGGGAGATACTCCCTCCATGACTATGCTGGGCTCCCGGATCGCTGGGTCCGCGGTTATGTCCACCTGCCCCATGTCCACGATCAGCGATATGGTATCAGAGGAGATCTCGCCCGAGTACGAGCCCTTGCCGGTCACCCAAGGAAGTGTGATCGGGCCAGCCTCGTACTTGTACTTTATGGTGGTGGGCATTAGGGAGACGGCCACGGAGAACAGCAGCAGCGCCAGTACGAGAGAACCTATCTTCTCTTCATTACCCATAAGATCACCTCTTCCCCTCCAGATAGATCAGAGCTATGCCAACGACAGTTATCACCAGCCCTACAGCCCCTAATTTCGATGTCAGCGTTATGGCCACTATGACAGCTACGAGGGGACCGACAACGGATGCCACAATCGCGTTCCCTAGGCTCATCTCGTAGTTCACCGAGGTTGCTACTACTATCAGGTAAAGGGACCAGAGGCTGAACGGGACTACTAGCACTACAGAAACGATCAGCAGTATGTGGGAGAACAGGTAACCCAACGCAGCGAGAGCCGTGGGGAACACAAGAGGAGCGCTGGAGAACGCGACGAGCCCCACTATGTCGTCCCACCTGCCCTCTTCGTGCCCCATTAACCTAGCAGTTATGTGTATGAGGGAAGAGTAGATCAGGAGGTCTATCAGTCCGCCAGCAACCCCTATCACGCCAGCTAGATTGGCCACGAGCTCCAATAGCCAGCCTATGTTGTAAAGAGGTATTCGACCCAGCAGGCCCACGAACCCTTTCACCGTGAGTGCTGTAAGAGCGAAGCTAACCCCCACGTAAAGGGCCAAGGGTAGGGCAGAGGAATACCTCTCCATTATATGTGTGTCGAATGCCTCCCTAGGCGCCAGCAACACCTTTCCCAACCTGTAGAGGACATCCTCCAGCTCTCTCATCTCATCACCCAACTTTCTAAACTTACTTACTTAAGTAAATTATAAATGTTTCTGATATGTAGGGTCGAACCTCCCTCCGAACTGGAAATTATTTTGACCGATCTGGGCCGAGATACGCCCTCTCGTCAGTTAACTTTTTAAATAGGAGGATCTTAGGCCCTCCCAACGGGAGGTTGAGGTGATGTCCCGCCAATTTCAGGTGATGTCCCGCCAATATCGATGAGCGACTCCCCCCTGAGGGAATCTCTGGTTTTGTTCGGACTTTTCAAGTTGACTTCCCGCCAGAAGGCGGTCCTCACCCTAACGCTCCGATTTAACGGCAAGATATCCGCAAGCTCCATGGCCAAGATAGCGAGGGACGAGTTCAAAATACCAATCTCATCATTCTGGTTCGCTTTGAGGGATCTTAGGAAACTTAGACTAGTAGAATTCGGCAACGGAGAGCCGATACGTCTCACACCAGCAGGCGAGGTAATTGCGGAGGCCCTAAAGGGGGTGTCGTGGTGGGAAAGAGAGTAGTCGTGAAACTAGGGGGTTCAGTTCTCAAGGGACCGGGGGACTTCAAGAGGATAGCTGAGATAACCAAGAAAGAGGTCGATCAGGGGCACGAGCTACTGCTGGTAGTTTCGGCCATGAAGGGGCACACAGATCAACTAATAGACATGGCTAAAAGGGTCGGTGCCAGCGACGAGCTCTTGGATTCCATAGCTGGCATGGGTGAAGTGCTGTCCGCCAGGCTGATGGCCGCGGCTCTGAACTCGGAGGGCGTTCCCTCGGTGGCCATAGATCCGAGCTCACCGAAGTGGCCGGTGATAACCAACGATAGGTTCGGTGACGCTGACCCCGATCTTCCCAGAACCTGCGGCGCTGCAATATCACACATAGAGCCTCTCCTAGGAAGCATAGTTCCGGTCATATGTGGCTACATAGGGAAGACCAAGGACGGCAAGCTCACTACATTGGGTAGAGGTGGTAGCGACACAACTGCCGTGACCTTAGCTAGGTGCCTCAACGCAGACGAGGTAGTCCTAGTCAAGGACTCCGAGGGGATAATGACCGCTGATCCTAAGATGGTTGAAAATGCCCATCAAATAAGTGAGCTGAAGGCTGAGGAGGCGCTGATGATGTCATTGGGAGGAGCTAGGGTACTGCATCACAAGGCGATTCGCTACTTGGCTCCGACCGTGAGGATGAGGGTGGTCTCCATAAGCGAGGGGAGATTCACTGGCGGCGGTACCGTGGTGCACGGCTACATCCCTGATTTACACGTGGAGATACACGAGAAGCCCATCAGCATGGTGACCTTACTGGTGAATGGTCACGGACTAAACATGAGTGGGATGGAAGGCATACTCTCCATAAGTACGCTCGATAGAGCTACGATAATGTATGTCGATGGTGATTCGGATGACACAGTGAGGAAGCTCCACTCCTTGGTAGAGAGGGGAGAGGCGAAGGCGGTAACGGTCAGAAGGGATGTGGCGATGATAAGGGTGTGGGGAGCTGCCATAGAGGAGGTCCCCGGGGTAATCCACAAGATATCTGAACCCTTGGCTGCGATGGGCGTAAACATACTGGGCCTCCAGACGGTTCACAACAGGATCGCTGTTTTCGTTGACTGGAAGGACAGGGAGAGGGCCGCTGAGGAGCTCAGAGTGATCTTGGGGTGATGGGATGAAGGTAGCCCTGCTGG
>JAOZFI010000025.1 GCA_027491395.1 Thermoproteota archaeon | reverse complement strand
ATCACCCTCTCCTCCATCATGTCTGCTATTCTCCTCCCAGTTTCCTCGATAAACACGATAAGTGGCGCTTCTCTGAGGAAGAGTTCGGAGATTAACGATGGATGGGCCTTTCTCAGGATCCCCAAGGCCCTCTCTATGATAGGATCACCAGGAAAGAGAGGGAGATCCAAGAGCTCCCGGCCCACCGGGACCACCCTCAGCATCACTGACGCCTGTCCTACGTCCAAGGCTTCAACTAAAAGATTGGTATTCCCTCACCATCGCGCGAAAGTCGACAAACGGGAAAACTACTAAATAGTTCAAGGGTTCAACAGAGGGATGGGCTGGGACAGAAGGCTGGGGGTGATCGCTAGTCTAGTGGTGCTTCCCCTACTCCTTTCAGCCACGGGATTGTTAAAGATGTACCTCGCTGGCCCCCTGCCCCCGGGCTGGGGAGGAGATGCCTACGGCCACCTCTTCAAGATATGGAAGCTGCACTCTCACGGCTTCTCCCCTTGGATAGAGGACTGGTACTCCGGCTACCCCTTCCTCAGGTTCTATCCACCCCTCTCCTACTTCATGGCCTGGGCGGCCTCCATCCCTTTGGGAGATCCAGCTCTAGCCTACAAGGTGATCATCACTCTTAGCTTGGTGATAGCCTCCCTATCCACGTACCTTCTGGGTAGGGAGCTGGGGTTCTCGGAGATACCCTCCATCATAATGGGCATCTCTTTCTCCATCAACCCCTGGCTCTTCAGGATGATATCACCTGAGGGGAACTTTCCTAGGGTCGTGGGCGCCTCCCTAGCTCCCCTCTCTATAGCATGCTTTGTGAGATTGGCCAAGGAGAGGGACAGCAGATCCATATGCGCTCTTCCGATTGCGGCACTGCCACTGACGCATCACTCATTAGCTGTAGTCGTGGCGCCGCTCGCCGGATTCCTCTGGCTCACTGCCCTAGTCGACGAGACTTCGGGACTTGAAGACTTGGCACTTAAACTCAAGAACACCCTCTCTACCGTGGCGTGGGCTTTCATAATCACTTCCTTCTGGATGATTCCTTTCATCCTCGAGAGGAACCTGGCGCACTTCCTGAATGAGAATTCCATTGATTACCTTTATATGAGGCAGAGTGTACCATTGATAGCTCCCTTCATCGATTGGGGGCCTTGGAGCTTCTATCAGGGAAGTACCAGGATGCTGTTGGCCCTCCTCTCCCTCCCGGCCTCCATATTCGCGCTGAGAAGGTCTCAAGAGGCGGATACAAGAGTTTTATCTACTCTAATCTCCTCGTTCCTGGTTCTGGTCTCCCTTATGCTCAGTTTAGGGGCTAAGGGCCCCGTCCCTTGGCTGAACAGGCTGCCACTCCTGAGTATGATCCCGCCCTACAGGTGGCTGGATCTCACCCAACTATCGGCAGCAGTGGCGCTGGGAGGCCTGCTTGAGATGCTTGTCAGCCTCTCGAGGAGGAGGTGGTTGACGCTCCTCCTCATCCTCTTGGTAGTCCCCCTTTACGTTGAGTCAGCGCCCAGAATGACCTATTTAGCAGGAACGGACTTCGATCCGGACTTGGAAAGGGCGCTCCAATTAGTGGGGAGAGATCCCGACGAGTTCAGGTTCCACCAGCAGGGAATCATATTCAGGCTCGGCTCCATGGTCTCATACTCCCCAGCACTGGCTGGTAAGCCCTCTCTGAACGGATGGTACAGGCAAGGTGATCCTCTGTACCCTCAGCACATTCAGATGGAGTGGGAGATCGAGAACGGTAGGAAGGAAGCTGGTGAGAAGCTGGCGGCTTTTGGCGTGAAGTACGTGTTGGTGGACCTGAATGTCAGCAGGGGCCTTAATCTACTCAAGGATCTGGGATTCGTGGAGGTGGGTAGGTACGGCAGCATCGAGGTGTTAAGATGGGATTCAGGGTCGATTTTGAGCTGCGAGGAATGCGAGCTTAAGATGGAGGAGTGGGGGGATGGTTACATAAGGTTCAGGTATAGCTCCAATTCCAGCGCGAAGGTGAGGGTCTCGGAGGCTTGGTATCCCCACTGGACCGTCAAAGTGGATGGCCGTGACTTGGGAGCTCCCGCGAGGGATGAGCTGGGTCTCATACTAATCCAAATGGAGCCGGGAACGCATGTTGTAGAGTTGGTGTTCAGGGATCCCCTCCTCATGCTCTCGCAGGCAGCGTCCCTGACGGCAACGATATACGCGCTGGTAAGATCGCTAATGCCGAGGCGGGAGAAGTGGAGGAGACCATGGACCTAACTCCAGCAATCGCTACTCATCCTGAATCGATTGATACTCTCCTTAGGATGACGATCTGTGGACCCTCAACTCGAGGTAGTCGTCTGAGAGCTCTTCTCTGGCACCCTAAAGGAAAATCCTCCCATAGTTTAGTGAAGCGTGTGGCCATAGATTTCGAGCCGCTCCCGCGCTACTTCAATGGAACTCAATTCCAATGCAACTGGCAATGTGCCACCGCGCAGAGGTTGTGAACTATGCCAGTCATGGGCCCGTTACCAGAAGCAACTTATATCTGTGGCATAAGATCATTCTATATGAAGATATCAAGTCTCGTGAGCGACATCGAACAGCTCATTCGCTCCGGCAGGTTTCACCAGCTCCTCGATATGGCGAGAGATGAGAAAGACTTCAACAGACTTCTCGCAAGCTCCGTTGGAGGTGATGCCAACACAATGATCAATGGCGTTGAAGCTGATGTTCTCAGGGGAACTGAGGCCCTGGAGGTGAAAATAAAGCCCGAAAGATTCTTTTATGGATTCTGCCAGGCTGTGGCTCTTGAGGAGGTAGCCGGTATTGGCTCAGCGAGTTTACTTCATATCGTTGATGCTTTGGACGAGGAGTACCTGTCAAGGGTAACCGCGATGAGGGGAAGGCTGGGTATAAGACTTATCATTTACTCGCTCATGGATAAGAATTGTGTCATCATCTAGGATCATATCCTTCATATCCGCCTCCGGCGGCGTTGGCAAGACCACCCTCTCCCTAGCCTTGGCGGCCTGGTTGGTCAAGATCTTGAAGGTCAATCCTTACGACATTCTCCTGGTGGATATGGATCCCACGGCAGGCCTGAGCCTAGCTGTCATGGACAACGTGTCATATGACCGGGTCGTTGAGGGCAGGATGACCCTCGAGGCAATGTACGAGGACTCCATCAAACACAGGAAGAATATCTTAGTGGACAACTACCTGAGCCCTGCTAGGATAGGAGACATCCCGCTCAGGATCCTCTCTCCCGGGGAGAACTTCGTTGATGTCATCGACGATGCGTGGAAGTCCGGAAAACCAGGATCTATTTTTAGGCGGCTCTTTGAGAAAGCTGGTGTGTACTCAAAGTTCAAGTACGTCATACTGGATAGCGCTCCCTTCTTCGATCTGCGTTATACCGTTCTAAGCATTTTCCTCTCCTCCTCCTACGCGGTGGTGCTTAGACCTGCTATCATAGACTGTAAGAGGACTCTGAGGATGATCGACAAGTTAGAGCAGTATTACGCAGATGAGATGGGAGGTATCAAGGAATTCTACTCGAGGTTCGTGGGCATGATAAACTTGGCACCGTCGAATCCGAGCGAGATGGAGTACAGGTTGCTCCGAAATCTGGGGTACATAGGAAAACCCAGTGAAGGTGAGGTGAGGACCCTCAAAAGGAATGAAATGATAGAATCCTTGGCCGCGCTGTTGAAGGAACTTGAGGGCAGGATCACCATCCTCAGGCATTTTATCACGAGAAGTGTTCATATCTTGAGACTCGATCTGAGAGGCAGGAAGAGGAGTGAAGGAACAAGTGGGTTTCTCGCCTTGGTAGATCCTGTCCTGCGGGAAATGGCCGAGAAGCTAGGGTGGGCCTCCCCTTAACCGATCGGATTCACCTGAATGCTAATCCTTCCGAACATCAGGAACTCGAGCGACGTCCCCTGTCAAGTGCGATTCCGGCGACTGTCCGATAATTTCACCGGGAGGTGACCACATGATACTTCCGGCCAATCTGCTTTTATTCCATCTAATTTAGGCCAAGCTAGATGAGGATCCTCACCAGAGCTTCAACTCAATATGGTGAGCTCAAACTCGTCGAGGGGATGGTCGAGGTCCTTCATGAGATGCCCCTGAGGAACTACCTCACCACAGTCTTCCCGGGCCACAGATCCCTGCATAACGTGTCCGCGATCAGCATATCCAAGGCTAATGAGAGAATCTTGGGCGAGATAGATCTGGTTCTCTTTCAAGAAGACAAGATGACTTGGCTTCACGCATTCGAGTTTAAGACCTCCCTAAAGCCCACTAGAGTGGTTAAGCAGGTAGAGAAGGCAAAAGTAGTAGCGGATCTCATTCGACTCTGGCTGGAGGGGAGAGGTGTAAGGATCCTCTTTTGGAGTTACACGATCCTCGTTAGAAAGAGCGTCAGCGAGATAGAGAGGGAATACCTTAGAGAGCGACTAATCGGGGTGATTAGCTGGAGCGAGCTCTCGGGGGAGGGTAAAAGGATAATGAGGTGGGTTCTGAGGAGGGATGCCTCGGAGATCAGGAAACTGAAGGTCGACAGGAGAAGGCCCCATGAGAGGTGTACGAAAAAGGAGAGATAATTGGGACCTGTAGTGAGGCAGCAGGGTATGTGAAGGGTACTGCTTCTCACGCGAGCCCACTATGGTGAATAGCGGGTTTCATTGACCTGAGTCAATGAAAATGAGGTATAGGTGGGTGCCTCTGAGGAGAGGTCTGATAGAGGACATGCTCAAATAGAGAAGATGTAGGTATTCTTAGTACTGGAATTGCTGAAGAATGTTTGAGATCCAAATGAATGTAAAAGCCACATGAGCGATCCCACTAGGCAGTTCCCTACTTGTTAGTATCACCCCCTAAGCTCCTAACGTACCTCCTATACTCATCCCTTAACTTCCGAACTAGCCTCTCATCGGCTGTATAGGCGAAAGTATCCCTGACGATAGCTAAGGCCACATAAGAGGCATCATATAGGGTTATATCATTCTCATACGAAACCTCCACAACCTTCTTGGCGTACTCACCTCTCAATGGATAGAGGGAGAAGGAGTACGCCTCTAGAGCCTCGGAAATAAGTTTCAGCTCGTCCTCCGAGAAGAGCCTCTTGTAGTAGAGGGCATTCAATACCTCGTAAGTTATGAGCTCAGGGGCGATTATCTGTATTTCCCCTTCTACGTACCTGTCCCTGATCTCTAAGGCCTCCTTAGACCCCTCTTCCTCCACGAACCACTTCACCACGATGCTTGCGTCAAGCACTACCTCCTCGTTCATCTCTGAACCGCCTCACAATCTCCTCCGCCTTCGCCTCCCCCCTGCTCCTCTTCCTCACCCTCTCCGTTATTAGCACGGCCTTAGCTAGATTCCTCCTCCTTTCCTCCATTATCTTATTCCTTATGGCGCTCCTTATGAATTCGCTCCAGTTTATCCTAACGCGTTCCATCATCCTCTTGGTCTCCTCGTCAATCCTGACGGTAATTACTGTCATTACATATGCACTTAGTATTACTGATATATAAATGATGTGTAACCAAGGGCAACGTAAATTCCCCAGCTCCTCAGGGTTCCACTTTCCCTTTATTACTTTAGCTTCCCTCAAACTAGCAACATTAATCAAACTCAACGAACTCGGAGGTAAGCCCCTCACCAGCGATGTCTGAAGTGATCCATCAACTTCACGCGCGTCTCTTCTCATTCCGAATATCATCAAAAATTTCAACGCTTCTTTTCCGCCTAGGGGGATCTTGCTCGGGAAGTTGATGGGAAGGCGCGACACCCCGGCCAACATCATACCTGGGAAGTGTTTCCCTCCTTCCCTTTTCTGGGCCTTAGAAAATCGCAATCTAGGCATTACCAAGATACTCTCCTCAGATGAGCAGGGTAGGTAAAATAGTATTGAGCGCGGGGTTATCTGGTCGGGAGATCAATCAGTTCCTTTGAGAGGTCGTGACCTCGCTCTCAAGATCTGTGATACTATTATCTGAATATCTGATTGGATGGAAAAATTCATCACGGGATCCGTTCTCCCACCTTCTGACGCCCCTCTCCTTAATAACCCTATTCTCCATCGTACCCTCTATCCTAAGACCCGTAGCCTCATTGAACACTCGAGCGCATCTATAACCTTAGTAGAGATTGCATTTTTATCAGCTAATCTCAGCATTGGAGGCTGGAAGATGAGGTCTCGTGAAGATCACCGGTGGCTCCCGTTCCCTATCAGCGCGCTAGTAAGGCTCTCTCGCGGATGCTAAGGGCCTAATGGATCTAGCACCTACCCGTGTGATAGGTACGCCAGCTTCCATTACCTAAAGGTTATATTATCTAATCATTCATAAATACTTGGATGTGAATGACTAAACCCTTTTCCATCCTCCTGATAGCCATAGCAATTGTACCCTTGGCATGGGGTTCCGCTGCACCTCTGCGGAGCTCCAGCCAATGCCGAATGACCATTGATAGCGAGATCATCGTCGCTACAATCTCCCCCAGGTTCGTTATGGAGGTGAGGTATCCGGATGGGGGCTCCACCATCTATGAGGGGAATAGGATCCCCTCGACTTTGACCGTTGATGTGGGAACGCGAGTCGAGCTGAGGTTCTTGGCAAGGGTCAAGGAGCTAGGGACCTACTCCGTGAGCGCGGAATCCTACTCCTTAGTAGATATCACCCCCGGAGTGGATGTGGGTACTGGGGCTGGTTGCGAAGCTAATAACCAGACGGGCAATGTAGACGCAGATGCTTCCTTCATAGCCCGTGACTATGTGAGGGGGCTCGGTTTCAGGCTAGAGGTTTCCTATCGAGCATCCCTAGAGGATGGGTCCTCCCGCAACATGCACAAGGCTGTCACGGTGTGGCTGAGGTCTCCCACCTCATCGACCCAATCGGGGACCATCGAAACCCTCACTGTGGTATCGCCGGGAAGCTCCACTCAATCAGCTAGGACCTCAACATCTTCCTACACCCCCGGCACAGTTAAATGGATAACCAGCACTACAGAGTTGAGGGAGCTCTCCATAACCCCCTCGAAGCTCGACGTTAATGCAGGAGATATGGCTGGCTTCAAGATATGCTCTTCCCTAGAATCCCCGAAGTTCAGGGTGGAGAACCTGCCAGCAGGCTACAGGTACCTGATCACCGAGGAGGGAGACTGCTACAGGCTGAAGATATTCACCCATCCACTGTCATATGGTGGATTCGACATCGGTGTGGTTGCTTACCAAGGAAATGTGGAGGAGAGATCGTCCATATGGCTTATGGTAAGGAAGGCTAAAACCTCTAACCAACCGAGTGGGCAGACTACCCGACCGACTGAAAGGCAGAGCAGCCTAACTCCGACGGAAGAGGCTCACAGGGGCCTATCAGCTACGGGAACCCCTGCTGCTACCCTCACTACCGTAGTCACCGTAGTTAGAGAGATTGAACCTGAAAAGAGCTATCCGTTAATAGGGATCCTCATCGGAGTGGTTGTGGTGCTTGGCCTGATGGTCCTCCGCCTCAAGAGGAGGGGCTAGTTCCTCCATTAGAATCCCTTCAACGATCTTGGTCTCGTCATTCCGCATCCCCACATTTAGGTAAGTGAGGAGACTTGCATCAGTCATTACCTTCAATCAAACTCCTCCTACAGATCCACTTCGACCAAATCACCTACCCCGAGCTTCCTTCCACAGAGAATTCGCCCTTACCGCTCTCATCGTACCTCTGGGATGTATTAGTTTTATCTTAGTATATGTCCGGAAAGTGTTTGTTTCCGGTCAATAGTTACTTGGGGGCCCATTGTCAGTCCAAATATTAATATTATTACAGTCTTTTGAGATTGAATATGGGGTTTAACGATATTAGAAGACATACTCTGTACGCTATAGCGATCATTATTCTAATGGTCAGCTCTATCCAGAACCACAGCTCATCTAATGAGGCCTACCTCTTCAAGATCGATGTGGAGGGCGGTGATCTATACATACTGAACCTCACCAAACTCAGGGAGGAGCTCCTCATGTACATAGACCTCAGCTCTTTAACCGCTGTGGAGTCGGGTCAGATAAGAAAAGTCCAGTTAGGTGGAGTAACTCCGCTTAAAGCTTTCGAGAGAGTTGGAAAAACCTTGAGAGGACTTAATATGCACCTATTTAGAACTACGGTGAACGGAAGCGAAGAGATCATCTTCATTTCTAACGGAGAGAGCGACTCTTACCTCACCCTCCAAGCTAGCAAGTATGTGCTCAAGAGGGGTGTAGGTCTCTTCTTTCTGGCGAAGGGAAAATTTTCCGTGAAAATCGGGGGCATATGGAACATAACTATAGATAGCAATGAGTTCAAACCATACTACCTTCCCTACGATCCGGAGATAATAAGCTTGTTCAGCGGGTACGTCCCTATAAAAATCAAACCCCTGAGCTTCGAGATTCCCAGTTACATGCTTACTCCTTACGTGGTCGGTCCCGTGGTGACTATTAGAGCTAACTCTAGCAGGTACAGG
Source organism: Thermoproteota archaeon (assembly GCA_027491395.1). GTDB lineage: Archaea > Korarchaeota > Korarchaeia > Korarchaeales > Korarchaeaceae > Korarchaeum. The sequence continues at coordinate 43,157 of JAOZFI010000025.1, read as the reverse complement.
CTTCTGTTCAATCCCTTCCCAAGTGCTGTGAAAGGGATTATAGAGGTCAATCAGGGCCTCGAAGGGGGAAGGGAGATAAGCTCAATGATCGAGGGACCGAGAGTTTTTCTATACAACAAGTTCTTCAGAGGTATTTCTGAGATCAAAGTCAGGATTACAGGGAACAAATCGGATGTGGGGAGCGTTGAGGCTAGATTGGATTATTTTGGAGGCTATCCCTGGGATTCTAGGTACGGACACAGGGTAAAGCTATCGCCCTTGTCGGATGGTATGTGAGTAGGGAGGTGGGACTCAACTAGGACGTGGGATGGCCTACATTACCTCACAGTGAGGGTTAAGGAGAGGAACGGTCGCCTCTTTCAGGCAAGAGCCAAAGTTCACGTGAGCAATTACGTAAACGGCTCCCATTTGAGGCCTAAGTGCGACACGTTTAGATTTATTGTTCTGGGCGACAACAGGCCTCCTGCTTCCTATACAAGATTTGACTTCCTAATCTACAGGTATATCCTCCTTCATGCTGTTAATACCACTGAAGCTGACCTGATGTTCAACACCGGCGACATAGTGGGGCGGGACGGGGACGTCTCTGACTACCTGAAGTTCATGAATGTAACCGCCATGACCGGCTTGCCCGTGAACATAGCAATGGGAAACCACGAGGCGCCTGGCGATAACTTCAGATACTTCTTTAATAAAACTTACTATTCCTTCGATTATTGTAATTCACATTTTACTATTTTAAACCCCAATTTCAAAGTAAGTTATAGAGCGCTTTTGGGAGAAGAGCAGATCTCATGGCTTAAATGGGATCTGAGGACTCGGGCAAAACATAAGTTCGTTTTCATCCACCAACCTGTGAGACCCGACTGGGGCAACAACTATCCTGAAAAGGAAGACGATACTCTCGCGAGAATCTTCTCCGAGGCCCATGTGAGGATCGTGTTTCAAGGACACTGCCACTGCTTTTACACTTACAGAGAAAGGAACGTCCTTTACATGATAAGTGGGGGTGGGGGAGCCGAGATAGACAATGAGAACTTCGAGCATGATGTATATCATTACGTAGTCGTCGATGTCAACGGTAATTCCGTTAGGTGGTACGTGGTAAAGCCACGCCTTTTGATACTACCATATAAGTCGATCGTAACCACTGGGAATGAGATAACATTAGAAGGTGTAGTTCAGAACTTCGATCATAGGAGATTGAAGGTCAATATGGGCGAGATTACTTTTAGACCAGACACTCTTTTCTCGTATTCACCTCCATTCTTCGAATACAGGACAAGAATTAATTATGGGATCAACAAAATTATCTTTTGGATAGATGGGAGTAATGTGAAAAGAGAGCTGTTAATAAAAAGAATTAGACCATTAGATGTGCAGGTAGAGAGGATAAATGAATCCGGATATAGAGTCAGTGTCTCTGTGGAAGGAGGTCCTACGACCGCGACCCTGCACTACAACAACAAAGAGATCTCGATTGATGGAAGTAAATTGATCGATCTTTGCTCGGACAGCGGGAAGGTGGGTGTCATAGTAACAAAGGAAGGTTATGCACCGGCTTCTTTTGAGGTGGAGGTGCCACACTGCAGAAAACACAAGCAGTTACCTAATGAGGCTGAAGTTGAAGGAGGACCCGCTAAGAGGGAGACATCGAATGTTAACTCAGAGATTACAGTAACTGCCCTCACATCGAAGGAGATTGATCGATCTAAGAGCGTAGGGTTAGACTATAGCGGGATCGTAGTCCTTCTCGTATTGCTCCTCGCGATAATCTTGATCCTATCGATCATCAAGATAAGGCGTGGTTTATGGGGACGTGGTAGCTAGGTTTCACCATGCACTAGTATTCCCCCTAATTTTTGGTTAGAATTTGTCGGTCAGGTTCCTCTGTGATGTGATAAGTGAGATATCAGAGTTACTAACCACCATGGCCCCTTGGTAGGGGTATTGGTTAGTCATAGCGTAGGTAAAACAAGTCAATTATAGTGGTTATCTCCGCTTAAGAGATTACAGAAATAGCTTAATTGAAGAAACAAGATAAATTTAAGCCACAAGTAACTCGCCCCGATTCCACTTGGATTTTTGACTTATCATGTTGAGCTTCCGGGCTGTTCAAGCCGCATAGGGTTAAGTAGTAGACGCGTTAACTCTGAGCTGGACGGAAGAGACTGCCAACTGAAAAGAAATATGGCATCGTTATTAGCACATAAGGTCCTTACTCACTAGCGCATACCTCGTAAAAAATAGAAGAGCATAAACATTGGATTGAATTCACACGATTTGTTTTGTTGTTTTTACGACGCAACCCTTTCTCTGCCCAGAGCGCGATGCCCTTGTCTACTTCAGCTTATTTGCAAGTCTGCCACCCCGTCGGCCATTGAATAACCAACTTTTTTAGGATATTATGCAGCTGTATAATACCGGGTGATCCCACCTGTCCTATGATAAGTCACCACCTGTTCCCCCTGGGGATTACTATATCGTGAAGTATGAGGACCTTATGGACTTCGTCACCTCCGTCTTCGTTAAGCTGGGTGTGCCCGAGGAGCATGCCCGCTGGACAGCCGATAACTTGGTTACTGCGGATTTGAGGGGTATAGGCTCTCACGGGGTCGCGAGGCTGAAGAGGTACGTTGACGGGATAGTGAACGGCGCAGTGAAAACTCATCCAGACATACAGGTCGTGAGGGAAGGTCCTGCCTACGCCCTGATCGACGGCGACTCCGGACTTGGTCAGGTCGTCGGCAGGAAGGCAATGGAGCTGGCGATAAAGAAGGCGAAGGAAGCTGGCATAGGTTTCGTGACCGTGAGGCTCAGCAATCACTTCGGCATTGCCGGCTACTACGCGATGATGGCCCTAGACCACGACATGATAGGCGTCACTATGACCAACGCCAGGCCCCTAGTGGCGCATACTGGTGCTTTGGGCAAGTGGATAGGGACTAACCCGATAGCTGTAGCTGCTCCGACGAAGACTCCGCCTCCGTGGGTGCTGGATATGGCCACATCCATCGTACCGATAGGGAAGATGGAAGTGTACACGAGGATGGGCAAGAAGGCCCCTCTGGGATGGGGCATTGATGCTCAGGGTAAGCTAACCGATGATCCCATGGTTATAAGGAAGGAAGGAGCTTTGCTACCGCTAGGAGGTCTTGGCGAACTCTTCGGTGGCCACAAGGGATATGGTCTCGCCGTTATGGTCGAACTCTTCTCTGGAGTGCTGAGCGGCGCGGCTCTGCTGAAGGACGTGGGCCAGACCGAGGGCCCGGGGCCGAGCAACGTGGGGCACTTCTTCATGGCAGTCAATGTAGAGAGCTTCATGCCCGTGGACGAGTTCAAGGAGAGGATGGACTACATGATACAGAAGTTGAAATCAGCACCTCTCCATCCGGACTTCAAGAAGATATGGGTACACGGTGAGAAGAGCTGGCTCACCACTCAGAAGAGGCTGAAGGAGGGTATACCTATCTACAAGAAGGTAATGGCCAACATGAAGGATGTGGCCGATCAGGTAGGAGTCGAGTTCCCCTGGAAGCTCTGATCACCCTCAACCTCCTTTTTCAGGCACCTCCTCTTATATCTATCATCTTTAATCGCACTATCTTTAATAACACGGGGTGTGAGTTACTTACAGGGGGTGTAAGTTGTACTTCTCGCTCGGAGTGAAATCCAAGAGGGATGATTTCTACGACATGGAAGCGGAGCTGGACTCGCTCATATCCGAGCTCCTTAATCCCATCTCGAGAATGGTCGTGGTGAAGGGCATCAGGAGGACAGGAAAGTCATCTCTCGTGAGAGTCTCTCTGTCAGAGCTAGATCTACCTTACGTGCTCATCGACCTGCGGCTCGGCGGATCTATCTCACCTGAGGACATCTACTCTTACCTGTCAGATGAATTGAGTAGACTCTTGGAGCAGGAAAGGGGGATCAAGAAATTCCTTTCTAAGATAAGGGAGGTAGAAATCGCCGGGTTTCGGATTGAAATATCGAGAAGATCCCTGTCAACTGTTGGAAAATTGGTAGGTGCCTTTAATGAGTGGGCCGAGTCTGAAGGGACTTACTTGGTGATGGCGTTCGATGAAGCGCAGGACCTCAGGCTCATCAGGGGTTTCTCGGAGCTGCTAGCGCACATCTACGACTATGAGGAGAGGATTAAGCTATTACTGGCCGGATCTGAAGTAGGCCTTCTCGACCGTCTGCTGGGTAGGGAAGACCCATCCTCCCCACTGTTCGGTAGGGCTTATGCGGAGATTCAGCTCAAGAAGTTCCCGCGGGAGAGATCCTTGGACTTCCTCGCAAAGGGTTTCGAGCAGGTAGGGATAAGCCCTCCTCTGAGGGAGCTTGAGGAGGCTGTAGACAAGCTTGATGGGATCGTGGGCTGGCTCACCTACTACGGTTATCACCGGATGAGGATGGAGCACGAGGATGCCTTGGAAAGGACTATCCATGAAGGAGCCTCTCTGGCTGCTCGGGAGCTGGAGAATTTCCTATCCATCAGGGGTATCGCGAGGAAGAGATATGTGGAGGTCCTCAGAATCCTGATGAATCCCTCCAGATGGTCAGACGTCAAGAGGGGGCTGGCCATAGCGTTGGGAACTAAGATAAGCGATAAACAGATCACCACATATTTGAGAGAGCTCGTGGAGTACGGATTCGTCGAGAAAAGGGACGGGCTGTACGAGCTGGCTGACCCCTTGCTGGTGGAGGCGGTAAGGAGGGGACTCGTGAGGTAGAGGGGATGGGTAAGGAGAGAAGAGGGGGAGGAGGAGAGGGGAGGAGAAATTCACTCCTTGATCTTGTTTATCGAATCCTCCAAGGCCTTGAGTGAGGCCTCGAGTATGTCTGGACTGGTCCCGCTCGCTTCCACCTCACCTTTGGGTCCGAGAACCCTTATCAGCACCTCGCCTATCGCGTCGGTGCCGGATGAGATGGCTCTCAACCTGAACCTCCTGAGCTTGAAGTCCGGAACCCCCTCCAAAGATCTCATGGTATTCGCTAGAGCGTCTACGGGACCGACACCGAAGGATGCGGCCCGGAGCTCCCTGTCCCCTACCCTCGCCCTCACCTGAGCTGTGGGGGTCACGCCGCTCCCAGTCACGACCATCCATTCGAGGACCTCGAACCACTTACCCCTGCCCTCGCCGAACACCTCCTCCACTATGGACCTGAAGATGCCCTCAGTTATCCTCACGCCTTTATCGGCCAGCTCCTTCACCTTGGCGAGTATCTCCTCCACCTTGGTCTCATCCGCCTCGTAACCCATCTCCCTGAGGGTCTGCACCACGGCAGTCCTGCCCGACAGCTTGCCCACTATGAAGCGCCTCCTCCTACCGACCCTCTCCGGAGGGATGAGCTCGTATGTGGAGGGGTCAACCGATATCGCGTGGACATGCACGCCTGCCTCGTAAGTGTAAGTGAGAGGACCGACTATAGGGGCGATCTCGTATATAGGCACTCCGCTCAATCTCTCCACGAGCTCGCTCACCTCAGACAGGAGCTGAAGCTGAACTCCCGTCTCCACCTGCGCGAGCTCTTTAAGAGCAACGGCGACCTGCTCCAAGGGGGCCAGTCCCGCCTTGGGCCCGAGCCCATTGACGGAAGTGTGAACCTGATCGGCCCCAGCGAGGACCGCGGCCACGGAATTTGCGGTAGCCATTCCCAGATCGTTGAAGAAGGCCACGCTAACGGGCTTGGTGAGGTGCTTCTTTGCCTCCCTGACCATGTTAGCGGCTCCCTCTGGCGTGAGCGCGCCAACAGAATCGGTGAGATTTACCCTGTCGGCCCCAGCCTCCTCAGCACCCTTGCAGAGCCTCCAGAGGAAATCAGGATCGGCCCTAGACGCGTCCTCAGCGGTGAACTCCACCACGGCCCCTCCCGACTTTGCCTTGCTCACCGAGTCCATCACGTGATTTAAGGCCTCCTCGTAGCTCATCCTCAGCCTCTTCTCGAGGTGGAGCTTGCTCGCGGGCATGAAGATGTGAACGCAGTCCGCCTCGGTCTCCAAGGCAAGCTCCACATCTGTTGGGAGGGCTCTGGCCAAGGCGCATATCTCTGCAGAGAATCCAGCTCTGGATATGCGTTTAACGGCCTTGACCACTTCGGAAACAGCCTTTCTCTCTCCCTCGGAGGCAGCGGGGAATCCAGCCTCTATCACGTCAACGCCGAGGGCGTCGAGGTTCATGGCTATCTCCATCTTTGCTTGGGTTGAGAAGGATATGCCTGGGACCAGCTCCCCCTGACTGAGGGTCGAGTCGAATATTCTGACTCGCCTCGACCCCTCTGGAATGGGGTTGAACGAACTCATAGGGCATAGGCCGTTCCGTTCTATAAAAAGTGAGTATGTTAAAATTTTTACCCGTGCATGCGCGCCCAAGCCTCCTCCGGCGGCCTAGAGGCCTTCGCCGGCAGGCTCACCACTTCCACCTCCACCTGCACCGGGAAGGGTATGGGGCTGGCCATGCCCCACACCAAAGCTTCGTGGTCGGAGAGCATCGCCAAGTAATTGGAGAAATCCTCCGCCTCGGTGTACTTCATGATGGCCTCCTGATCGTTCCCATTCCTCAACCTGAACGCCGCCACCGTGTTGGTCTGGCTGATCACGCTCTTGCTCACGTATGCCGGCCTCTGGGTCACCACCACGAAGCCCAAGTTGTAGCCGCCGGCCTGGCTTATCGCCTCTATTATGGCCTGGGCCGCTCCAGCCTCGTAGGGGTCCCCCACTATGGTGTAACCCCTCTCCGGGACTAGATACTGGGCTTCCTCTATGACCACGATGAGGGCGAAGTCCCCCTCGTTCCTCCTAGACACGGCGTAATTGGTGAGCCTCCTTACCATCTCCCTGACCGCGTAAAATTGGTCCTCATACCTAGTGTCTGAGGAGAGGTCCACTATGATGAGGGGGTTCTTCATCACCTCCTCGACCACATCGAGGCCACCGCCCCCAGCCACTAGATTAGGGAGCTCCCTCCTCAACCTAGCCTCCACTTCGGCCACGAGTGAGGATTTGACCTTCATCTCCCTCGCTACCCTCCTGATCGCCCTGATCAGGGATTGGAGGTCCGGCTCCTCGCCCTCGCTCATGACCTCCTCAGCCGCCGAGAGCACGAGCCGGTGGGAGAGGGTTCCCCTCCTGTACCCCAACCTCCTCGCCACGTCACTAGGCCTAGCCAGTCCGTGCTTGGGAAGGAATGCTGTGTAGTCGTAGATCACGGCTCCTCTCTTCGCCAGCCCGACGTACTCCCCCCTCCTGTCCAGAACGAGGAAACTAGGCCTAGGATGGAGCTGCGACGACTTTGAAATGAGGCTGGAGACGAAGCTGCTGTTGTGGGCGAAGATCCCGTTGGCGAGGAAGTTCTGGGCTCCCGGCACATCCAGATCGTACACGAACTCGCGTCTAGAATACAGCCTCTCGACTCTCACCACTCTCTCCAAGTCGACCCATCCCTTCTGGACGACCCCTTCAGCTACCTTGGTCTCCCTCCTCGGATCGCCAAGCGTTAGAGCTCCATCCATCTCCTCCACGAACATGTGCGGCATCTCCAGCTTGTCCCTGAGCATAGCAGCTGTGGCCGGATCCAGCTTCAGTCCCCTATCGCACATCTCTAGGGTCGTAACTCCAATCAGTGAGAGCAGAATGGAGGACGCGAGCACCCTGTCCTCGCTCTCCATCATCACCACGGACTTCCCGTTTACGTAGGGGAGGAGCCTCCTGTAGAGGTATTCTTTGAGGGCGCTGGGCAGGGGATACAGAAAGGAGCCGGTGAAGTGCTGGTGGCTCATCGGGAGGTTGAGTATTGAGGCCAGTCCCTCCGCCACGGCGTCCATGAGAAGCTCGGATCTGACGCGTACCGCAGCCCTGCCCATGGCCTCGCAGTCCACTCCTGCCTCCATGCATGCGACTCTCACGTCTGCGGGCGATGAATCCATTACGAGGACCCCACCCTCAAAATAAGGGACCCCAGAAGCCAAGGCAATGCCTATGAGCCTGTCCATGTACATGCTGGTGGACTTGGGCTTCGGTAGGGGAGCCCCCCTAGGCACTATCAGGTACTTGCTCCTCATGGCCATGAGAGTCTTGGGCTTGACGGGTATGATGCTCGTCCCGTCTGGGGTGACGAGCAGGCTGTGGTCCTCAGTGACCCTGATCCTCCTCCCAGTGGCCGTCTCGATCTCGTATATCTCCTTGTCGTTCACATGCCTCAGGGCACCTGCTATAGGTCTCCACTCGGGTCTCATCCCGGGGCCCAAGGTGAGGGTCTCCCACCCCCACCCTCTCATGTCCACTATCCCCCTCCTAGCCCTCCTTGGGAGGTAGGGGTCCACGAACTTCCTTATGGGGCCTAGGAAGTACTTCCCCTTCTCCCTGTTGAAGAGGAGGACGATCGTGTCCTCGGTAACGCTCTTCCCGCTTCTGGTCATCCCGGTCACGAACATGTGACCCCTAGCCACCGAGGCGAGGTCCAAGTGGAACGGGACCGACGTTCCCTTGACCCTCCCTATTCTCACGGGTAGGCCCCTACCATTCCCAGATCCTAAGAAGGAGATCAGATCAGACCTAGATGGCCGCCTGACAGGTGAAAGGGTTGATGGAGGGGTCTCTAGTCCCCTTATCCTGCCGCTCTCCGGATCCCTGTACCCCAGGACCTCACTCTCCACTATCACGTACTCCAGCTCACTGCTATAGTCCGAGAGGAGTCCCGAGCTGCTGGCGAGGAGACCCGTCCTTCCCAGATCCACTTCCTCATTTATGGTCTGGATTTCCCTAACCCTTATGAAGACGGGAACTCCCTTCCAAGGATGGTCGACCACGTAAAAATCCCCCATTCCAACTCTGGCCCCCTTCAGGACCACGAACATGATCCTTCTGGGAGTAGAGCGGGAGATCACATGGCCGACCACATCAGTCAATCGCTCTCACCCCTTTGAAGGGAGAACATCGCCACCCTGTCCGGGTCCCTGCAGCCCATCTCCGAGAGTATCATCCTGTAGATGAGGGAGGCCTGCCTGTCGGTCAGTTTGGAGAGCCTATCCACGGCTATCAGTGGGATGGGGAGACCCGTAACAGGTTCGGAAACATTGTAGAGGATGTTGGCTAACCATTCAGAGTTATCTAGCGCGTACTCCGGGAGATCCATCCTCGTGGGTTTGGAACCCCTTCTGAAGAACACGGACCAAGGTCTGTACGGCCTCGTGTCGTCCAGCCAGGTGAGGACATCCTCCCACTTGGGATTTATAGGAATCGGTCCCAAGGCCTCGCCCTCTCTGAGCAGGCTCGAAGCGAGCATCGAGTCGGGATAGCCGCTTAACCCGAGCCACCCAGAGATGTACGAGCTCCTGATCCTCTTGACTATCCCTACCACGATCTTCTCCATGGATCTGGCTGTCCTCAAGAGCTCCCCAAGGGAGCGGAGGGCCGCATCGTAGACCTCGTAGTATGCCCTAGCGTGGGCCCTTCCCCTAGGCCCGTAGTAATTTCTGGGGAGGAAGAGGGGACCGTCCAAGATGAGGACATCTGATCTCTCCAAGAGGGTTATACCCAGCCGATACATGAGGTAGTAGCCAAGAAGGGAGGAGAACTTGGAGCCCTCCTCGTCATCGAAGTAGGATCTAGGGGGCTTCACCGTAGCCACAACAGGATCGCCTTCCTTCATTGTCCCTATGAACACCGCACCTACTGCTACGCTCACCGGCTGATAGCCTAGGATCAAGTCCTTCCCGTTGGCCCCAGCGTCCACGGCGCCTATCCTCACTGAAGAGGCATCTCTCCCCCTTAACTCGAAGATGGGGAGCACGTCTCTAAGCTTTGGAGCGATTTCATCGACCCTCTTGATGATGCCGGAGAGGTTCTCGGCGAGATCTGACGCTATACTCCTCAGAAGTTCGTGGTACTTCCCATAGGGTCCGATCACCGGATCGAGCTCCTCGCCAGCTAGCCTGTACCTCCTGCCCGATCGGTTTGACATGGCGTTATCAATGTGATGCATAAGTTTTCCTTTATAACCATTAAGTGGTACTATTACAGTAATTTCGCATTGAGTAAGAATAAATTTTGTATTCAAAACAGCTCTACACATATAAGAAATGTGTTTTCAAATAAAAGCCGTTTGCTGAAATCATAAAGGTTATAAGTTATCAAAATCAATTTTGATGATTCCAATGGGGGTAGGGCGCGGGAGCTCTGGACTTGAAAGGCTGGAGAAGGTCCTGAGCAGGAGCGCTGAGAAGGCCATCGATCTTTCCGATTCCTTTTACCTCTTGGTCGCCCCTACCTCCACAGACTTCAGGATGTTCGAGAGGCTCGTAGCTGATGACCTCAGGATGATTAGGTTCGCCTTCCTGATCAAGGATGGGCTGATAGGAGAGGGTTACGAGGAGTTCCGGAATAAGCTAGAGCTGATAAATTCCACCGAAAGCGTCGTGGAAGAGAAACTTCCCTCGCTGGATCAGCTCACTGTGATATCCTCAATGGTGGGACTGGCCAAGAGGGTCAGGAAGATCAACTCCTCTGGAGGCCAGAGGAAGCTGAGGATCTTGGTCGTATGCTCCGGATTCCTCAAGATCCCTCTCTTTCACCTAGCTCTCTATCTAAACGCCAGGACTATAGAACTGGATGAAGCTGGGTACAGGGAACTGATAGCCTACCCAACCTGGAAGCTGAACGAGGTCTCCCTCGCCATACTCTACGCGGTCAGCAGGCTCGAACAGGCTGGCGTGCTCGCATCTCCCCAAACCCTAATAAAGTATGTGAAGATCAGGAATAAGATGAAGAAGAGAAGAGATAAGGGGATGGAGGACGAGAGGTCAAAGATCGTAAGTTTGGATTACTACATCAAGCGCTACTTCGAGGATGGCGAACTCTTGGTGAAGGAGAAGGGACCTGACACGAAGAGGGGAGTCTACTACAGGCTCACACCTTTAGGCAGGAGTGTTGCTCAACTGGTGGAGGCACACATGCTTTCCATGAACGAGGAGCTCTCCAAGTACGTTGATCTGGAGGCGCTGAACCGCTTAACCGCTCGTTGAAGGGGGTAGCCCTTGGCGTCGGAGATAGTTCAGCTGGCTTTGTTGGGAGTCCTCGCCATTATCTGTCCACTCATAGCCAGAAAAACTGGAGTCCCCTGCGTCGTCGTGGAGATAGCCATGGGGATCGTGATAGGGCGGTCCTTCCTGAACTTAGTGCAGCCAGATCTCCCTTGGTTCTCGTTCCTCTTCGATTTCGGCCTTATATATCTGCTGTTCCTAGCCGGGCTTGAGGTAGAGCTCGAGTTCCTCAAGGAGAACTTCTTTACCGCGCTCTTGGTGGGCACTGCCGCCACCTTGGTGCCCTTCCTTATGGGTTACGCTCTAGGCATGGCGATCGGAGTGAACCCCTGGCTTATAGGCGTAGTTTCCTCTACCACCTCCGTGGGCGTGGTCCTCCCGACGGTGCTTGAGATGAGGCATCTGCTGGAAGTCGGAGGACACGGTAACCCATCCTTCTCAGATCTGCTGCTCGGGGCAACCGCCGTCTCGGACATGCTAAGCATGTTCCTACTCGCCTTCTTCGTGGAGGGCTCGAATCTTTCCATGGACACCATCTGGGTCCTCCTACTCCTCTTCCTAGTCCTTTATCCTTCCTACAAGCTGATCAAGGCGTACTCCAGGCTGACTGAGAAGGTCCAGATCTTGGAGAGGAGGTACCACTTCTCAACGAGGCTCAGCATGGTCCTCATGATAATATTTGCTGCCATGGCCGAGGCCTCTGGGGTTCACGGGGTGATAGGTGCCTTCTTCGCTGGCGTCTTGGTATCGGAGCTCATATACTCCAGCGAGTACTTGCTCAGGAACCTAGCCTCCTTCGGGTATGCTCTCTTCCTCCCAGCGTTCTTCCTCCTGACGGGGGTGAAGGTAAACGTGGTTGACGCGATCCTGAAGACGAATCTATGGCTCCTTCCCGGACTCATAATCTTGAGCCTGCTGGGAAAGGTTCTGGGTGTTACCGTATCTGCGAGGAACGTCCTTGGGATCAAGAGATCCGTGGTAATGGGTACAATAATGTGGGCCAAACTGAGCCTCGTCATAGCAGCTGCTGAAACAGGATTGAGGCTGGGAACAATAGATGACGTCCTTTACTCTTCTCTGGTACTTTACTCTCTCGTGACTGCCTTTGGAGCTCCCTTCTTGGCCAAGTTCCTAGTGAACAGGTGGGCCACGGGCAGCGAGCCAGAGTAGGATGTTAATCCTTTTAATAATGGGCTTCCGTTCGAGCCGAGCATGGGCGGTCGGGTGGGGGCGTGCGGAGGGAGAGGCGGGAGGAGAGGGTAGCACTAAAGAGGGACATAGGCTGGTTCGGCTCCTTCTCCATGGGTTACGCCGACGTCGGGGCTGATATATACGTCGCGCTTGGACTCGTGGCCCTCTACGCAGCTGGTGGCTCGCCCCTTGCATTCGCGCTGGCGGCGATCCTTTACGTTGCGACGGGCCTCAGCTACGCCGAGCTGGCCTCCACTTACCCCTACGCTGGAGGTGTTCAGGTCTACTCCATGAAGGCCTTCAACGACCTCGCCGGCTTCGTGGCCGGGTGGATGATGCTCCTAGCCTACACCGTGGATATAACCCTTTTCGCCATGGCCTCAGCGGGGTATCTGAGCTACTTCATCTCCTCGATAGGTGAGGTTACGCAGGTGGGCCCCTTTCACGTCGGAAACCTCGTCATCACCACTCTCATGATGATCTCCTTCCTCATCATAGTGAATATAATAGGGATCAAGGAGTCGTCTACCCTTAACGAGATGATGGTCGTTCCAAGCCTACTAGTTCAATCAGCCATCCTCCTTCTGGGCTTCCTCTTCAACTTCTCCCTCCCCCTTTTCCTCTCTCAGATCACCCAGATAGGCTCCCCCCATCCTCTCGATGTCTCTTACATACCTTTCATGGATTTGAGGAGCCAGAACTTCATCTACGGGGTAACGCTGGCTATGAGCTCGTATGTGGGCATAGCCTCCATCGCACAGGCTGCTGAGGAGACAAAGAGGCCCTATAGGTGGATCCCCTTGGCGACCAAGCTCTCGGTCCTGATGGTCCTCGTGTACGCCCTGGGCCTCTCGGTCCTCAGCATGGGGATGCTGCCTTGGGAGCATCTGGCTAGAGACCTAGAGAGCCCTCTGGTGACAATGGCGAGGCGAATAGCCTACGTGGGCGAGCCTCTGGCCTACCTCGTGGCGTTCACCGGCTTCACAGTCAACCTAGCATCAGCGAACACCGGGGTGGTTGGTGTCTCCAGGATAGTCTTCTCCATGGCGAAGTACAGCCAAATGCCTTCTTGGTTCAACCAGATCCACCCTAGGTTCAGGACCCCCACTCGATCCATCCTCTTCTTCGGCGGGATAGGGATGGCCCTCACATTCCTCGGCGGTCTTGAGAAGGTCGCCGACCTCTACACCTTCGCTGCCCTAATTACCTACGTGTTCGTCAATCTATCCATCCTCCGACTTAGGAAACTGGATAGAGAGGCTTATAGACCTTGGAAGAGTCCCACCGTTCTAGACAAGCCCCTGACCGGCGTCATTGGAAGCATCGCTGCCCTGATAATACTTGTGCTCATGGTGGTCTTCCACCCAATTGGGAGGAGCTTGGGCACGCTCTGGCTCGCTACGGGTCTCCTCCTCTACTCAGCCTACAGGAAGACAAAGGGTCTCCCGGTGACGGGACGCCTCCATGCCGATGAAGTGAGGCCGGCCGCTTACAAGATGGAGGTGCTGGTCATAGTCCCCCCGGGTATACCGGCTGAGGTGGCGGCCAAGGTCCTGATGGAGTACTTCGATAGGAGGCACAGGCTCTTCCTCACCGACCTAGTGTCAGCAGAGGATTTGGGGGAGATGCGCCAGCTCGAAGAACTCGTCCTCTCCCACCTGGAGGAGGTGGCTTCGATCCTCAGGAGAAGGGGTTACGAGGTGACGGTGTTCGTGGTCAAGGGGGATGAGAGCTCCCTAGCTAAGGAGGCGGAACCTTATGACTTCGTCGCCATGTTCGGGAGGGGTAAGTTAAAAGGTAAAGCCTACAAACTCCCGAAGACCCTCTTGGAGAGGGTGAGGGGCAGGCTAGTGGTCATGAGGGTCAGATAGGATGGGATGAGGTGAGATGAGGAGGGTGGGGATGACATGACCTTAGTGATCGTGAGCATAAGGGTGGAGAGCAAGCTCTTGGACAAGGTCACCGAGGCCCTGAAGGAGTATCCCGAGGTCGTGGACCTGTACGAGGTGACCGGCGAATTCGATGTGGTAGCGGTGGTAGAGGCTGAGAACACCGTGGAGTTCAGGAAGTTCCTGAAGGATAAGCTGCTGAAGGTGGAAGGGGTCGAGGCAACCCACTCAGTAGTAGTCCTTTACACGCACAAGAGAGGGGGGAAGGTGCTCTAACTTGGCTATTGGAGTTAGCACCGGGACTTCAGTCTTTGGGTTACGACTGCAGGGCAGACCCTCGTAACCCCCTTCATCTTTGAGATCTCAGCTAATATCTCATCCATCTCCTTGCTGTCCCTAGCCCAGATCTCCAGCATGATGGAGTGGTCTCCAGCGGTGATCCAGGCAGACTTGACGTACTCTCTACTGGTCAGTTCCCTAGCCACCCTTATCAGATCGCCCGGCTCCACATCCACGCCGGTGAGGGAGACTACCGTGTACCCCAAGGCAGAGGGATTGACCTTGACCGTGTACCCCCTGATTATCCCGGCCCTCTCCAGCTTCTTGATCCTCTTCCTAACTGCGACGTCGCTTATCCCCAGCTTTTTCCCTATCTCCTTCAGGGACATCCTACCGTTAGCCAACAGATACTCCAAGATATGCCTGTCCTTAGCATCGATTCGCACATCTAACTCAGAGGTTAGCATGATGGACACATCTTATGGAGGTGGTAAATCCAATAAAAAGATGATGGAGGATTCGTGAATCACTGGACCTTGATCTCCTTGGAGGCCTCCCATAGACCGTGGAGATTGCAGTAGCTTATCACCCAGAGCTTGGAGTTCTTCTGGAGCTTCATCCTGAACTTCGCTTTGGGTTCCCCATAGGTCGGGCCCATGTCGAAGGTTGCGACGTGAACGGGGTTGTAAGGTCTGCCTTCCTCCTCCACGAAGACTTGGATCCACTTGATGTGGTGCTCCCACTTGTTGGGATGGGGCACCTCCTTACCCACTATAACTGTGACCTCGAATTCCTCTCCAGCCTTCACGGTATCAGGGGCCTCTATGAAGGGAGTATGCTTCTCTCTAGTGGCCTCCTCCTCGTGAGAGGCAGTCCGTATCATATCACCGAACCTCTCTACCATATACATCACCTCCTCATCCACCTCTCACAGACCCTCCAGCACAGTGGTGAAGAAATCATGATGCTCCTCTTCATCCTCCAATATCTTCCTAAAAAGCCTTGCAGTCGTTATATCGCCCTCCTCATTAGCTACCCTTATTATCTCCTTGTAGAGTTCTATGGCTTCCTCTTCGTCCTTAACATCCCTCTCCATCATCTCCTTCAGGTTCTCACCCACGAAGATGGGACTAGGCGCCGTGGTAGGAGTGCCTCCGAGGTACCAGAGTCTCTCAGCAATTTGCTCTGCGTGCTTCATCTCCTCAATGGCCACCTTCTTCAGCTCGTCGGCTAGCAGGTGATGGAGGGGGCCCGTGGTCTGAACATGCTGCCACATGTACTGGATCGATACCTGTATCTCCCTAGCTATTGCCTGATTCAGGAGGCTCTTCAACTTATCACTTGCCTTACCAGCGGCAACCAAATAGATCACCTCATAACTGCGTTAGATTAGAGATGCTGAAATATAACTCTTGTGATTCTAACCCGATTTGGGAAAGCAAAGGGTATATTGGTCCACTGTGTCAAGTCAAGAGGTGGAAGGATTAGCCCCGATGAAGCCATGGTAATCCTCAGCTCCTTGCCTCCAGATGCCCTCGAGGAGGACGGAAGGAAGAGGATGGATCCCCTCGTGCTGGGATCCCTAACCCTGATAGGCCTCACCGGGGAGGAGCTCACGGCCAGTGACAGGAGATTGAAGAGAGCAGGGGTCTTCGAGGTCCCTAGGGGATCGATAGTGGCCCTGCTGGCGCCGACGAGGGGCGGTATGGCCAAGCTGGTCTCAATAGGCAGGGTGCTGGTAACGGCCACCATGAGCAGCGACGCCTACTCCTCCTACAGCCCCTCCAGCTTGGAGCTAGTGGAGAGACTGAACTCGGAGCTCAAATCCTTACTGGATCTGGGAGATGTGATTACTCCCCTCGAGAGGGTGAGGGATGGCTACCTCATAGTGGCGGAGAATGTACTCAGGTCGGGTATACTGTACCCGGGAATGGGCGAGTTCCCAGACGAGGGCTACCTCATCACTGAAAGATGGCTGGAGCTTGCAGGCTTGAAGGGTGGAATATCGGGGCTGTGGGGGCGGACTTGGGGTCGACTCTTCGTGCTGGAGCCGGGAGAGGGACTCATCCTCCTCTTGGGTCTGCTCGCTTCATCGCCTACCTATGAGGAACTCATAACGGATGGAGATGTTGGAGCGCTGGAGGGCCTGAGCCAAGCGGAGATCTTCCAGCGCTTCTTGGAGGGAGAGATCAGGAGGATAAAGTACATGGGATGGCACCTCATGAGGGGTGTTAGGGAGTGAGGTGGAGGCTCCTCCGACTCGAAGGGGATGCGGCCCTCAACATGGCCGTCGACGAGGCCTTACTCAGGTCTCGCATCCCGACTGTACGGTTCTACAGGTTCAAGCCGAGCGCGGTGACGATAGGTTACTTCCAAAGGGTTGAGAGCTCCGTAAACCTGAAGGAGGCTGAGATGCTCGGCGTGTCCGTGGTAAGGAGAATCACTGGCGGAGGAGCAGTCTACCACGATGAGAGGGGTGAGCTCACCTACTCAGTCGCTGGTCCCTTGGATCTGTTCCCCAAGGATGTGAGGCAGAGCTTCAGGTACCTGTGCGAAGGAGTGATGGGTGTGGTGAGGAGGTTCGGACTTGAACCCCAGTTCGCAGGCGTCAACGACGTCCTGATCGGGGGGAGAAAGGTATCGGGCAGTGCCCAGACGAGAGAGGGCGGTGCTCTGTTGCAACACGGCACCATAATGTACGACACTGACTTGGAGACCCTCGCTAGGCTCATATCCCCGCCCAGAGAGAAACTATCTGATAAGGGTTTGGGGAGCGTCCTTGAGAGGGTGACCACCATCAGTAAGGAGCTTGGCAGAGATGTCAGGTTCGAGGAGGTGTTAAAAGCTGCTATCGACTCCTTCTCCTTCCTTGGGGAGATGGGGGAAGGGGATCTGACGGAGGAGGAATGGAGGCACGTGCAAGAGCTGGAGGAGAAATACAGGAGTAGGAGGTGGAATTTCAGGAGATGATGAGGAAGGTAGTGAGATCGAGGTCTGGAAAGACCCTAGAGGTGATTTTAGATGTTGAGGAGGATAGGATCTCTCAACTTGTGATATCGGGTGACTTCATGGCCTTCCCACCACAGATCATAGAGGAGCTCGAGAAGTCACTGGTGGGTAAGAAGGCCGAGGAGGTGGAGGGAGTGGTGAGGGAGGTCCTGAAGGGCACTGAACTGATAGGGGTGGAAATTGACGAGATCATCGACACCATCAGGGAGCTAGCCTCGTCTCGCTAGCCCTTCTACCACCAGCGTTTCTGATTATCAGGTCCACGGACAGGTTCGCAGCTCTCCTAACCCTCGGGACCTCCACACCCGGGACGCCGGCCCCTACCACGAGCACTCTAGTTGTGGACTCGGTGATCATGGTCTTCCTACTGTCCCTGTGGGGGTAGAGAAAGAGGACTTCCTCCTCGTCGGCGATGACGGGCTCTCCGCCCCTCAGTACCTCCTCACCTCCCCCTATCGGGCGGAATATCTCGCCCTCCCTCGCTAACCTGATCTCCAACTTCCCGCTGATCCTGTCCAAGTCGTAGAGGCCTATAGGCACTAGGGTTAGGGCGCTCGCCACGTTTCCCGCGTCCACCACGTTGTTTATCTTGGGAAAGTGCCTCCCTTTGAGGACCCTCCTCACCATGGCCTCGCTGCTGGGCCTAGTCTTGGTGGGATCGATACCTATCCTCCAGTAGAAGTCCCTGTAGGCCCTCACGACCGGATCCTCCTTGAGGCTCTGGAGCGTGTACTTGGACCTCAACTCCTCAGCCGCCTCCCTCATGAAGGAGTCGTCGGTGGTTGGAGCCACCTTCACCCCCTCGACCGAGGCGTAGGCTATGAAGATGCCCAGGGAAGCGGCCTCGTCCCTCACACCGATCTCCAAGGATTGACCACCCTCCTGACCCTCTTCCTCTTCTTCTTAGCCTTTGCTCTCGCCCTCACGACTGACACCAAGAGGAGGAGGACCAGGGGCGGGATCAGGAGTTCGGGGCCCAAGTGAACCTTCCCGAACAGCCCCATCAGTCTCTCGGTCCAGCTCTCCGTTCTGCTGAGCTCCTGATTTGGGGTTGTCGTGGACTCCTTAACCTCTCTCCGTTGCTGAGCCTTCACCTCCAGCGTTATGCTCGCGATCTTAGAGTTGTTGGCCTCATCCACTCCCATCACATTTACGGTCATCTTCCCCGGCTCCCTCGCTACCACTCTCGCTACATTGGGCCCAAGGGTCTCGAACCTTCCGTCGCCGTCCAGATCCCAGTACAGTTTCACCGCGTCAGTCCTCACCGTTAGCACAGTTGTCTCGTTGACCATGAGAGAGGTCCTGTCAGCCGTTATCTCCACATTAGGGGGCGTGTTGTCCACCTTCACTTGGGTAGTGACCGACACATTCCCTGATTCGAGCTTGAGGTAGTATGTCCCGTCCTCCAGCGATGAGACATCCCACTCCAATGTGCCGTTCCCCTCCACCTCCTTCAGGAGGGTCCAGTCCAAGCCCTTCCCGTAGTACAGAGATGCTGTATTTACTCCCGCTAGGGTCCAGCTGATGTTGACGCTCTTGGACACGGGGACCTTGGGGGCCGAGATTGAGAGTTCCACCTCCCCGACCCTCGCTACCCTTCTCTCCCCTCCTCCCTTCTCTATCCTGTACCTCATCACCACCTCCTGCAGGTTGCCCAGCGCGTCCTCCAGCACGAACTTGAAGCAGTGGTAGCCCTCAACCTTCTCCACTATGGGCGTCACGTCTATCTCCAGCTTGGTGGTCTTCCAGATCCTCCTCCTGTCGATCATCTTCACCCACTGCCCTCCCGGACCCGTGCCGTGGTAGACGGTCAGGAAGGCGTATTCATTGATGGGAGCCACCATCCTCACGGTGATGTTGGTGCCCGGTCCTATCCTCGACATGTTCTTGGGCTCTATCACCAGCTGAGGCGCCTTGACATCGACCTTCAGCTTGAGTATCGCGGCGCTCCTGAGAGAACCGTCTGTCGCCTCCACCTTAAGCTCGTCAGCTGAGGGCACCGTCAGCTGGACGCTCTCCCTGGACCTCACCTCACCGGCCCACTCCTCTATCCACTCACCTCCCACCAGTCTATAGACCTTGGTGGGGAGCACCGGAGAGAGGTCGTCGCTGACAGTGAAGGTGAGCTCGACCTCGCTACCCACCCTGCTGTAGTTTGCTGGGCTCAGGATCTCCACGACGGGGGGATTGCCCATGCCCCTCGTGTCGTCCACCACCACTATCCTCCCCTGTTCCAAGTAAGCCCCTATCCCTAGCAGGATCTCCAGTAGCCCGTCGCCATCGAAATCATAGAGAATCGGGGAGGTCTTTGCCTCATATCTCACGTACGTGGTGAGGGTTATCTCCCCACCGGACGCCCAGGCATCAGGCTCCCTGAGGTTCTCCCTCCATTCCTCCTCCCCCTTGGACGTCAGAACGCGCAGGTACTGACCCGCCCCAATCACCACCTCCGGCGAGTAATCCCCGTCTATATCGCCTATGGCTGGAGTGAAGAAGGGCTTCTGCACCTTGAAGGTCCAGAGGACTCCCTTAATGGATCTCGCAGTCAGCGTGCCGTCGCTAGTCACGTACACTAGGTCCGAGAGCCCGTCGCCGTTTAAGTCCCCGGCGGCCGGCAGGGTGGCGACGTTGTTGGTCCTGAGAAGTAATCTGTCCCCGTCGACGGCCACTAGGGAGCTTCTGTATAGACAGCTCACTTCTCTGACGCCGTCACCATCCAGATCGGCCAACACGGGGTCGGAGGTGCACCCGTATTTGGAGTATACCGCTGGCCTCCCGCCGGGCTGCCAGGTCATTATCTCGGTGGGGGTTGTGATGACCACTTCCTTTCTCCCGTCGCCTGTCACGTCACCGTATGCGAAACCTCTCGGAGTCTCGCTTATGAGGGTCCTGTTGGGGTCCGAGAGGGGAGAGTCAACGTAGAAGAGGCTGCCATCGAGAAACCACACGGCCTCGTCGTAGCCGTCCCCGTCCATATCCGCGACCAGAGGGGAGGCTGGCTCCACGCTGCACGGGAAGTCGGTCCTGTAATCAGCCCACTTGAACCCCGTCTCCTCGCTGTATCTGGAAGGCCTCATGAGGGAGAACCACTTCACCCCAGTTGCTCCATCGAATATCGTAACGGCCGAGACCACATTGTCGTTGGGCTTCCAGCAAAGGGCGTAAGTCACTCCTCCACGCGGTGTGGAGGCGTGGGCCATCTTGACCACCCTCCCGGCGCAGGCGTTGACCATCTTCACGGCCTTGAAGTCATCCAAGTAGTAGATGATCCCCTTAGAAGAGGTGAGCACCGCGTTTTTACCGGCGAACCTCACCACCTCTAGTCGTCCTTCTGGCTCGCTTATGAGCCCCTGATGAAGGAACAGGACGGCCCCTCCATCTCTCAGAGCACCAGTACCTGAGAAGAGGTTAGTGTGCGCTTGCCACTCGTTAGTGGGCATCGCTGCTGATGCCACGGTGGAAAGCAGGAATATCAGTAGTAGAGGCCAGGCCCTGCGCATCTCCCCATAGGGAGGTGAGGGGAAAAATAGGCATGCCCTCGAATGTAATGCGCACCTATTCCTCTCCTATAACTCAGCCCCCAGTTTCCACCGCCAGGGTCGCCACCTTGCCACCGGTGAAGGTCCTGTAAAACCCGTTTATCTGAACAACGAAGCCGTCTTCAGGAGCCCTGACCTCTTCCAAGACATCTCCGAATGGATCTCTCACCTTGGCTAGGAGCTGGCCCTTGAACACCTCCTCCCCCAGCTCGACAGTGTAGTCGAGCAAACCGGCTGACCCCGCGCTCACCTTCACCCTCTTCATCCCCCTCCTCCTGATCACCGGGAGGAAGTCCACTTCCTCGTAATCCCCATCGAGCATCCCCAGCTTGACCATCACATTCTTCAGGGCTATGAAGCCCGCCCTGGCTCCCAGCTGGTCTATCCCCACGAACCCCGGCAGCTCTAAAGTGAGCGCTGGGGTGCCGTTCCTGACAGAAGTGCCGCTCAACGACCTTCCCAACCCTATCCTGTCGTAGAGCTCGGGATCGTAATTGTAGAGGGGAGTCAGGCCGCTGGCGTAGGCCACATCCTCCATGAAGTCCCTTATGAGGGGCTCAGCTGGGTGTATCAGGACGAAGGGAATGCAGAGGCCCGCGGTGTGTACATCGAGGACGAAATCGGCCTTGGAAGCTAGGGACCAGACCTTAGCGGTGATTCGTTCGGGTAGGGAGCCTCTCCCATCTCCAGGGAACATCCTGTTCAGGTCCAAGGTGGAGTAGGGGAAGCCCCTGATGGAGTAGTTGAAGCCCTCAACGTTTACCAGGGAGATAATGGTCAGCTCTCCCTTGAGGTCGGTCGCCTTTCTGAGGTAATCCAGCAGGTACCACACCGATTTGTGACCAGTGATCTCGTCCCCGTGGACGCTCAGTGCAATGAGAAGCCTAGGTCCTCTGGAAGACCCCTGCACCCTGACTACCGGGAGGCTCACCTCGGAGCCGTCGGGCCTGTGACCGACGGTCAATCTTTCCTTCTCAAGATCCATAGGGGCGAGTGCCGGGTGTTTGTAATAAGGCTGCCCGTGATTTCACCTGTGAGGTGAACCTAACTCTCAGTTTACCTTTTAAGTAAACTCCGGTCGGTGATGCGACACGGGGTTCCTAGGCTCAGGTACGGAAAGTCTTGATCCTGCTCGCCAGTCTCCTCTCACTGGTTCTCCTACTCCTGTTTCAAGGAGCCCCCCATTGTGGAACCCCGAATGATCGCTTCGCATCTGCTCGCCTATCTCAGCGTCGTGTTGCTCCCTCACAGCCTTATATCTGAGTTGGGCGCGCGTCTGATAGGGCTGAGGTGATCAGGGGGATCATAAGGAGGGGCATGGACCAGTGGAGGGGCGATGGGGGCCAGTGGCTGGCTGCCAGACCGGCACTGACCGCTGGCGATAGTGTCGAATTCCTGACCAAGGACTGGCGCCCGCTCACCTTCTTCTTCCACTTCTCCCTCGCCTCGAATCTCAGGTTCAGGGTTAGACTGGGAGCGGGAAGCGTTCACCTCATCAGGGAGTTCGCGGACGAGTGCGATGGTCCCGCTTTCTGGAGCGCTAGATCTGCCTTGGAGAGGCTGGGCTCGAAGGGAGGCAGAGTTTCCGTGCTGGACCTAGAGGTGGGGGGAGGTGCCGACCTCGAAGACGAGAGGAATATATACGTGGCAGCCCTCTCCATGACTGTGCTCGCGGAGATGCCGGAGAAGAGGGTCGCCTACTGCTTAAGGAGGATATGGTTCGGGGATAAGATAGAGGAGATAGCGAGAAGGTATGGGGTAAGCAAGGGAAACGTGAGCAAGACCCTCAGGAGCACTGGGTGCTTCGTCATCTCCCGACTGCTGGGTGATGTCCGTGGAGGTGGTGGTCTCCGACTACGTTAAAGTGGAGAAAATGCCAGGCTTCGCCTGCACGCTGTGCGGGGAATGCTGCAGGAACAGGGTGATAGTCCTGTACGAGGAGGATGTAAGGAGGCTGGAAGGGGCAGGCTACCGGGACTTCTACGAGCCCACGACCGATCTGGAGAGGGAGCTTACCGGCGCTCCTTACAAGATGAAGATGAAGGAAGACGGCTCCTGCATCTTTCTAGAGGGGAATCGCTGCGTCGCTTACGAGCACCGTCCCGACACCTGCCGGAGGTACCCGTTCATAGTGGGTGACGACTTCATCCTGGTCTCCCTCTCGTGCCCCGGAGTGAAGTGGGATGAAGAGGGCAATCCAGAGCCTTACAGAAAGATCTCGGAGAGGATAGCTGAGAGGATAAGGGGGCTCCTTTAACGATTCCTTAACATTTTGGCGGCTTCTCTGACAGTGGAGACGTCTATTATTGCCTCGGCTATGTCCAAGCTGTAACCGAATATCCGTCCAATGCTCTCTACTATCGCGTACATTCTGGGATCGGTGTACCTCCCCTCCCAGGCGCTAGGGCCTCTACCAACCCTCTCAATGAGCTTAGCTACCTTCTCAGCCTTCTCCTTGTTCGGACTAGTTAGAGCGGAGGAGACGTCCCTGAAGAGCTCGATGGCCTCCTCCAGCGAGTCCAAGATGTTTGGAGGAATTTCACCGCCTTCGAAGAGGAGATCTATCGTGTTCTTGGCCACTATAGTCGCGTGATCGGCGATCCTCTCCACGCTCTTCGCAGCTAGGAAGAGGTGGGGTACCTCGGCGGGAGTTTCGAGACCGAAGTCCCTCACATTTACGGGATTCATCAAAGCTATGGTCAACTGCTTGGCGACGAGCAGGTACAACTTGTCCACGAGCTGGTCCTGCCTGATCACACCCTCGAGGAGGCCGTTGTCCCCCTCCCTCATGCCCCTAAGCGTGTCCTCCAGCATGTGTAGGGCATCGGCCACGAGCTTGGATGTGGCATCATTGAGGCTCATCGAGGAGGGGTCGAGGACTGCGTAGAAGGTCATTGACGTCGCGGTCCCCTCGAGGACGCTGAATCCCAAGATACTGCTCTCTATTATCTCCCTCACCTTCTCAGCCAAGTCCTTCCGCTCGGCCCCGTACTCTATCTTGATGGAGTTATATCCGGCCAAGTAGTGGGAGATTATCTCCCTTATCAGACTGCTCACATCCCCGTACTTCGAGGCATCGATTACCTTGGTCAGCTGCTCCCTCCTGCCGCTTGGAGAGGGTGAGATCCTCAGTGAGCCGTCCGCTAATACCTCCAAGTAAACGGTGGAGCCCTTGTCTATGCCAACGCTTCTCGCCCACTCCTTAGGGAGGGAGATTATGTAGGTAGAACGCCCCGTCACCTGCACGCTCCTTGGCTGGGCCATCCCTATCGGGGGATCCCCTCGAACCTTCTATATAAGGTATGTAGATCAATCCGGTATCTATATTCTATTTGCAATACGTTTATAGTTTTTACAAGATTGGGCGGGCGCGAGAAGGTGCCCTAGATGGAGCTGAGGATCTCAGCACCCTTGCTGGCCTCCATGGGCCCCCTCATATTCACCCTCTGGGTGATCCTCGGGCTCATGGGTACGAACGTTCAAGGAAACAGCGCGGAGGTATCAATCCTCGGCTCCGGCTCCAGCTTCATCTATCCCCAGATGTCCATCTGGATACCCAAATTCACGGAAGAGCATCCCTGGGTTACCCTGAACTACAACCCGACCGGGAGCGGCACGGGTCAGAAGCAGTTCCTATCCAAACTGGTTGACTTCGCGGCCAGCGATCCCCCTCTCACTAGGGAGGTCTGGCTCAGGTACAGGGGTCGGGTGCTGCAGATGCCGGTGGTGCTCGGGGCCGTGGTGATCACTTACAATCTGCCCGTCGAGGGACAGCTCCAACTGGATGGCAGAGTGCTGGCAAGGATCTACAGGGGGGAGGTGAGGTACTGGGACGATCCCCTAATTAGGGAGCTCAATCCCACAATGAAGCTTCCCCACAGGGAGATCGTCGCCGTTCATAGGTCCGACTCCAGCGGAACCACCAACATCTTCACCTTCTTCCTTCACAAGGCGTCCCCCCGTGACTGGCCCCTCGATCTTGTGGGAAAGAGCGTGGAATGGCCCGTCGATTCCAAGGGAAACGGTGTAGGAGCTAAGGGGAATCAGGGTGTGACTCAGGTTGTCATGAATACCCCCTACTCGCTGGGCTATGTCGAACTCTCTTACGCCCTTGAGAACGACCTCCCCATGGCGTCAGTGATGAATGCTGAGGGGAACTTCGTCGCACCCTCCACTCAATCGATCACTGAGGCCGCGAGGAGAGCATTTTCCCTCCTCCCCAAGAGCCCTCTTGACGATTTCAGCCTTGATCTGGATACCGTGGTCTACGCCCCTGGTGAGGGATCTTATCCCCTTACTTCCTTCGTCCACCTGATATTCTGGACTCATTACGGAGAAAAGGCAGGGGCCATCAGGGAGTTCGTGAGGTTCGTGAACACCGAAGGACAGGAGCTGATAGCTGAGGGGTACGCACCCATACCGCCCGAACTGAGGTTAGTGAATCTGAAGGCCGTGGGCCTGATAAAACCGTGAATTGCGGAGGCGATCAAATGATTCCCAAGGTGGACAGGAGCTTTTTCCTCTCATTGCTCCCCTTTGCAGCGATAATATTCGCCCTATTCGCGCTACTGGCTTACGTGCTGGCCTACGAGTCACGGCCAGCTATTGAGAGGTTCGGCCTCTCCCTCTTAACTGAGAACGTGTGGAAACCCTCTGAGAGGGGAGTGGAGTTCGTGAAGTACGGCCTGCTGGCACCCCTCTACGGGACCCTAGTCACTTCACTCATAGCAGCCGCAATAGCTTTGCCCCTCTCCGTCGCTACGGTCTTCTTCATGGAGGAGATGGCTCCCTACAGGATCAGAGAGTTCTTCTCCTCGGTGATAGACCTCATGGCCGGACTGCCAACGATAATCTACGGGCTCTGGGGGTTGGAGGTGATGATTCCCCTCTTAAGGAGGTGGGTTATGTCCCCACTACACGAGCACCTCGACTTCATCCCCTTGTTCGCCTGCGATCCCCTTAGTGGAGCCTCATTCTTGGCGGCCGGGCTTTTACTGGCGGTAATGATAATTCCCTTCATGCACGGGGTTATCAAGGAGGCCTACAGGCAGGTGCCTCGCACTTACAAGGAGGCAGCCCTGTCTCTCGGGGCCACTAGGTACGAGTACTTCAGGATAATGGTCTCGCTCATAAGGCCGGCCATAATAGCCGCCGTCCTTCTAGGGCTTGGAAGGGCAGCCAGTGAAACAGTAGCTGTTGCCTTGGTTGTGGGAAACGCCTTCAACATCTCACCCTGCCTCTTCGCCCCCGGATACACCATATCTTCACTGATCGCCAACCAGTTCACCGAGGCCAGCTTCTTCCCCCTGATGGAGAACGTCATGTTCGCTGGCAGCCTAGTCCTCCTCGCCTTGGGCATGCTGTTCAGCGGAATCGGTGTCGTGATGATGAGGAGGGTGAGGGAGCTGTATGGACGTTAGGGAGGTCAAGGAGAGGATATTCCTAGCCTTGGTGGTGATCCTCTCGATAGCTGCTGTGCTCCCGGTATTCCACGTCTTCCTCTCGGTCGTATGGAAAGGGCTCGGAGCTATAATGGAGGCAGGACCTAGCTTCCTTCTGGATGTGCCCCCCGCTCCGAACGCCGGGCTCGGGGGGATAGCGCCCTCCCTCGCTGGCACCCTTCTACTAGCGGTGCTAAGCTCCCTCTTGGGGATTCCCCTCTCCTTGTTCGCCGCCATATTCGCCGTCGAGTTCCCAGACAATCCTCTAGCCAAGGGGGTCAGGGTCCTCAGCAAGGCCCTACTTGAGATACCGTCTGTTGTGGTGGGCATGCTCGTCTATGCCATACTCGTGGTTCCGATGGGGAGGTTCTCCATGCTCGCCGGCTCCCTAGCTCTGGCCATAATGATGATACCCTATGTGACCACCTACGTCGAGCAAGCCTTGGAGGGGGTGCCCTTCACCTACAGGGAGGCGGGCTTCGCGCTGGGATTGAGCAGGTCAAAAGTGGTCTTCGAGATAATGGTGGGCATAGCAAGGAGGGGAATATTGACGGGCATGCTCATAGGCTTCGCGAAGGTACTGGGCGAGACCGCACCCCTCCTGTTCACTCTGGGTAGGGATCGATATAACGTTCCTTTGGGTCCGCTGGACTACGGGGACTCGATATCCCTCCTGATATTCGACTACGCGCAGACCCCTTACGCGAACATGCATCAAGTCGCCTGGGGCGCCGCTCTGGTCCTCACCGTAATGTTCCTCATCATCTTCCTGATCTCAAGGAAGTTTACTGAGGAGGTGTTCCTGTGATAGAGGAGAAAGGTTATGCCCTCCAGATAGAGGGATTGAACGTCTGGATAAGGGGGAAGCACATCATAAAGGACGTGGGTCTGGAGGTTCCGAAGCGGAGGATACTGGCGGTCATGGGTCCCTCCGGCTCGGGTAAGTCCACCCTTCTAAGGGCGATAAACAGGTTGATCGACCTGATACCCGAGTCCAAGGTTGAGGGTAGGATCCTGGTTTACGGGACCGATGTGTACAGCGAGGACCCATACAGGGTCAGGAGGCTGATGGGAATGGTCTTCCAGACGCCCAATCCCTTCCCCAACATGAGCATATACGAGAACGTGGCCATAGGACCCAAGCTCAACCGTCTGGTGAAGAACAGGGATGAGTTGAATGAGCTGGTAAGATGGGCCCTAGAGAAGGCGATGCTCTGGGACGAGGTAAAGGACAGGTTGGACGACCTACCGCACCGGCTGAGCGGTGGTCAGCAGCAGAGGCTCTGCCTGGCTAGGGCTCTCGCCCTTAAACCGAAGCTCCTCCTTCTGGACGAGCCAACCGGCAATGTAGATCCAGTTAACGCGGTCAAGATAGAGGAGGCCCTGAGGAGCCTGCTTAGAGATCTGGAGATCACCATCGTGTTGGTGACTCACACGCCCCACCAAGCTGTAAGGATCTCGGATTACATAGCGTTCATCTACATGGGCGAGCTGGTGGAGTACGGGCTCACCGATACCATAGCCCTCAACCCGAGGCACGAACTGACGGTGAAGTTCCTGAGGGGTGAGGTGTAACCTCATGGAATAGGTAAGCTCTGCGAGGATTCGGTGTTATCGCTGAAGGTGGCGGTAAATATCAAGACCTTTTCTCTATCTACGTAGTGGGAGGGAATTTGAATGGTCACATCCGAGGTATCTCGCGCGCGGAAGTAGCCATCTGATAGGAACACATGGGGATTTTCTGGTACTCAAAAGCCCACTGGCGTGAATCTCAGAGCGACTATGTCGGGTCTCCCCATGCCCTTCGTTCAAGATCCTCAATGATACTACGTAACCACTCGAGGGGGATAGCTTCGTCCAACGATCCTCTCCGATCAGCGTCATGATAGACATGAGGGCTTGATTTCCCCAGTAACTGATTGGTGCTGTGATGGATAGGCTTTTCACGAAGGATGACTTAATCAGTCTTACGTAGAACCTCTGTCCGACTTGATCCGTCACAGGCAGAAGTCTATCGAACAGGAGCATCCTTACCGTGCTAGCGGCTAAGAGGGCCACACTACCTAAACAACTTTTTCAACTGTGACGTCCATGTCTCTTTTGGGAGTAACTTCTTACCTGAAAATAAAAATATATCCTTAGCTATGTCATCTCCTTTTAATTATGTTAACTGTGAGGCCGCAAATAGTAAGCTTCAAACATTCCAACTCCCCCTATTGATAACCCTTGGGTGCAGGTGGATCTCCGCAGATGAGCAAAGGGATGTGCGAAACATCCCTCCCGTTAATAAGGAAACTTAATAATCTATACTTCTGTACTAAAAAATGTTAGAAAGGGATTTCTATATTCTTAATTCCTGATATTACACCCTTCCGAAGTACTCCTTAACATGAGGCTGGAACAGGTAGTAGAGTATTATAGCGTTTATGATGAGCCCTATTATTCCCCCGTTGGTTATCTGGATGATCCCCATGATTATTCCTATCACACCGAGGATCACTCCGAGGACCCACGCCCATCCCTGGCCCGTCCAGTAACCCCAAGCCACTATAAGATCCAGTATTCCCACTATCAGGACCACCACGCCCATGACAATGATCATGCCTCCAAAAACTCCCATCATGCCAGGCACTCCCTGTTGGGCAATCATTGATGTCATCATCGGGCCCAAGGCCATTAGCGTTATACCCCCTAGTATAGAGAGTATGCCAGAGATTCCGGCCAAGACAGCTAGTATAGTTACCCCTAGAGGTCTACTTGCTTTGAGGGACATGACATCACCTTAAGCCATCTGCGTCGAGAGGCTAAAAACGATGCATGCTGTGACTTCCACTCCGTAACATTTTCTTACATGGCGACAGGGTCCTCTCGCTCTGAGTTCATATTGACAGGAGATATCTTTCATGACTTTTGTGGGATGCTGTTCCGATAGAGTGAATAATAATTTTTCCATTAGTCGGGGAGTAAAGGAGATATAAAAGTACGTACGAAAATCCCTTAATGCGATCGTCAATCGAGATAGAGCGGATGAGAGACATCCTCAAGAGTGTCGTGGAAGTGATGATGGAATATGGGCCTGAGGAAGACATAGATTCCCACTCCTTCGCCTTCCTGTGCAATGTGGTGGATACCTTGAACTGGGTCTTGGGAGAAATAACGACCGAGAGGTTCATTTCCCCGGACTTCCTAGATCTAGATTCATGGCTGAAGGTTGAAAGGAAATTGAGGGAGGACTTCCTTTAAACTCCCTCTAACGGCTATTTTGTGACACCCATCAAGCTGGTGAAAGAGATTTCGTGAGGGCAGAGGGTCCTTTCCCACCTTCAGCATAGAGGGTATCGGGCAAAGCCGCAGCTAAGGATGCACATGTTCTCTAGATGCGAGCGTGTCCGGACAGTTGCCGTAGAGGGAAACGCCATCAGAGCAATCAAGAGGAAAGGACCATCCATCCCCTCGCGTCCATTTATTCTATGCTCCTCGCTTTAGGTCTGACGAAGGAGATGATTAGATCGTGCTCAGGCTGTACTTAAAAATTAAGCGACTTAATGATCGTATCATTCAGCTTCGGAATAACGGATGGAGCAGTTCATATAGAACAAGCATTCCGCGGCTCTGTCATGAATGTTAAATTAACGATGTGATGAGATGGGTGGACCGCTGTAAGCGGTTACCTGAGGACATCGACCATTTTTTATTAATCAACTGGTCATTAAGAGAAAGCAGTGGGGGGAGTTGCTTGAAAGGGATCGTTTCCCTTATTTACAGGGAGGGAAAGGAGTCTTCCCATGATCTCGAGTATATTGTCGATGTATACAGTAAACAGCCTCATTCTAGTAAAAAAGACGGCAGACGGAACAGATGTGGGAGCTACCAAGCAGTGTTGCTCCCGATGCTATCCGTTGTCTCGTTTCCGCTGACAATTAGAAGGTGCCGTATGTGATTCGCACGTTACTTCTTAGGAGAATTGAGAGCAGTTAGTTTCGTCGCGTGTCCAATAGTAGTGCCTCTTACCCCTCTGCTGGCGGGATACGGTGATGTTTCAAGTTCTCAGTCCCAATAGAGGAAGACACGCGTCTTAGGGCTGGACAGTCAGGCAATAACTTCAATGAGGACTTTTCAGCCTGAAAGGCCGTCTCTTAGGACGAAGTAACGTGAGTTGCTCGGCGAATAGGCCTAATTTCATCCGACCGGAGGGTCATTGTAGTAGGGTTCCTACTATGAAGAAGGGGAGGGAAGTATAGTGATCTGAGGGTACTGCCGTCGGGTAAAGTGCTGATCTCCCACCTATGTTAGGGAGGACCAAGCGATCATCTACAGGGACTGCGTGAGAGGACTGACCAAGATCGCGGGCATGATCAGATTTGCAACGAGATCGGCCTGGTGTGGCTTCTGAACAGCGCGGATCACCTTTAATTCTCATCGAATCTGATGCCAGTGAGCTGACGCGACTTGAACGGTGATGGTGAGGTAGGATGGCTGGAGATGCGGATGTGACCGACTTGGTCCACCTCTTTAGATTAGCGGACTCCTATCGTGAGTCAACGGGCATACCTAGGATGGGTTGAAGGGTAAGCGGTATCGAGACAGGTGAGTAAATCACCCAACTTTTTTACTTGTCGATTCGAGAGGGCTGGATGGATCCACAGATCCTCATCGTATCGACAATGCAGATATTCGCTATTCTCAACCCGATAAGCGTCGTCCCAACGTTCCTATCACTAACCGAGGGAAGGGACGATTATGAAGTTCGCAGGATAGTGAAAGTGGTTTCGATAGCCATCTTCCTGATGATGCTGCTCTTTTCTGCGCTTGGGAAGGTGATACTCATGGTCCTCGGCGTAACGGTCACCGGTCTTAAGATAGGGGGAGGGATAATCCTCACCGTGCTGGCCATAGACATGCTTCAGGGAATGCCTAGGACCAAGGAGGTAGAGGAAGAGGAGCTGGCGGTCGTTCCCCTCGCCACCCCCTTGCTGATGGGGCCGGGAACCATGACAACGATCCTAGTCCTGTCCACAGAGTACACGACCAAGTACGGGTTCCTAGCTGCTAACAGCGTTCTCTTTGCCTCAGCAACGCTCGTGACTGCAGCAACTTATCTAATACTCATGCATTCGTCCAAGTTGAGGAGCCTCCTAGGGGTCAACGGGCTTAGGGGGCTGGCTAGGTTCATGGCAATAATAGTGGCGGCTGCAGCCGCGGACATGCTCACCTCAGGCATTGCCGACTGGATCTCCAGCTTGAGTTGACTCCGATTTCATTTTATAATCTTCCCCCTATATCAACAAGAGGTGTTTACCTTTAGGTCTATGTACGTGCTAACCTTTCTCCTATTGCTGGCCTTCTTCTTAGCCTCTGCTGACATTATTTGGACATTGAGAGCCCAGCAGGATCAGTTCAGGCAGGTCAGCATTTCATGTCCCTCAGTTGGGGCGGAGGTAGTCTCCATGAACAATCCCATAGGGCAGACCTTCAAACTCGTGGTTGACACCGTAACCACCATAGCGGTCTACCTAGAGAGCAGATGGGGAAGCCCCGCCTCATTCACCGTGACCCTGCACGAAGGCTCGATAAGCGGACCTTCTCTCCTCAGCAAGACCATGACCATCGGCCCCGGCACGCGCGCGTAAGGTGCCAGGCGCATGGCGGGTGCCCTAGTCGCACCTACCAAGGTCTTCGGTTTCCTGACATTCCTCGCAGCTCTTGCCCTGACATTGGTCTTAGCCCTCAGCCGAAGGGAATGCGGATGTAGAGTCCCATTGAGGCTGGTACACGGGCTCCTGATCCTCATCCCACCCATGATCTCATTATTTCTTCTGTGGGGTCCGGAGATTCCTGATCTCAGATCTCTACTGGGTATTCTCTTCCTTCTCACATCTCTTTATGGACTAACCTTTATGATTCGACCTCGGAGTCCAGCCATCTCCTTGGCTCTGAGCTTCATCCTTTCCTCCCTCTTCCTGACCATAATGTACGGATCGGGCTTCCCCGAACCAGCACTGGCCCTTGAAGTTCTATCCCTCATCTCCTCGGCGGTTGGATTCATCTTCTTGAAGGGAGATTTAAAGAACGAGTTTCTGGAGGTGAGCAGCTACTCACTGCTGCTCATGCCGTCATCCCTACTCCTCCTGTCGGAGCTCACCATGGTATTCAACTTCCTGCCTTACTTCATCACCTACGATCCGATACTCCACCAGTACTGGGCTCGTATGCTAGCTGACAATCTACAGGCCTATGATAAGTGGTATTATGTGGGATACCACTCGATCCTCGCTTTTATTTATGAGGCGGGGGGGTCATCGCCTCTCGAGCTTGTGAGGGCCTCCTGGTCCATCAACCTGATCGCCCTATTTCTAGTGCACAAATCATTTTCCAAGTTGAAAGGGAGAGAGATCTCCTTCGTTACCTGGACCGCTTTCTCGGGGCTCTCTTGGATAGCTTGGATCAGGTATGGGGCCGACATAACGGCTTTGGAAAAGGTAGAGGAGGTCACCTATCGCTCCCTAACGTGGGGCTTCCCTCAGTTCCTCTGGGGATTCCCACTGATCCTGTCAATAGGTCTACTGTCCCTCCTGATCTACCTGCATGAGGAGCTGGATCATCCTGAAATTCCAATTTATATCACACTGCTCTTCCTGTTCTTACTTCACATAGTAGAGGCAGTTCTTTTCTCGGTATACGTTCTCTTAAGGGCTATCGGAGGAAAAAGGGTTCCTCTGTCTATAGCAGTAGTTCCGTTAACTGTCATCATCCTCCACTTCGCTTGGAGAACCAGCGGGGTCATCATCCTGCCTTCCCTAGTCATGCTAGTATCCAGCCTTCTTGCCTCTCTGACTTTCAGGACGGGGTTCAGGATCCAGTGCTCTGAGAAGTGGACCTCACTCAGACCTATTCTTATCTCCCTCTACCTATCGGGGATCGTGGTCTGGATCTACAGAATGGATAGTTTGGACATCTATCGGATCCAAAAACTGGGGCAGGTCCCATGGATCATCTATCCAGTCCTATTTGGAGTGCCTGGGCTCCTAGTCCTGCTCTCCGATATGATGGAGGGTCGGGCCTTTCTAGTCCTAGCCCTGTCCAGCATCATAATGGGTAAGCTGACAACGATATACAAGCTCTGGGTAGGGGATATCCCGTACTGG
Organism: Thermoproteota archaeon; assembly: GCA_027491395.1. Taxonomy (GTDB): domain Archaea; phylum Korarchaeota; class Korarchaeia; order Korarchaeales; family Korarchaeaceae; genus Korarchaeum. Next base: position 9,621 of record JAOZFI010000025.1, on the reverse strand, counting down.
GAGTACAGGTTCGTCCTATACGCTTTCTTGGGAGTATCTGCAGCTGTAGGATACCAGATCTCCAAGATGAAATTTAGAAGGAAGGTGCTCGCGGTAATTCTTCTTTCAGGCATTTTGTCCACTTCTCTATCAGCGGCCAGATGGGCGCAGATCGCTGATACGGCAGGAAACGTCTTGAATCCTTCAGACGTTCGATTCATGATCAACTCTAATGTGAGCGAACCCCTTCTCCTCTTCTCCTATAACTCTGTGTGGGTTGCTGCGTACGGACCGCCGGTGAGATGGGTCAGGTCCGTACCACCTTGGGTGGCGCGGGGTCCAGAGGTAGTCATGGCCTCTCTGGATCCCTTCAAGCAAGTAGATGTCCTAGCCACCATCTACGATGAGGCCCTCCTCTGGGGGATGAACGCATCCAGATCCTATGTGAGGAGGTATTGGAGAGTTATTCCCTCTATCTCTCACATTAGGACCTCGTGCATCGACCTGAACTCCTCTACAGCTGTCATATTGCCCTCCGATATCTACCTTAGGGAGAGGGCACTCGACTCATACCTCCTTATAGGGGATGCCCTGCCCCCTCACACTACATATCTCAGGAACGATCCTTTCGCTCCCAAGGGGATCTACTTGGGCTCTCCCACATCCCTTATTGAGGTGAATGAGCCCCTTCCAGTCGATCCCAAGGATGTTAGATGGATCTACGTGAGGGGACCTTTTCTCAAGGGGCTGAGGGTGATGGGGGACGAGGGAGTGGCTGTGACAAGATTCGAGCTGGATGAAGGAGAATTCGAGCTGAAAGCATGCCCTGAGGAGAATAACGGTAGTATAGCTGTGATCTTCGAGTATGAGGGACCTAGGAGATACAGGGAGGCCGGGATTGATCTGGTCAGGGGGACCGTCTTCGGGACCGAGGACGATGGACCGGTACCTCGGTCTCAGTGCTACAGGATCGTGCTCAGGGTGGGTCCCGGGGGTACGTCGCTGGTTGTGAACGGCCGTGAGTTTCCGCTGGACGGAGGAGGTGGGGTGATGGGACTGCACACCGTGGGGTTCTTTGGTAACCTCACCGGATGGGTGAGAGGGGTGCATCGGGTTGAGGGACCTAGGAGGGGAGATATGGTCCTGAGCGTCGTGCCGGGAGGTGATGTGGATCTCAGCGCCCTACTCGACTCCTATTACCGGAAGGGCCAAGTGGATTCCGAGCTCTTAATCAAGATGAGGTCGAATATCCAGAGGATCGTCAACACCCGGCAGCTGGGAAGATGCGGATTACCGGTCGATATAGGATCTGCTAGAGACATTAAGGCCAGAGGATCTGTGTTCATTGAGGGCACGGCAGTCTGGGTGGAGGAAGGAGGAAAGAAGAAGTATCTGAATAGGGAGCGCTCGGCCCTCAACGCCCATGCGGTTAGGATGAGGGGAGGACTTGGATTCTACGTGGTTGTGGAGGTCAAAGGGGCGGAGCTGGACGGAACTCCCCTCCCTGATGGATCCCTGATAATGTTCAGGACGCCCTTCCTGTTCAGAGCCAACGGTTCGATCCAGATCAGGGATTACCACGTACTGAATCAATTCTCAACAGATATTTCAAGCCCCGAGCTGAAATCGATCAGGGTTAAGGTTTTGATGGGGGATGGGGCTTATCTTTTCACTCTCTCGCTGCCAGCCAGCTCCCCTCATTCCGCATATAATGAGTTGGGTGATTTACTGCTAGCGCTGCCTGTAGTCACAATCCTGCTCATCGGGAGAGCCTTACTCAGGAGGAGACTCGCTGGCAGGGGGAAGGGTCCTGAGGTTATGTCCTCGGATATCCGGTGATCACCCTTCTCGATCCAACTTCCCCCTCATCTCTTCGTAGAGCTTCTCCATTCTCAACAGGAACCTCTCAGCATCCAATACCGCCTGTCTCGCCTCCTCCTCTCCATAAAATGAGATCGGATCGTAATCACTAGTCTCCCTCATCTCGTACAGTTTAGAAAGTATCTTGCCATAATTCACTTCCACAATGCCTTCCCTGACCAGAAGGCCGAAGGATGTCCTTAAGCCTGCATGCGTCTTGGGGGTCTTACCCAAGAGGTAGAGCACTGAGTAAGCCGCGGAGTACACTGAATAGTACGCCCTGCTTATGGCATCTCTGAACAGGCCGTGCTCAAGTGAAATTCGCGCGGCCTTCAGGTGCTCCCTGGCTTTCTCGAGATAAGCCTTGGCTATTTTCTCTCTCTCGTCCTTCTCTCCCATATGAGTACACCTTCCTCCAGAACTACTCTCTTGAGCGGAGTCAGACCTCTCCTCCACCTCTCCTCCGGTATAACCACAAAGGACACAGGTACTCCGTAAGCCAGCTGAATATTCCAAGACAGATCGTACAGCTTCCTCCTAGTCTCCTCGGTCCTTCCACTTACCACAAGTATATCGACATCACTCTCATCTGTGAAGTCTCCCCTAGCGAAACTACCGAATAGGTAAGCAGCTACCGAGCCCTCATCCTCTTCCAAGAACTTACTTATAATTTCCAAGATTTTATCGAGATAGAGCAGGGCCATATAGACTCCAAGGGAGAAGAACAGAAAAAAGGTTTCCTATGGAACTAGGAGATTTGTCATGTCCAGTCACGCGCGTAATCGATGTTTCGTAAGCCTAAGAGATTTTACTAATCTCCCTTATCCCCTTATCGATGAAATAATGTGGGGGATGTCTTAACTTTTGGCAGCCCACTGGCTTAAGCGATATGGACCGACTTTAATGTGAATCTCTCCAGCCTCTCCTCCAACACCTCCACCCCTATACCCGGTCTATCCGGAGCCCTCAGCGTTCCCCTAGCGGTCAGCTTCCAGGGAGGCTCCACTATATCCTCCTCGTAATAACGGTCGCTGGCCGATATGTCGTTAGGGAACCTGACATTGGGTAGTGTGGCCGCAGCCACCTGATGTCCCCTGCCTATTCCGGTCTCGAGCATCCCTCCAATCCATACTGGTATACCGACTGAGTCACAGAAGTCGTGTATCTTCTTGGCGTTCACTAGGCCCCCGACCCTAGCTGGCTTTATGTTTATGATGGAGCAGCTCCCCAGTCTGAAGGCCCTGTAGGCGTCCTCTGGCTTCTTTATGGACTCGTCGAGGCATATGGGTGTCCTGAGCATTTTCGCCAGTTCAGCGTGATCAACTAGATCTTCGTAGTCGAGGGGTTGCTCCAGCATCAGGAGGTCGTAGGTGTCCAGCTTCTTCAGATGGTACCAGTCGTTGAGCCTGTAGGCTGCATTGGCGTCCACCTGCAACAAGAGGTCAGGATAAGCCTCTCTCACCGCTTTGACAACGTTCACATCCCAGCCCGGCTTGATCTTCAGTTTGACCCTCTTGTAACCCCTCTCCAAATAGGAGCCCACTACCCTGAGCAGGTCCCTGATCGTGTGTTGTATCCCCACGCTCACCCCGCTCTCTATCTCCTCCCTCACACCTCCGAGCATCTTCCATAGAGGGAGGCCCTTCTTCTTCGCCTCAAGGTCCCAGAGGGCCATCTCAACCCCGGCCTTAGCTATCTGGTGCCCTCTGACGAAGCTAACCCTCCTAAGGAAGTCCTCAGGACCCGTGGCCTGCAGGGCGTGCTCCGCTAGGAACTCCTTAATCACATAGAAGGCGGTTTCAGCGGTCTCATACGAGTAAATGGGCTTGGAGTCGGCTGGAGCCTCTCCCCAGCCGACATGTCCATCCTTCTCCACCCTGACAATTACCGCCTGTCTCCTCTTCGTCACCCCTGAACTTATCTCGAAGGCGGAGACGAGCTCCATCTCCACGAGGTATAGGTCTATCCCTTCAGCCACCCCTTATCTCCTCCAGTATCTCCTTTGCCCTCTCCAAGCTTATCCTCTTCTCCCTTATCATCTTCTCAACGACCTTATCAACTTCCTCAGGAGTAGCTCCCGCTGCGAGGGCTATATTGCGGGCGTGGAGCTTCATGTGGCCGGCCTGAATGCCCTCAGTTGCCAGAGCCCTTAGAGCGGCGAAGTTCTGTGCTAGGCCTACAGCAGCCATTATCTGCGCCAGCTCCCTAGCCTTCTGCACACCCAGTATCTTGAGGGCCAGCTTAGCTATGGGGTGGACCCTGACCACGCCTCCAACGGTTCCCACGGCCAAGGGAAGCTCGATACTCCCCCAAAGGTCGCCGTTCTCGTCCACCCAGTACTCCGTCAGTGAGGTGTACTTACCACTCCTAGCGGCGTAGCTGTGGGCCCCCGCCTCAATGGCCCGGGTGTCCTGACCCGTCGCCCTCGCTACCGCTATTATTCCGTTCATTATCCCCTTGTTGTGGGTCGCGGCCCTGTAGGGATCGTACTTGGCGAAGCGATAAGCCCACATTATCCCCTCGACTACCTCCTCCCCTCCTATTGCCGACTTAGCGAACTTGGCCTTAGCTCTAGCCAGACGCCTGTCAGCTAGGTTGGAGAGGATCCTCAGGTAGACCTTGCCGCCGGTCAGCCTCTCGATCGTTGGCGCCAGGCCCTCGGCCATGGTGTTAACGGTGTTCGCGCCCATTGCGTCCAGCGTGTCCACGTAGAGGTGAACCGCGAGCATCGATCCGACGTCGGTATCGATTGTCCTCACCTCCAAGTCTCTAGCACCGCCCCCCAGCTTCACGAGAAGGGGATCCATCTCATTGGCCAGCTCGAGTAGTTTCTCCTTCTCCGCCATTATGGTTTTCTTGGCCTCCTCCAAGTCGGGAACCTTCACCACCTGAATCTGGGATATCATGATGGACTCGGTAGCCTCGGCCTTGAAGCCTCCCGCCTCCCTAGCCATCTTGGCCGCGTTGCTCGCTGCCGCAACCACTGAGGGCTCCTCTATCGCCATCGGCACCAAGTAATCCTTTCCGTTTATCAGAAAGTTCGTGGCGACGGCGAAAGGCAGGGGCCAGAGGCCAATGACGTTTTCGATCATGTGATCAGCAACTTCGAGGGGCAGCTTCCCGTATTTTATGACCTCTAGCTCCTCATCCGTCAGGCCCGCAAACTCCTTGACCTTCTGGAGCCTCTCGTCTATCGAAAGCTTGTAGAATCCGGATATCCTAGAGCTGGGCATCCCATCACCGGCCCCCCGACCTAGTGAATAATAAATGCCTTGGTGGGTAAACTGCATTACCCTTGTGGAGGACCTTATATGGAAGGGCCCCGAGACACCTCGATGGATCTAGTAAGCGCCCTCTCCAAGTCCACCTTCTTCCTGCTGTCGCTGATGGCCTTGGGATACCTGTCGAGGAGGTACGGGGTCCTGAGAGAGGGCGAGGAAAGGGTGCTGAGCGACTTCGTTTTCCACATATCGCTACCCTCCCTCGTCATTTGGGGGCTCTCCTCAATGGAAATGAGCGAGAGGGTCTTAAGGGTGACCTTGGGCGTTTCCGCGCCCATGTTGCTGGTCGCCGTCCTCATTTACCTGGTGGGAAGAGTGATGGAATTTGGGAAGGAGCGCGTTATCCTGCTTATTACCTCTTCCTTATCTGGAAATACCGGTTTCTACGGGATACCCTACGTGAGAGCGGTGTTTCCTGGGAGCGCAGGCCTAGCAGTCTTAACGTGGGCCTCCACCCTCGTCACCTTCTCCTTCCTAGTCATTCCCCTCTTCGAGGCAGCTAGGGAGGGAGGGGATCTACTGAGGAGGACGGTAAGGAATCCACTGATATGGTCAGCTCTGGTTGGACTCCTCCTCATGGTATCAGGTGTAAAGATACCGGAGTTCATCTACTATACCCTGAAAGAGCTTGGAAACACGTCGGGACCGGTTGCTATATTCATGCTCGGCGCCTTCTTCTACGGAAGGGGGTGGCCCGTCCTCGACCTAGCTCCCTTGTTGGGGAAGGTCATCCTGCTCCCCCTCATCGCCCTATATCTGGGGCATCTGATGGGCCTCAGTCAGTTGGAGGTGTCAATCACCACGCTCATGTCCGCAATGCCTGTCGCTGTCGCCCTAGCTGTCCTCAGCGATGTTTACGATTTCCACAGGGAGGAGATATACTCGCTGGTCCTGATAACCTCCCTTCTCTCCCCCATCTATCTGGGTGCGTGGTTGACGGTGCTGAGCTGGAGGTGAGCGGGAAGGCTCTTAAGTAGCAGGACCGTTCGGCTAGGGGGTCCCTTTGATAGCTCTTCTCGCCGCTGTGCTGTCGGGCGTCATATGGGGAGTAGTGCCCACCCTCTACGCTGAGGCCACGAGAAGCGGAGGATCAGTGAGGGCCAACTTCTGGAAGTCTCTAGGTGCTCTGGCCTTCCTTATCCCCCTGACGGTCCTAACAGGAGACATGGTGGTGCCTCCCCTTATAGGCCTCCTCTACATAATCGCTAACATGTCTCTGGGGACTGGTCTGGGTGACTACTCCTTTCTCAAGTCGATTGGGCTGATGGGGCCGGGCAGAGCCACCTCGGTGGCGTTCACATACGTAGTCTGGACGGCTCTCCTGTCACACGCACTGTTGGGGGAGCCTCTAACTGTGCAGATAATGACGGGCGTGCTCCTAGCGGTTTCGGGCATATGGGTCCTTACCTACAGGGGAGGAAGGTGGGATGTCGTGGGCACCTTCTGGGCCCTCCTCTCATCGATCTGCTACACTCTGGGCCCTATAGCAGCGAAGCTGGCCCTTGAATACGTCACTCCCCTGACTATGACCCTGTGGAACACTCTAATCATCACCTCGGTCTATGGAGTGATCAGCTACCCCGTCTACAGGGTTAAGGGGATAGGGAAGGCGTTCATGGGCGGCTTGCTTGGAGTCGGGGTCGCTCTCTCCCTCTACTTCTACGCAATAGGCTCGGCGGGGGTAACGATCGCCACCCTGGCTACGGCAATAGGGCCACCGACATCTCAAATAGCTTCCCACCTGAGCGGAGACAGGCTCACCAAGAGGGATGTGGTTGGATCGACTTTGGTAGTTGGAGGGCTCATCCTGTCGGTCATGTAGGGGGGATGAGGACCCTCCGGAAGATGAATTCGCCGTATGCCCCATGCCTTAGTGCTCGGGCGATTCAAGGGTTTATTGGTTGGGTTCCCTCAACCCAGCGTCCCATACCTTATCTCTCCCGCCAGCATCGAAGTTTGAATTCAGATCTCGTATACGGGAGGCAGATATCTCGCTCATCCATTCATGGGACCACCGATCGACTGTGACCCTCAAGAGATCCGATGTGAGGCATATCATGCTCTTCCGGTCGCACGCGATTTAGTAAGCTACCACATAGAGAAAAGTCCGAAGTTGTTATGTCCCGCTGATCTGGTTTGACGATTCATACCTGTTAGCCTTAAGCGAGTCCGCTCCGCATGAACCTAACATTGAGCCTCATCGTGCGATCTCCTTTTAATTTCTAAGATGATGTAATAGGGGATGGAATTACCTAGAGAGTGGATCGAGAGGGCGGGCTTCCTGATGAGGCAGGCTAGGAGAAACATTGAAGAGGGAGCGTACTGGTTCGTGTGCTTTGAGGTGCATCAAGCGGTGGAGTTTTACCTAAAGGCCCTGTCTATCTCCTTAGTGGGGATTCACCCCTACACACATGATTTAGTCGAGCTATCGGAGTTCCTGAGGGAAGCTGGTCTCTGCGCCGGAGGAGCTCTACCCGTTGGCTGATGCCCTGACCCCTCATTACATCCTCTTCAGATATCCGGGTAGATCTCCCATCGCATACAACAAAGAAAAGGCAGAGAGGTGCCTTGCCTATGGTGAAAAAATCATTTCATGGGTTAAGAAGGTTGCTAAAGGCTAGAAGGGATCTCCTCTCGAGACAGAATGAACTCTTGGAGGAGTTCGTTGGGAGAATAGCGAGGCGTTTCCCCAAGTCCACGATAATACTCTTCGGATCGAGGGGGAGGGGCGAGGGAAGGCCAGATAGCGATTACGATCTCCTAGTTGTGATGGACATCGGGGGTGACAGGTATGAGAGGATTGTCGAGGTGAGATCGCTTAAGCCTCGAGGCATATCGGTGGATCTCCTTGTCCTCTCACCCGAGGAGATCGAAGACCCCTACTACAGGGAGATGCTGAGAGGGAGCGTTATTCTTTACGACGGTCTCGGTCTAAACTTGAGGCCCCTCTTCGAGAGTTCAGGAAAGTGGAGATAACGTCTTCTGAAGATGTTCTGGGATTTTGGGATTTCCACAGCATCGAATCCAAAGGAGTTGAAGTTACTTCTCCGCGAGGCTCTCAGGTGTAACCCTTTTAACCCAGTCGACAGAGTCGAAAATCTCTTCGTAGGACACTAAGGTTCTAATCGAGAGATCCCTCATGGCCTGTAGGGCCAGTGCGTCATCGAAGTCCAGACCGTATTCTCTCATGAAATGGATGGCCTTAAGGCGTCCTCCCATCCCTACAGGATAGACCACCAACCCCCTATAGAGAAAAAGCGAGGCTAAGAAAACGGCGAGGTCCCTCCAGCTCTTCCCATAGTTCTCCATTACCAAGACTACGGAATCCACGTGAAAATCGGTTATAGCCGCTCTGACCAAACCATCCCTAACCCTCGCTAAGAAACCCTTACACGCCTCAGCATGCTCCTGAGCAAGCTCGACTTCCAAGAATATGTTGCATCTATCAGCACTTCAATATTCCAACGCCTTTCTGGCCCTAATTTTACTCGTCTCATGTTGAAGCTCGACTCCCGTCTTTCTCACATGCGCGCGCTATTTAGAGAATGAAAGGAATGAGCCTGCTATATTCAACCCCCTATTGAGGCCATTCTGCATTGCGATCCCGTAAAGTCACCGGGCCTATCAGAAGAGAAATATTCCCTTATAATAGCCTGAATTCGGGCTTTCACAGCGAAAACCGTCCTCCATGAGCCAGTAGAGGTTTTAAGGTAAGCTCATCTGGTCCAACGCTCTACCAACAATGAGATCCTTAGATGAAAGGATCCTCCAATGTTTACGTTGATACCGTTATTAATTTGCTCGGGTGGTGAACTAGAGGCTTATGCTTAAGGGGATAGGAAAGGGTATCAAGTTACTCCCTGGGAGCCCGTCCACCATGTTCGTTCCCTGGGAAGATGGCTTAATAGTGATTGATCCTGGATCCTCAGAGAGCAGAACCGCCGAGATAAGGGCTCAGGGAAAGATAAAGGCCGTTCTTCTGACGCATTTCCACTCGGATCACGTGCTCGCAGCAAGGGGATTGGAGAGTGAACTAGGAGTACACGCTCCTGTGGTGGAAGCCTGCGGCGTCGAGTCCGTGGGCCTGAGGAGGGCCGTGACCTTCGGTGGTTACGCGCCGGAGGGACTCATATATCACGTTAAGGCCGTAAGCGTTCGGGTAGACCACATTTTCAGACATCCCTTCCGGCTTGGGCCTGTGGAGACTGTTCCACTTCCGGGACACACCTACGGTCAAGTCGGGTACGTGGCTAATGGCATCCTCTACGCTGCCGACTCCTTTTTCGGGGATAAGTTGCTGAGGAGCGCGATCATCCCCTACTACCAAGATTACGGGACCGCCTTGGAAACCCTCCGTTGGTTGAGGGAGCATGCGAGAGATTTCCGCAAGCTCGTTCCCTCCCACGGTCCGGTCGTGGAGGGTAGGAGGGCGGAAGAGCTATTGGACTTCAACATAGAGGTGATGGAGGAGCTTCCTGATAAGGTCATGACCGAGCTGTCC
>JAOZFI010000015.1 GCA_027491395.1 Thermoproteota archaeon | reverse complement strand
GTGATTATGTGAGCTTCCTCTACCCACGGGAGATCGGGCCTAGATTCGGATTCGGCTGCTATGTTTTCTATGAAGATCTCTTGGTTAGATTTATCACCTACTGGCTTTCCCCTCCTTATCTGAACTAGGACGAAGGCAGTTAGCTGATATCCAAGTTTCTTGTAGTTTATTATCGCCGTAAATCCCTTCACATATCCAGATTCGATCAGTTTCTTGAATCTAGAGGTTAAGGTTGTTCTAGGAGCCTTCACCCTTTTCGCAAGCTCGGTCAGGGTAATCCTCCCATTCTTTATAATCTCGTCGAGTATGCGGGCATCCAGTTCGTCCATCGAGTTTTATGACGATCACGAAATTAAAATTTGGGCCTCAGGAGAGGCCCATCAAAATGCCGACCCAGTACGCCGTCCCGGCCAGTAGGAGCGCCAGCGCTATCTCAATTGCCACCGTCAACAGGACGTATTTCCCAATTCTCAGCTCTGAGAAGAGGGCTGCGACAGTTGCGAGACAGGGTACGTAGTAGTTCATTGCTAAGGCCATGGACACGGCCTTGAGAGGAGTTATACCTATGGACCTCAGGGCCTCCACGGGGTCGGCTGCGCCGGTTATGCTGGAGAAGGTTATGAGGAGCCCTTCCTTCGCCACGAACCCCACCTCGAAGGCGAGAGCATACCTCCAATCGGGCAACCCTATGAGGGAGGTCACTGGGGTCAGTAGATTGCCTAGGATGGCCGCGTAACTCATAGATATGTCTCCCTGTGACAGGTAACCAGTGGGCCCGAAATTAAGGAGGAACCATGTGGTTACTCCAAGGAAGAATATGAGCAATCCCGCCTTCTTCACGAAGTGCTCCGTGTTGCTCCTGGCGTACCACCATATGACCCTGAGGCTGGGTCTGTGGTATGGAGGGAGCTCCATGACCAGATCGGGGGCGTACTCCACCTTGAACACGAACTTGTTCAGGAGCTTTGACGTCAGTAGGTAGAGAACAAAGCTCAGGAGGTACACGGAGACTGTCAGGGCCGACTGCTCCAAGGGATTCGTGAAGGCGGCGGAAGCGAGTGCCAGCAGCACAAGGAGGCGGGCCTGACAGGGGATGAGGGGCGAAGCCATGGCGGCAACCATCCTCTCCCGGTCATCGTCCATGGCTCGGGTGGACACTACGGCCGCTACACTGCATCCCATGCCCAAGGCTGCGGGAAAGAAAGCTCTACCACTCAATCCAAATCTCCTGAACAGATTGTCGAGGGACACAGCCGCCCTAGGGAAGAGCCCGCTGTCCTGCATGGCGCCGAGAAACACGTAAGCCATCAGGAGGAGGGGAATGAAGGATGCAAGCGTGCCGATGCTCCCTATTATACCGTCGGAGACGAGGCCCACCAACCAATCCTCGTATCCCATAGAGGTCAACCATTCCGAGAGAGCGGAGGATAGCCAATCGAAGAGGGAACCTAAGATGCCCGAAAGGCTGTACTCCTCCACGAGGGCAGCTAGTTCGTTGTACCCCATGTGGTCTAAGAGTATGTTAAGCGGGAAACCGGTATTAACCGCGAAGATCAGGAAGAACGTAAAAAGAATCAGGAGAACCGATGCTACGGGACCCGCCACTGGATGGAGCATCAGCTGATCCAGTTTCTCGGAGAGGGTAGGGGCAGCCAGCCTCACCCTCGTTACGGTGGAGCTGACGATCTCGTCTATCAGAGAGTATCGGGAGCTTATGGCTATCCTCTCCGGATCCTCCCCAAGCTCAATTCTAGCCCGTTCCCTGATGGAATGCACTTTCCTAGCCAGTTCCGGATTCTCCTTCTTCAGCTCATCTAGAAGGACCTCATCTCCCTCTAAGAGTCGAACAGCGGCCCAACGACTCGGATATTTATCGAGAGCACCCTTATCTCTGAGTAACCCCTCTACCTCGTGGATGAAGGTCTCCAGTCCGTTGTAGTCGACCCTGAGGGGGCAGGTCCTCGCCCTTCCTTGGACCACATCTAAGATCCTGTCCAAGAGTACACCCAAGCCGATACCCTTCAGGGCGGAAACTGGAACGACCGGAACCCCTAGCTTGGATTCCAGTCCCTCAGTATCTATATGTATTCCCCTCTTCTCAGCCGCATCTATCATGTTCAAAGCTATCACTGCCTTCCGGTAGAGTTCAAGGGCCATTACCGCGAAGTATAGGGACTTCTCCAAGGAGGTAGCGTCCACTACTATGACGATGACATCCGGCTTCTCCTCTACTATGAATTCTCTCGCTATTTTCTCCCCTATGTCCTGAGCAGAAAGGCTGTACGTTCCCGGAAGGTCAATTATCCTAAGAGCGATCCCGTGGTGTTCTGTTTTTCCCTCAGCTCTCTGGAGTGTGACTCCTGGCCAGTTAGCGACGTGAACGTCGCCTCCCGTTATCCTGTTGAAGAGTGTGCTTTTACCCACGTTTGGAGAGCCCGCCAGCGCTACCAGCACCTCGCTCACGGGATCACCTCCACCCATACGCGGGAGGCGACGTTCCTTCCCAAGGCCAATGTCATCCCTCTAACCCTGAGGACGACGGGCCCCACTGAATTCGAGATAACCTCCACCACTTCTCCTGGGAGGAGGCCCAGCTCCATCAGCCTCCTAGCCTTCCCCCTGCCCACATTCATAGTTACGATGCGACCTCTCTGACCCGGTCTCAACGCGATTAGAGGCAGTAAGTTTCCATCCATCGCCTCCCCTCCAAGCATAAGTTAGGCTAACCTAACTTCTAGGGGAGTTCACTACTTTAAAATTTCGCGTCCCTCCTACGCCTAGAGGAGATCGGTAATCCCCTCCTTCTCATCTTAGATAGCCTCTCCTCGATCGTTCCCTTGGTAATTATCTCGTAAACATCTGCTACCTTCCCAGGAGCCCCTCTTACCACTCTCCCAACCCTCTGAGCCATTTGTCTCCTAGAACCAGAACCGCTGACTATGATGGCCACATCGGCGTCAGGCACATCGATGCCCTCATCTAGTACGCGGGTTGTCACTATTATGTTCACATCACCACTCCTGAACCTGTCGAATATCTCGGCTCTGTTAGTCGTCTTGCCTATCAGAAGCTCGACCCTGTAACCTAACTCCTTGGCCTTCCTGTATATCTCCTCGGCCTGATCTATGTACTCGGTGAATATGAGTATCTTCCTCCCCTCAAGGTCTCTCAGCAGATCCAACACCTTCCCTACTTTAGCCTTCGCTTTGAGGGCGTATTTCTTTTCGATCAACCTCCTCTCCTCATCACTTCTGGCCATTAGAAGCTCCCTCGACATCTGCCTCCTCTCCTCAGGGGAGAGCTCTACATACAACACGTGGTGCCTCACCGGAGCCAAGAATCCCATGGAGAGGAGCTGCTCGTAGTCCACCTTGTAAACGACCTCCCCGGACGTAAGGAATATGAGATGATGGTTCCCGTCTGCCCTCTCTGGGGTGGCGGATAATCCCAGCCTATACTTGGCCTTTGCCTTGAACGCTATCTCCTTGAACGTGGCAGCCGGTACATGGTGGACTTCATCGAAGATTATTAGGCTGAACTTGTCGAATATTCCCTCTATGTGCTTGGCCACCGAGTTGTAGATTCCCACCGTGATCGGCCTTATCTCCTTCTTCCTCCCCGTGAAAATCCCAGGCTTGAATGAGAGTTTCTCGCTTATCAGTTCGAACCACTGCTTAGCGAGCTCTTCGGTCACCACGCAGATCAAAGTACTTTTAGAGGTCCTGAAGATCGCTTCCAAGCCGACGTAGGTCTTGCCAGCCCCAGTAGGCATGACCACGGTACCGAACCTTCCGTTCCTCTCCCAGCTGTCGACCGCCTGCCTCTGGAAGTCGTAGAGGGAGAAGTCCTTGTAGAGGGCCACGTCCTGATCGGGCCAGTTCACCTCATCTGAGACGGAGTAGTTGTGCCTCTTGGCTATGTCTCGAACTCTGTGATGCATGAAGAAGGGGGCTTCGAATGCGTTGTAGTTCTTCCTATTCAACACGGTGAGCTCCTTTACCTGAACGTCCTTCAAGGTTCTCACGTAGTATTTCACCTTGGAGGTGAGCTCCAAACTATTCATGATGCCCTCCTCGGGGTAAGGTACCTCTATGACCATCTTCCTACCTGCATCCCTCAGGATCACCACTCTCTTGGATGAGAATAGAGATTCCAGCTTTCTTAGATGCTCTTCCAAGTAATAGCCATTTATGAAACCTAGGATGATATCGTATGCCTTGAGGGGCCCCTCCTTGGATATGATCCTCTCCACCTCTCCCAGGTCAAGTAGAGCCAGTCCTCCCTCCGTCCTGAAGGGCCTTCTCACCTCCTCACACGGGAGAAATGCGAAATAGCCCCTATCAATCATCTCCCTCAGCCTAGCGTCCACCTCAGCCTTGAACTCATCCAGCTCCCTCCTGATCTCCTCCTCAGGCACGTGAAAGAACTCCACTAGGACATCCCACTTGGAGCACAGGGCCTTCTTCGGGTCGAATATCCAGGTCTTAGTCGAAGGATCGAAGCGGCATACGGACTTGACCTTCTCCTTCACCTCGTTGAAGAGGTGATCGGGAACAGATCTCTCGTATATCTTACCTCCTACCTTTACCCTCACTCCTATCTACTCCACTATCCCCGTTATCTTACCCAAGCCCTTGGTCCTGCCCTCCCTGAAGACGAATGTATCCCCTACCCTCACGTACTCAGGCCTTCTGATGAACCTGAATACCACTTCAGCCTTGTCTCCCGTCCGGAGGTAAGGCTTCGGTGAGTCGATAAGCTTCACGGGTTGTCTTATCGTTCTGAGCTGGATTACTGGCTCGTAGCCAATCCTGATGGTCGTGGGATGGTGGAGCACCCTTATGTTCGCTCTGAACGTCCTTACAGCTCTAGGCTTCGCATCCACATCCAAGAGGACCATTCCCTTCCTTATCTCGTCGTAATCCACATTGGTGACTGCGAATGTGGCGAACTGGCCTGCAGAAACCCTCTCCACCGAGATCCTGCTCACATGGATGGACTTCACCCTGACGGTCCTGAACGAGCCGTCGTCGAACGGTCCTAGGAGGGCCCTCTGACCCACGGAGATCGCACCTGACTCCACCAAACCGGATATGACCAGCCCCACTCCCGTAACGTTGAACTTGTCGTCCACGTAGGTGAGGAATGGTTCCCTCTCCTTATCACTCCAGTTGAGTCTGGGGGGAAGAAGGTTGAGGAACTTCTTGAGTAGGTCAAGCCCCTCACCGGTGACGTTTGATACGAGGAATATGGGCGTTATCCTCCCGTGGGGCATGTTCCTGGCGGCCACTGCGCAGTCGTTCTCGTTTCTCACCGGATAGGGGATCCTGTTCACTCCGGGCAGCTTGAGGTAATCGGTGACCTTCCTTATGTTGGAGGAGAGCACCTGTTTAGGTGTCATATCCACCTTCGTGATCACTATGAAGGATGGGATCTTGAGGGCCACTGAAATGCCTAGGTGCTCCTTGAAGCTTCCTATGGGCCCCGCGTTCCCCGCTACGATTATAGCCGCGTAATCTGGCATGGAGCCAAGCACCCCCTTCAGGGTGGTTCTGAGATACTTCTCGTGGCCCGCCAAGTCAACCAGCGTTATCACCTTGGAGGACCTGAGGTATATCTCGGACTCGTTGTATCCCTCCAGCTCATCGTTTACCGACCTCCCCCTGTTATCGAATCCTAGGATGTGATAGGTGACAGAGGAAGACCTCCTGTACTTAAGCTCATGCAGATACCTCGCGACCTGGCTCATGGCCAGCCCATCCCCGTCGTCGAGCATGCCGGAGACGAGGACTCCCTTCAGGGTCGACTTGCCAGCATCCACGTTGCCCAAGAGGGCGATCGATATCTGGATCGGAGGAACATCTACGGTCTTCCTTATCAGGAGCTCGTACACGTATCCTCTGGAGGCCTTCTCTCGCCTCACCACCATGTACTTCGCTCCCAGACTCTCAACGATCCTGTCCATGACCTCGAACGTCCTCTTGGCCTCGTCCTCGGTCAAGCCCACGGGTAGACCGTCATCCGATATCCCAAGCTCGTAGAAAGCCTCCCCTCCGCCCTCGTTGAGCCTGTAATTCAGCTGGGTTATGAGTTTGGCTATCCGCTCTTCCGACTGAGGATCGAGCTTCAGCTTGTACTCTTGGTTTCCCTCTTCTCTCTCGGGCCCCAACCTAAATACGGACCACCTAGGCAGACGGCCGGATCCCCTTAAAATGCTTGACCGAGGCGGTGCGGAGGGAGAATTAAAAGCTTTTCCTGCCACCTCCACAAGGTGGTCCGATGAGGCCCAAGGTTTTCGTGACCCGAGAGATCCCCGAGAGGGGACTTTCCAAGATAAGAGACCACTTTGAGGTTGATCTATGGAAGGATGAGGCTCCTCCGCCCAAAGATGTGATAATAGAGAGGGTGCGGGATGCCGATGCCCTAGTTTCGCTCCTCACCGATCCCATAGATGCTGAGATCTTCGATGCAGCCCCGAAGCTCAGGATCGTCTCTCAGTATGCGGTGGGTTACGATAACATAGATATCGGGGAGGCCACGAAAAGGGGTATATACGTCACCAATACTCCAGGAGTCCTCACCGAGACGGTGGCCGATTTCACATTCGCGTTGATGCTTGCGGTCGCTAGAAGGGTTGTAGAGGCGGACAAATACGTCAGGGAAGGCAGATGGAAGGTGGCTTGGCATCCGTTGATGATGCTCGGCTCGGATGTGTATGGAAGGACGCTGGGCATAGTCGGGATGGGGAGGATAGGCAGTGCCGTCGCTAGGAGAGCTAAGGGCTTCGGTATGAGGATCCTCTACTACGACTCGGTGAGGAGGGAGGAGCTGGAGAGGGAATTGGGGGCTGAGTTCGCGGACTTGGACAGGCTGCTCGAGGAGTCCGATTATGTCAGCCTCCACGTGCCCCTGACCCCTGAGACCTATCATCTCATCGGTGAGGAGCAGCTGAGGAAGATGAAACCCACAGCTTTCCTGATAAACACTGCGAGAGGTAAGGTAGTAGACCAGAAGGCCCTCTACAGGGCCCTAAAGGAGGGATGGATAGCTGGGGCTGGTCTGGACGTCTTCGAGCAGGAGCCCATACCCCCCGATGATCCCCTTCTAAAGCTGGACAACGTGGTGCTCGCACCTCACGCAGCAAGCGCGAGCCACGAGACCAGATCGAGGATGGCCGAAATGGTGGCCGAGAACCTGATAGCCTTCCTCAACGGGAAGGTCCCGCCGAACCTGGTGAATAAAGAAGTTGTGGAAGTCAGGCCCCCCGGCTTCGGCTGAACAGCCCCCTTATCCCCTCGTCTAAGGGCCTCTCCACAATCCCTTTTTCGGTGATTATGCCTGTTATGTTGGAAGGGGGTGTCCTGTCGAATGCCGGATTTATTACATCGACGCCCTCCGGAGCTATCCTCCTTCCCCCTATGAATGCAACCTCCTTGGGATCCCTCATCTCTATCTTCACGTCCTCTGGCCCTGAATTCAGATCGAAGGTAGAGGTGGGTGCCGCGACGTAGAAGGGAACTCCGTGCTCCTTGGCCAGTATGGATAGGGAGTAGGTGCCTATCTTATTGTACGTGGTCCCGTCCCTCAGCACCCTATCGGCTCCCGTTATCACCAAGTCCACCCCCAGCTCCGACATGGCATAGCCTGCAGCTCCATCTACTATGAGCTTCACAGGAATCCCAGCCCTGCTGAGCTCGAAAGCAGTGATTCGTGCCCCCTGAAGGACCGGTCTAGTTTCCAAGGCAACGACCTCGAACTTGATGCCCTCCTCATATGCCCTATACATCGGAGCGGTCGCCGTTCCGTACCACACCGTGGCCAAGGACCCAGCGTTGCATATGGTCATCACCCTATATCCGTCCCTGATGAGCCTGTAACCGAGCTCTCCTATCATCTTGTTGTTCTCGACGTCCTCCTCAGCGATCCTCCTCGCCTCTCCGATGATCTTCTCCCTTATCTCGTCTGGGGATGATCCCTTCGCCCCCTCCAACACCCTGTTTATGGCCCAGAATAGATTGTACGCGGTCGGCCTGGTGGACCTGAGCAGTTCAGCGGCCCTCCTGAGCTCTTTCAGCAGCTCGTCCCTTCCCCCCTCGAACTTGGACGCCACGAGCGCCAGGCCGAAAGCAGCGGTGGCCCCTATGGCCGGGGCTCCCCTGACGACCATGTTCTTTATGGCGAAGGCAACGCACTCAACATCCTCGCATTCGAAGAAAACGAGATCTTCGGGGAGCTTCCTCTGATCAACTAGGATCACTTTCCTCCCATCGAAGTCAACCGTTCTGGGTAGATCTATCAAACCTCAACCCCGGGATCCATCCCTCAGAGGGAAATAACGATTTCGGGAGTATGCCTATTCTCTCCAACGCAATCCTAGGTAAGTCCACGATGCAGGAAGCTCGGGAGATGATGCGGGAGTCGCTGCTCGCTACTACCTCGTGCTCCAGTATATCCGAGTCAACATTCTTGGATACCACCACCTCGGCGTCGCTGATAATCTCTCTCATCCTGCTAGCGATCCTTCCGCTCTTGGAGATCGGCGAGTCCAAGTAGATGACTGCTTTTTCCGGTTTAAGCAGCTTTAGTACATCATTTAGTAGGTGAACCGCCTCATCGAACATGTCGGATGGTTTATAAGATGAATATGCTAGAGACAGGTCTCTCACCATACCATCAGAGCACACGTAAACTGATTGACCCGATAAAGCTGCCTCCAGAGTTATCAGGACGTTAAAACCGTCGATCCCCAAGTCTCTTCCCGTGACGCACTTGGAGGGTACTACCTTGAGGGAATTGCGGAGGGATTCCTCGGGCGATCTGACCAGCTTGGATAAAGCGATTACCTCCATCTTCCTCAGAGAGAACCTCCTTCCTACGATCTCCACCGAGTCTTGGAACCCCAAGGTGAAAAGGAAATAGGTGAGGGGGACTAGGCTCTCCACTAGCTCCCTCCTAATCGTGCTCTGATCACCTCCAAAAAGCTCTCCAACTTCTCCTTGGGTATGGATCCCCTGCCGAGCCTCTGATCGCCTCCACCTCCACCGCCAACTGACTTTGTGGTCTCTCTCACCAGATCGCCAGCCATCAAATCGTAACCGTTGACGAGTACCGCCACCTCCACTCTATCTCCGGACGGTTTCGTCAGGATAACTACCCTCTCCTCGCTCCCAACTAGCTTATCGACCAGCTTAACACCCTCGTCCAAGCTGACAGAAGCGAGTTCGACGTGTGAGATCCTGTAATCCCCCACTTTTTCGAACTCCTTGAGTATTTCCCTGATCTTTGCTTCCTCTATTTCCCTCGCGTGTCTCCTGATCTCCCTTCTGAGGTCCTTCAGCTCCTCCATGGCGGCCTTGAACGCCTTATCCACCTCTTCTTCACTCACTCCTAAGGATTGGGCGATCTCCTTCAGCTTGGAGTGAGCTTTGATGAGCCTCCTAGCGGCTGGCACACCAGCTGAGAATTCCAGCCTTATCACCCCATCTTGAATCCTTCTCGCTCTCCATACCTTTATCGGCCCTATGTCTCCCGTTCTCGTGACATGGGTCCCGCCGCATGCTTGCACGTTGTAGCCTTGGATCTCCACTATTCTTAGGGCCGGATCAGGTACAACCCCCCCTTGATACAGGATGAAGCCGTACCTCCTCTCGGCATCGGTCCTGAGGAGCCAGAACGTGTTCACGGGCAGGTTCCTCATCACAGTCTCGTTGGCGAGCAGCTCTATGCGCTCGAGCTCCTCGGGGGTTATGCTCTTGTAGTGGGTTATGTCCAGCCTACTTTCCTCATCACCCTTCTGCGCTCCCCACTGCCATACATGGGGCCCGAGTACCCGCCTCGCGGCCTCGAGGATCACGTGAGTGGCAGTATGATGCCTCATTCTAGATAGTCTCCTCTCCTCGTCGACCTTGCCGTGCACCCTAGTGCCCAATGGGGGTAGGGGACCGTTAAGGCGATGGAGGACCCTCCCCTTATATTTCTCCACTGAAACCACCTCGGCTCTCCCACCAGACCAAGACAGCACGCCCACATCGCTAGGCTGACCACCTCCCTCCGGGTAAAAGGCGGTCTCGTCCAAGAGGACCATGTCACCGACGTGACCAATGACAGTAGCATCGAATTCCATCAGGTAGGGATCTTGGTAGTAGAGCAGCTTGGTCGGCTTGTATCTATCTAACTCGTCTATGAAGGGCGGGAGCTTGGGCGCCTCCGGCTTCCTTGATTCATGCCTCCCAGCGATCAGCTCGTAGAAATTATCCGGAACCTCCACGTTGACGCCGAGCTTCCCGGCCACCGTCTGCACGAGCTCGGGCGGAACCCCGTGAGAGTCGTATAGGGTTATGAGGTCCTCCAAGTCCAGCTTCCTCTTGCTCTTCACTATTCCTCTGACTATCTTCTCTCCTCTCCTGAGGATTTCCTCATATCTGGCCTGTTCAATATCCACTATCTCCACTATCCTGTCCAAGGCCTCCTTGAGCTCTGGGAATCCTTTACCTGACCAATAACTTACCTGCCTAGCCACCAACTCCGATAGGTTCGTCTCCACACCTAGCAGTTTCAGCAGTTTGAGCGACCTCCTTATGAGCAGCCTGCCCAAGTAGCCCTCGTTCACATTTGAGGGGACTAGACCATCAGCCAACATGAAGGCTATCGTCTTCGTGTGATCCAAGAGGGCGAATGCCTTCTCCAAGGGGGCGATCTTCTCCTCTAAGTATGATGAGTCCAGCATCAATATCTCCGCTATCCTCCTCCTCAGGGCCTCAACCTTCCTTCCCCTCTCCAGTTCCCTGAGTATGGATGAGACCTCCGAGTACCTGCTGAGGAGCCGCTCCTCCACCCGCTCTATACCCAGCTCAGACCTGAAGGTGTCGACCAGATCTCCATAAACGGCGTGGAAGCCAGTGGGATCGCCTCTAAGCAGCCATGTTATCCTCTCCAGTCCGTATCCGGTATCAACGACCTTAGTGTCCATTGGGACGTACTTCCCGTTCTCCTCCCTGTACTCCATGAAGACGAGGGTGGCTATCTCCAATCCCCTGACTATCGGCTCCAGATCAGGACCGGCGTTCCCCCCTCCCTCCCATATCCCCTCTTTATAGATTATCTCCTCCTCAGGGATCCTCAAAACTTCGGTTGCGTACTCATGGAACAGTTCCACTGTCCTCTCCTTCCAGTAAACGAACCTCTCTTTCGTGTTGAAGGCGTGATGGGCCATCATCTCGAAGATGGTGAGGTGCCTCCCCATTGTGGGCCCGACCTTGTCGACATCCTTGAGTCTTATACATGGCTGGGAGATGGTGAGCGGATTCGCTGGCGGAGGGACGAGACCGGCGGTTATGAAGGGCTGGAAGTCGACTATTGAGGCGCTGGTGAGGAAGAGATCGTCCCTCCACCTAGCTATAACCGGGTACCTCCCTATCCTCGTGTGACCCTTGGATTCCATGAAGGACAGGAAGTCCTCCCTGACCTCCTCCAGGCTCTTATCAGCTATTCCCCTCCCTATAAACGAGTAAGGCTCACAGGGAGACTCTCCACACGTCTCCCTGTCTGGATCTAAGGTCCAGAAGTACTCCCCGCACTTGGGACACTTCTTCCTGACGTAGCCCCTCTCTATGAGGAACTGTATCTCTATGGGATCGCCTAGCCCCATTAGTCATCCTCGAAAAGTTGCGAAGGAGGGATAAAAAAGTAGCCGTGACCTCAGCCGAACAGCGCGCCGAGTCCAGCGAGGGCGGCCTCTTCCTCCTCTTTCTCCTTCTCCTCCTTCTTCTCTTCCTTCTTCTCCTCGGCCTTAGCCTCCTCCGCCTGAGCCGGGGCCGCAGGAGCGGCCGGAGCTACCGTGGCGACGGCGGCCTGGCTCACTATCTCGTCTATGTCCAAGTTGGAGAGGGTGCTCACGAGCTGCTTTATCCTAGCCGGGTCGGGCTCAACGCCTGCGGCCTTGAGCACTTGCTCGAGATCGGACTCCTCGACCTTCTTCTTTACCTCGTGCAGCATCAGAGCGGCATATATGTACTCCATGCCCATCCTTATCACACCTCGTGATACGGCGAACCCCACTATTTTAATGTTGCTAGCTCTCCAAGGCCCCGAATCCCGTCCTAGGCCTGCGCCTCCCCACTGACACCCTGAATCCTCTGGTCACGCCTATGACGAACATGGCCACCAAGAGGACGGAGAACGTGAATATGGCTAGATAGAACATCCTGAGCTCCAGAGGGGTCACCACTACCGTCTCATACCTGTAGCTGGAGGTGGGGACCTTGATCACGGTCTTGCCGTCCGTCGACTTGTAGTGGATGCCAGTCACCCTTATCCACTGCATTCCCGTAGTCTGGGTCTTCATGGTGAGTATGAGCTTCACGAAACCCTCGGGCTTCACCGTTTCGCAGACCATCCTCACCTTTATCCTATCCTCCTTTGGCTCCCATACCGGCTGATCGCATGATACTCCCTCACCCTTCTTCACCGTCGGTGGATTGACCATGTAGAATCCCGGGGAGAGCTCCATCTCTACCGTGAGGTCCTTGGCCTCTCCACTTCCCCTATTTATCATATAGATGGAGAAGCCCACCAAGGAGTTCACCACGGTGACGTTCTGGGGTATGTCCTCGACCCTCACTGAGAGCTGGGGCTTCACTATCGTCACCACCACGGGGGACTTCTGGGCGGACATGAGGACCTTCTGCCCCTCCTTCGGGTCCACATACGTGACCTTGGCGGGGCCGAACGTTGCCACGCCCTCCCTCACTGCCTTAAGGGTGTAGGAGAGGGAGAGCATGCTCCCCGGATTGAGCTTGCTTGCAGTGAGCTTGGTCTTCCCCGAAACGAGCTTGAATATGTCTTTAGGGTAGTCGTCCTGCACTACAACGTTCGTCGCGGCTGCCGTGCCGTTGTTCCCCACGATCACGTCCACCTTTATCGTCCCGTTGATGGGTATGGTGGTTGAGGAGATGGTCTTAGTGATGTAAACCTTCGAGTAGCCGAACTCCTTCACGGTTATGGTGTAAAGCTTGAACGTCTCGTTGTAGTAGCCCCTTATGTCGAAGTAGCCGACGGTCAAGTTGACCCTGTACATCATGCCTTCAGCATCACTCGGGATGACTATCCTGAACTCTATCGGCTCGGTCATCGCTCTGGGAGGCATGTCCGCGTGAACCACCAAGGGAAAGTGACCGCCAGCTATGGCTGAGGGCTTTATGATCTCTATCGGTAGGTTAGGTTCAACCTGAGCGTTTATCGTCACGTTGTAAGCGTGGTCGTTGCCCACATTTTGGGCCCTGAAGTTGAAAGTTATCGGGGTCCCAGGATCGACCTGAAGATCCCCTGTTGGCTTACTCACGGAGAGGACAACTCTAGGTGCGCCGGTATGTCCCTTGTAGACGAGTCCGAAGACCACGTTGATGGAGTCGTTTAGCGTTTTATTAACGCCATCTGGCTTATACTCGAATATTTTTACAGATCGGTTTGCATTGAATCCCTTATACTCCCATTTGGTTGGATACGTTACCTCGAAATATGCTGTGTAGTTGCCGTACTTACCCTCCCCTGGACCCGCGTTGAAGACGAAGGTCAGCTGATGAGACTCGTTTCCCTCCAGTTCACCCAGCAGTATGTTAACCTCGTTGCCAGTCCTCGTCCCTGATACTGGAATCACATTGGTGAGGTTTATAGATCCTTCCCCCTCCAACCTATACCAGTTGGCCCTGACCTTCACCCAGTCTACGGGATTAGGTCCTACGTTGGTAATTGTTATAGGAACCTGAATCTGAGCGTGAGGTTCTTCATACTCTTTATACTTCGGAAAATCGATCTTCATTGTCAAATTGGATTCTGGAGAGAAGATGGAGTCTGTTATATCGAAGTATATTATTCCGTTATTCATATCAGTTTTGTCTCCTAATATCCACACTGTATATAGGAGTCTTCCCTGCCTTTTGAAAGGACATACATCGTAAACGTCGATCTTCTTCCTAGTGTCTAGTTGCGTGCCCCCTGCACTTGTCTCTATCGCGGGATACACATAAGGAGAGCAAGGTGATCCTCCCTTCAATATTCGCGCGCGGACGTACCATGCTGCACCAGCCATATAGAATATCTCTGCTTCTAGCGTGTACCCCCCGGGAAGATCATATCTCGTTCCATTCTTCATTGATAGCCCTTTCCAGTCGTATCTAATCCCTTGGGCACCTACCTCTATTACCGTGGGACTTCTCGGGATTAGAAGGGCACTCAGAAATAGCAACATTATTAATGTGGCGTGTCTCATTCTCGCTCCGGGAACCGGTGGGTAAGGGAGTATTAATTATATGTTCGTCTATGGTCGTATTGACTGGGGGCCCGTAGCTCAGCAAGGATAGAGCGGCGGCCTTCTAAGCCGCAGGTCGGGGGTTCAAGTCCCCCCGGGCCCGTTTCTCCGCGGAAAGTTATGAGTCACTTTATCGCCTAAGATGTATTGGTAGATGAGGTTACCTCTTATTGCTGCTCTAATTAGGCCAGTATGGTCCCAACATCATCTTCCTTAGATCCACGGATTTCTCACCGTGTACGTATATGGGAACCCTCCTCACTTGAGAAAGGGGAATCTTACCGAGCCACTGTAGCCCCACCTTGCTCCCCTGCTTGGGGTGAACTATGATGAGATAGCTCCTAGTCTCGTCCAAGTCTAGAGCGTACTCTCCGGCTATTGCCAGTATTAGCCTGTCAGTGGCGGCGTACAGGCCCTCCTGACTGCTACCTTGAATCCGGACTGTGGAGTTCCTCGGGAATATGTGGACGCTGGTGTCTCCCGAGAGGGTGATTAGTAGTGTTACGTTCCCTTGGGGGACCGTGCCCAAGGGTCCGACCAGTATACTGGTCTCATTCAAATTTCCACCAGAGAAGAACGAGAGCGCCAGTGTGATTGCATAGGAGGATAGCCCTATGCTTCCAGATCCCTCCTTCATGGTCTGGTTTAGGGGGTAGGTTATGGTGACGTACCACTTGCCATGCCCCTGAGTGGGTTGAGGGGGGCTCTCCTTCAGAAGAAAGGAATAGGCGGCCAGCCCCGCGATGGCCAGAGCTGCTAGGATAATCACCGAGTACTTAGCTTCCAAAGGGGCTCCTCCTCCCTCTCCCCCTTCTCTTGGATGTCCGGGCCACCAAGGGAGACACCCTTCTCATGCTCTCCCTAGACCTCCTCGTCCTGTTGTAGAGTCTTATCGCCACGAGGGCAGCTATAACCAGTATTATCGCGGATATCAGGTAGATGAAGTTCTTGGATACCCTGACTCTCACCTTGATTATGGTCGAGTCGGAGAACTGGGGCATGCTCCTACCTATGGAGTCCTTGTATTCATATCCCACGCTGACGAAGCTGCCTAGCTCCGTGGCTGGGTAGAAGTTGGTCGCCCTCAATCTGAGAGGTATGGTCATTGTTTCGCCGGACTTCAGCTTGTCGATCCTCAGAAGCATGGACCCATCCGGATTTGGCCTGAGGAGGACATCCTTGGGGACCATGCTCAAGTTCAGCGTTACCCCCTCTCCAGTAGCTATCTTCAGCTCCACCTCGGTAGCATCCTCGTTTCCGGTATTTGAGAGGGCCATCACCAGCCCCTTCTCCTCGTCCCATTCAAGTTGGAGATCGGTGGTGTTGGTTGAGAGTATCACGTAGGGTCTCAAGATGGTCACCTTGACCTCCTTGCTTATGTTGTGGACCTCTCCCCTAGCGTCAGTGTACGTTATCAGCGTGGTGGAGAGGGTCTGGGGTCCGGGTGAGGCGTCCGTGGGAATCACTTGATAGATTAGGGCCAGCTTGGCGCCTGGCTCCAATGGATTGGGAATCACATAACTACCCAAACTGTTGGTTGAAGTCACCAACGCAGTTCCATTTCCAGGGAAGCTGGTAACCAGCTCGAACCCCGTGCCCAACTTCTCGATTATGCTTATGTCAGCGATTGGCAGGTCCCCGGTGTTGGACATCACCAGAGTCACGTTAACGGGCTTCCTCAACTGGACGGTCGTTGGTTTCACGGTCTTAGACTCGAGGGAGAGCTTAGGATTCCTCAGGATCCTGAAGGTGAGACTCTCGGTGAAGAGCGGTTTACCGGAATTCGCCTCCTTTATGAACAGCTTAACAGTCACATTCGAGGGTGAGGGCACTTGATCTGGAGCAGCTATTTTGATGGAGAAGTCCTTAGATTTACCGCCCGAGAGGGTCAGCTTCGATGGTGGTTTAGATGAGAGGGCTGCCGGGGATCCCACATCTAAATTCATGAGCAGGGAGAGGGGACGGGATATCCTGTTCTCCACCTTAACCTTGAGGGTGATCTCAGTCCCCTCTACAACGACAGGAGGGTTATAATCGCCGTATCCTCCGACGAAATAGGCTTGGGCCGAAATTGACGATACTCTCAACCAGTAGGCGAATATCGACACGTAGGTGTAGGTATAGGCGTATCTCAACCACACGAAGGGCAGATTGGTGAAGAGCCAGTCCGGTCTAATGGTGGATGCCAGGTCCACAAGGAGTGGTTCATAACTTGAAACGAACTTGTCCGTCTCCAAATAGCCCAGAGAGGAGAACTTGGCTAGGGCATTGAGCGCCAAGGCCGTAGTTATCTCGTAGGTTCCGGACGAGTAAGCCTGTTTGACGTTGCTCTCCAAGTAGGCGACGATCCCCTTCACCAGACCATCGTCCACATCGAAACCAAGGAACATGGCTTCCGCGAGGGCGTCTGCAACATCTCCAGTGACTTGTACGGATGAGGACTTCTCCTCCTGCCAGTAATTGAAGTCCTTGCTCTTTTTGGCGGTGGCTGTGAGGAATGATATCGCCTTCTTGACGCTGTTGTCCAAGCCTGCTACTTTCACACCCACTTCTTTGGCAGCAAGTATGGCCCTGAGGGCCTGCGCAGTGATGCTCGGGCTGGGCTCCTTCAGCTGGAACACATCGGCCTCGGGCATCCTCCCCCACCCACCTCCCTCACTCTGAAGGGAAATGAGCTGGGACACTGAGTGGGCGAGAGAGGGAAGCTTCTCTTTAGGAAGGGTTCCAGCCGCGAAGGCGCCTGCCACGGCCCTTATAGCTTGGGCGCTGAAGGATATATCCACCAGTCTTCCACTTACGTCGGAACCCCAGAGGCCGTTGTTCTTAGCACGCTCGAGCATCCATGTGGTCATGGATGCCAGCCTAGTCTTAGCCCGAGACACATCGCCTTCATCGAACTCCATGAAGTTAGAGGCCTGAAGGGCCTCCGCTAGGATAAGTGATGCGTATATGTTGAACTCCAAGTCCGGTATGGCTCCGAAGGTGAAGCCGCTCTTGTCCACATAGAGCACCCCGTTGACGTAGCCGTAACTTCCCTGCGGGATCTCACTGGGGGAGTTGTACTCGGGGACCCTAGTAACTGCCCTCAGAGGTCCCTCAACAGCCTGTTCTATTATCTCCCTAGGAGTTTGCGACGAAGTAAGTATTATCTGAGGGATTAGCAGGACAATCAGGAGTAAAGGCAGTAGCGAGGACCTCTCCATTCCCATACCCGCTTGGTAGTGATGGATGAATATATAAGGTGGGATGGATGCTCGTATGAACTCCGTATAGACAGTTGACTAAAAGGGGTTGATCGGACGGTGGAGATCCATAGAAGGGAGTTCTTCATGCTTTTCCGATCCTCAAGTGGGCAGATGGTACTCGGGGATCATCTATGTTGGCTCGCACATTGTGGAGAGAGCTCCTAGAATTAAAGAACTATCGAATGAAGCGGGATCGGGAACACGCGGGGAAACTATGATATACAAGATTAGGGGAAGTCGAGCTTCCGTTCAAGGAATCGGGTCATGGGCATAACAGAACAGAAAAGAAAGGAAAGGAAGGAGAGGGTTCAGCTGCTGGGCAGCCCGACTGGAACTACCAGCACAGGCTGCACAGCGACCCTCGTGGGCACGGTGGTCGGCCTTATTCCTATGACTATGACGGCAGGAGCGTTGTCGCCGACGCCAGCGTTGTAGTAGGTCTGTATCGTGGTGTTGGCCAGCTTGGTCGGGTCAGCCAGAGCTATGCTGGCGGCGAGCGTACCGAACCTGTCGGTACCAGCCACGACCAGTATGGCCTTGTCCTCATTCCACGGGTTGCTCTTGGCGTACTGGATTACACCGAGACCGTTGCCGCCCTCGACCTTGTAGACATAGGTGGTGTCTATGGTCGGGTCTATCAGCTTGATGGCGTAGGTCAGGTTGATGTCCCTCTCACCGGGAGCGCCCTGCGGGTTGTACAGCCAAGAGGTCTTGCCATCGGTCTTGTAGAGTATGTACAGGTTGCCGGTGTCGTTCAGGTAGTCCACCAGCGTGTTGACCAGAGGACCGCCGACGAGTATCAGGTTCTTGTCAACCACGTCCTCGCTGAGGGTCTCACCGTCGAAGACCCAGTCGTCCAT
This sequence comes from Thermoproteota archaeon, assembly GCA_027491395.1. Classification (GTDB taxonomy): domain Archaea; phylum Korarchaeota; class Korarchaeia; order Korarchaeales; family Korarchaeaceae; genus Korarchaeum. Next base: position 2,241 of record JAOZFI010000015.1, on the reverse strand, counting down.
ATAGGCTATCGGGGCCCTTATGAAGCTGAAGACCTCCTCCGGGTTGGCGAAGTTGAAGTACAGGTCCTTGTACTCGTCCGGAGTCACATCCTCGAAGACGGTGCCGCCCTCGGGCGTGGTCACCGGTACGAGCTCGGTGGCGCCGGTGAATATGCCATCGCCGTCCCTATCCTCGACCCTGTCATATATACCAGCGAACACGCCGGTGGCATTTATCGGGTAGAGCCAGTTGAGCTGCCAGTGGTAGACCGCGAGGGTCACATCATCGTCCTGCCAGTCGGCGTAGTCAGTGAACTCGAGGTACTTTCCGCAAGCGGGCGTCGTGGGCTGGTCGGAGGTCTGGCCGAGCAATGTGTCGGGCTTAGCGAAGGCCTCACACTCAAGCTCCTTCACTATCTCGTCCTTCTGAGTGAACTCGTAGAGACCCCAAGTCGGTCCACAGGCGGGTCCGCAGTACTCGCCAGCTATTCCAGGCGGCAGAGCGGGGCACTCCTGTCCTGCCACGAGGAGCCGGTTCACAACGCTGGTGAACCAGTAGTCCTTACCACCTACAACTAGGTGACCATCGTCGTTGAGAGGCTCGTACCATCCGGTCTCGTTCTGAGTGAAAAGCGTAGCCCCAAGAGTACCGGACTTAACGACCATGTACCACTCCACATCAGTACGTGTGTTATCAGTGTAGTAGCCGCTTATTCCGAGGAAGGCCTCATCCTCAGCGAGGCCCTCAAGCCACGGACCGAAGACGGTCTGCTCATCGACTATGTATCCCTTTGCCTCGTAGAATTTGCTCGGTGCACTAGCCACAGCACCACCAGCAAGAAGACCCATGTTACCTCCAGCGAAGATCCTCGGGCCAGTAGCGTCGGGGTAGGTGGAGAGCTCAAGTATGACATCAACGTTAGCACTTCCAGTATCGGGATCGGCAGCTTCCGCATAGTCAGAGCCAGCAGGGTGCGGCCATCCGTAGGTGCTGTCGAAGAACCATACGGTGTTAGTCCAGTCGAAATACAAGTCATCGTTCGTTCCACTGTAGGAAGTCTTACCGTGACCAGGGTATATATTCGGGGCTAGTATCAGCGAGTAGAAGTCCATGGTGACAGTCTGGAGGACCTCGTCAACATCCCTGACAGTTATACCGAAGTATGGCACCAATCTCTCGTTGTCAGAGACCACACCATCGCCGTCTATGTCAGCGAGTATGTATATGTCCCTGTGGATCATGCTATAGAGGAACTTCTGGAAGGTAGTAGGATCATTGTCCTTAGGTACGTTCAGCCCGCTGTTCTCAATGTGGAAGTAATCAACGGGCGTATCAGTTCCTATCTTATATGCTATGAAGCCCACGCTGTAGATGCTGGGCTCATCAACCTCCACAGTCTCAGCTACGAGCTTGTAGCCCATCCACGGCAGGGTTATCTCACTACCCTGCTTAACATCTATTGGGTTCAACGGGTGTATGAAGTAGAATCCACCGTGAGCCCAGGTGTAAGTTATCGGACCCGCGACGGGTGTGTAGTCCTTTGTGGTATCCCAAGCATCATAGCCGAAGGTGAAAGTTCCTGGGCAGTCGAACTCTAAGTTCGTAGCGTAATGGGTCTTCTCATTGTTGGTGTAAGCAGGCGGGAAGTAGCTAGGAGCGAAGACCACCCACTCCTTCAGGTCGTCAGGGTCAACCTCGAGGCCTACGGAGTAGGTTATCTGGGTCGGGTTCATGTCGCTCTTAACGCCGGAGGGAACGAACACATAGCCATCGTGCAGCGGGTAGATCTTGTCGAAGGGATCAGGTGTGGATCCCCAGTCCCAGCTCCAGAGGAAGCCCCAGAAGGTGTCTTCATCCTTCCAGCTACCCACAAGGTCAAGGGCCTGGTACCTATGACCGTAAGCCTCGGCAGTGAAGCTACCGTGATAGAGGGTTATTCCATTGGCGGCGGCGTGCTTGGCATCGACCCACATGGCATTAGTGTAGTATAGGTGGGAGGCTATCTTGGCGGCTATGAGGGTCGCACCGAGGACGTCCTCGGGGGCGGCCTTGCTGCCGAGTATGATGGCTATGTCGGGCATGCCGTCGAAGTCGTAGTCAATGGTTCCGTCCTGCACGAAAGGCTGTGGGAACATGTGGATTGGGTAGGCCATAGCAGGGAGCAAACTGGCCCCCAGCAGCACTACCAAGGCTGCTATTATGTATGCCTTCTTCATAGTAACACCTCCCCATGCCACTTCATGTGGCAAGGGGCTGAGGGT
>JAOZFI010000060.1 GCA_027491395.1 Thermoproteota archaeon | reverse complement strand
GAAAAATTCAAGGAGTCTTTCAAGGCGATATTGGATATCAAGAGAAGTGCGGGCTTAGTTCCCTTGCTGGATAATCCTCCAGATCTCTTTGACAGAGCTAAGATGTATGGTACTCAGTACAAGAACGGTTCGTGGAATTGGGCTTCGAACATTTGGAGCCGCTCCGCTAAGAACACTGTCGTCATAGAGGATGATGAAGAGCTGAAGGAGGAGCACAAGCTGCTAATGATGAGGGTCTTGGAGCACATCCTTGCCCAAGGGCCCCTGATTAAGGTCGATGGCTACGTGGGCAAGCCAGGCACAAAGGCACAGATGCACGCTCGCGTCTACGTAGATCACCAATTCCCCGACCTAGCCTACCGATGGAAACAGCTGGTCTTCGATGCACCACCTGAAGAGGACCCGGATGTGGAGGTGTTTGCCGTCCCCCACTACCTCGGGAACCCGAACATACCCGGCACCGACCGCATGCTCATGGTGATGAGGTTCCCCCATCACAACTTCACCATAATAACGGTCTCCTCCTATCAGGGCGAGATCAAGAAGGCTGTGCTAACCCACTGGATCTATCACGTATATAAGAGGGGAGGGACTGGAGAGCACGCCGCATTAAGGGAATTTTCGGTAAAGACCGTTGATGGAGAGTGGAAGCGCATTGTAATGGCCGTATGGGGCCTCACCGGGACTGGAAAGTCAACTCATGGCCTCTACGTCTGGACCCCGAACAACTCCAAAGTGTACGAGAGGGAGTTCGGCCTAAACCCGCTCGACTACGTCAAGGATCAAGTGATCAAGAACGACGACATAGTGGCAATATTCGAGGACAGGGTGATAGGGTCAGAGAGGGGATCTTGGACCAAGACGGAGGACCTAACGCCGGAGCATGAGGCCATGTGGAGAGCTGCGATGAGTCCTCACGCCCTGCACGAGAACACGGAGTTCGACGAGAACGGCTATCCTTCATTCAAGGGAGAGCTGTTCCAGTACTTCGGGAGGCCCAACAGGAACTCTCGCTCCGTCCTGAGGCTCGAAGATACGGGTTACTTCGACGGCGACGTGGAGTCTTCAGGTCCGCTCAACTTCGCCATATTCCTCAGTCCCGGCTACTTCACCGAGTGGGCTTGGATGAAGGTGGAGGATCCGGCCTTGGCTGCGAAGATCTTGGCTGATGGGCGAACTATAGGGCACCCGGCCCAGTCCAAGGAGGTTGTGGGGAAGCTCAGGTACGTAGCTAGATTTGCCCAGCCCTTCACCATGGGCGTGCCCAACACCGCCCATGTGGTAAGGTTCTACGAATACCTCAAGAGGAGGATCGAGCAGGGCGATCCCATCCAGGTGTATGTGTTCAACAACACGGGCCGCATAATAGCGAAGTACAGATGGGTGAAGATGAAACTGGGGGAGAGGGAGGTAAAGGCCCCTGAACCCATACTGGTGGAGAAGAACGGGATACCGAAAGCAGTGGGTGGTGAGAGGCCCACGATAGAGGAGACCGAACTCTTCATACTGCAGGCGGCTAGGGGGGCGGTGAAGTACAAGCCCCATCCGGTTTGGGGCGAGAAGGTCTTGGTACCGGAGGAGGTACCGGGCCTCAGTCAGGAGAGGCTGAGCCAGCTGGATCCGACCACTTACCTAGACATGGACGAGTTTAAGAGGCTACTGAGGGCTCAGATAGAGGTGAGCAAGTACTACTTAGACAGGAACTGCCCTGGCCTTCCCAAGGAGATATACGAGGCCATGGACTTCTAACCTTATCCTCCATCCCCCCTTTTCATATCATAATCTCCCCCTAATTTGGTGATTCTCGGAAGAGCGACAGCTGGTATCGCGTCTACTAATCATATTTATATACATCAATCTGGCTGGAAGGTTATACCGATGAAGACGACCATAGAGATCGATGACAGGCTGTGGAAACTCTTCTCAATGGTGGTGCTAAGGGAGAAGGGAGGAAGAAAGAGAGGGAAGGTGATAGAGGAACTGATAAGGAAGTATGTGGAGGCTAGGAAATCTCTCTTGGATCCGGAGTTGATGGACGCAATAGATCCTTAGAGAAGGAGAAAGAGGTCTTCAGGAGAATGTTACCTGAATTGAGAAAGAAGTACGAGGGGAAGTACGTGGCAATCAAGGATGGAGACGTGATCTCCGTTGGCACTACCAAGGAAGAGACAGCATTCAAAGCCTATGAGAAAGTGGGCTATTCGGTCATTTACGTGGGATACGTGGGCAAGGAGAGATATGTTAGGCTTCCTAGTCCTCGGGTGATCAGGTGAAGGTTCCCTACTCCAAGAAGTATGACCCGCCCGCGCCCGTCGTGGGGGTAAGGGTGAGGTCTCTAGGAGGAAAATTTGTTGATCTGGAAGCCCTAATAGACTCAGTTGCGGACATAACGGTATTTCCAAGGGAGCTTCTGAGCGATCTCGAACTAATCCCTGGAAGCACGGTCCTAATCAAGGGGTACGATGGCTCGACAGAGGAGAGCTACTCCTACTTCATAGAGGTGGAGATAGGGGGATGGTTAGGGGGCTCGTTGAGGCTGTAGCTGGAGATGAGATGCTCTTGGGGAGGAATTTCCTAAACAGGTTGAATGTCTTCTTGAAGGGAAAGGAAGCTGAATGGAACTAGTTGATCCTTAATTAGGAGATTATCTGCTCTATGGAGCTCGTGGAGCGGCCACTCAAAACCTGATTTGTGGAAGCGGAAATTGTCCACATAAGCGTAACTAAGCGGGATCGTCGATGGTAACTTAAAATCGACGCAGCCCAATCCTTAATTGCGTGGCACCCCGAAAAGTCACGCAGTAGTAAAGAGGGTAGATGATCCGGGAAGGATCGTTCTTCCAGCGGATTGGAGAAGGGAGGTGCTGAAAGGAGAGAATGAAGTCTTCGTAGTGAGAGAGGCGTAGCCCTCAAGATCACACTTAAGAGGAAGCCGGATCCTCCTGAGTACTTTGACAGCATGGATCTGAATGTTTAGCAGATTCTCGACTGAGATGAATTCGAGAGGTTCGCTAGAGGATTTCCTAAAGTACGCGAGATATAAGAGCCGCATTGATGATTCAAGGAGGTAATTGAAATCTTTAATCACATCATCTCACAACACTATACGTCAGGCAGCTTCTGAGGCTCCCTTCATCATCGCGCGATATTGCTGTCGGTGCTAAAGAGTACTCCAATCACCGGTGAAGCGTCCTTAGGTCAGCCCCTGCTTCACCTCATTACATTCACGACTCCACTGCATCCAGACCGGAAACCTTTTTCAGCTCCGTTATCTCCCCTAAATGATGCCAGCCCAATTCTACCCTCTACCGCTCAAGAACCTCTACAGGTTGGCGGTCTCACTGGAGAATCCATCTCAAGAAGAGGTGAAGTCAAAGCTCCGGTTGAAGAGCAATAGGACGGCCTCTCAGTACGTCAAGACCCTCTCATGGATCAGGGAGAGGGTCAAGAACTTCAACTCGCTTGAGGACTTCTCGAACGAGCTGATCTCAGTTCTGGCGGAAGAGTACAGCTTGATGAGGGCGATAGAATCACTCTCCAAGGGAATGATCCCCCTAACCCCTGCCAGCCTCTCATCGGCCCTCAGGAAGGAGGGAAAGAGGGTATCGAGCACCGAGGCGAGGGCCATAATCTCTTGGCTCAAGCAGGCCGACGCCCTCAAGGAGAGGAAGGTGCCCGTCCTCACCCTGACTAGGGAGGACAAAGTGCTTGAGGAGGTGAGAAGCAAGGGGTCCGTCACTTACGGGACGCTCAGGAAGGCTTACGGGGATGAGGTTAGGGATGTGATAGTCTCCCTGTGGAGGAAGGGCCTGATATCCGTTCCAGTGCTGGAGAAGCACAGGGACGTGTTGGAGGGGGCTGGGGACCTTGATAGACTTCCCGGGAACCTCAAGGGCAAGATCTTCGCAACTTGGCAGGATAGGATAACTGGAGAGACTTTCAGCGAGCTGGTAATTCCCTCCAAGGCCAAGATAGAGGCCAGGTGGTCCATTTGAGCGAGCTCTACTCGGAGTACTGGCCCACCCTGAAGGAGGTGAGGGAGCTAGCGGAGAGGTTCAGGAGGTATAGACCCACCACTATCAGGGAGATACTGAGCTGCTGGGCCGACAGGAGGCCTATCGAAGCCCCCCTCTCCATGATTAAGGATCTCTTCGTGGGCACGGGGTCCCTAGGGGGGACCATGGACCTAGTTCTCTCGCACCTGAGTGACAGGGACTGGAGGGGCTTCATCGCCAGAATAGTGGGGGAGTACGGCTCGGGCAAGACCCAGCTCGGGAGACTTCTTCTCAGGGCAATAAGGGAGGAGGGTGAGGCCGAGCCCAGGTTCGTGACCTTGGATCCGTTGACGGATGTGAGGGACCTCCTGGTGGAGAAACTGGATGTTGAAGGGCCTGTAGTCCTGATAATAGATGAGGTGGATCAACTCCTCCGTGACCTTGAGAGGGGAAGGAGGGAGAAACTGGAGGACCTTGCCGATGTGGTCAGGTGGGTGACCGAGGGCCACGGCTCCCCTCCAAGAGGCTCAGTTATCCTCCTCCTTTCCAAGAGGGCCCAGGAGGCCCTGATGAGCGACAGGGCCTTGGCGAACAGGCTCTTAGAGAGGTCGAGGATGTTCAAGCTCTCCATGTCCGATGAGGAGAGGGAGAGGGCAGGAGTGGAAGCTGCCAAGAAGATCCTCGCCCTTTGGATGGCTTACAGTCCTGAATACGCCTCCTTAATAGAGAGGATATTCCCGGCACTCTATCCCCTCATGGAGAAGGTGGCTAAGGACTTGGCCCTGACTAGGGAGATCGGGGGGATAGTGAAGAACCTAGTGGATCTCTCAGAGGAGGTTCTTAGGAGCGTGAGGGAAGATGCCACCCTCCTCTCGAGGGTCGAGGAAGGGAGCGTGGTGGAGGAGATGGTCAGGGAGTTCCTCACTAGGGAGATGAGGAGCTTCCCCTTCAAGGTGAGATTGGGCGACGAGGTCAGGGACTACATAGCGGTGTTCTCACCTGAAAGGCTGTCCGCTCAGGGAGCCGTGTCGGACGGCCAATTCCTAGTGTGGACATACGACGCTAACGCCGGGAGGAAGGGAGATGTATTGGTGGGCAGGGTGGCGGTGGAGATCAAGTTCGGTGATTACTGGGTCAGGGGGAGGGATCAGATAATCAGACTGCTGGAGAACCCCCTCCTCGTGATATCCGTGACGGACGCGGATCTCGAGGAGATGGCCGAGGTGGAGGCGGAGATGAGGAGGGGAGGCAGGCCCTTCGCGCTCCTCACCGCGGACCCCGACCTGTTCAGGGTGGCCTACCTGCTGGAGGGGGAGAGGGCCCTGACCTTCCTCAGAGAGAGGGGGAACTTCGAGAGGGACATGCCGGAAGTATTGAGCCAGCTGATGGTTCCCGCGGCGGTCAGGCAGGTTAAGAGCGAAGGGTTAAGCGAGGACAAGCTCCTGAGGCAGGCAGCCTCCTCCATCCTTAGTTCCCTCATAAGGGAGCTGAAGAGAGCGAAGACCTCCAAGAGGATAAACACCCTCATCAACGCGATCGTGGCAAGCATGGACTCCGTGTATGCGGGTGCCGGAACCAACCCCCCTGCCATGGGGAGCGGCACGATCAACATGATAATAAGGGTGCTGATCAGGGAGGGCCTTGGAAGGCTTTCAGAGAGCGGAAAGAGTCTAATGCTGAACAGGGAGGCCAGACTCATCTTAGAGGAGATAGAGAGGGACGACAAGAGGAGGAGGGACGTGGAACTCGTGATATACGACATACTCTCAAGATCAAGGGAGGTCCCAACCGTCTAACCCCGGGATCCCCTCTCGCCCTCCCTGATGAGCTCAGAGATCCTCCCAGCTAGGTCGAGCACTTTCCCCAACTTTTCCACTCCGGTCTCAGTTATCTCGTAGCAGGTGACGTATCTGAGCCCCCTAAGGCACCTGGTCCTCCTCACAAACCCTTTCTCCTCTAAAACCTTCATATGAGATCCCAGATTCCCGGGAGACATTCCCAAGGCATCTCTCAACTCTTTGAAAGATCTCCTACCCTCTAAGGCCAAGAGAATCAGGATGCTCAACCTTTTGGGCTGTACAACCGCGTCTTCCTCCTGCAGCCTCCTTAGCAAGCTCGACAGATCCATTCAGGTCCACCTAAGGTAGATGCTTATCCCGGCCAACGCGTAGACGAGCGAGATGAGCAGGCAGCCCGAGAGGTTCGCAACGCCTGGAGACAGGGTTGCCATCACTGGAACGGCGAGGAGCAGGCAGATGCCCACTAGGAGGCTCTCCAAGGGCTTCCTCTGTAAAATCCACATCAAGATGTTCCCGGAGCCCACAAACGTGAGGACGGAAAGGATGATGGCCTGCTCGAATCCCATGAAGTCTGCAAGCCAGTAGGAGAGGATACTGATGAATCCAGCCAGTACCCATGCGGAAACGGACTTCCACCTCTCCTTCCAGAACCTCTCTACTTCCTCCTCCCTCCCGGTCAGCTTCAGGAGCACCCTGACCTTGGAGAAGTTCCTCGCTGTGTCCAGCCATATGATGGAGAACACGGTGAACCAGAGGAGCCCAATGGCTGGACCGACCTCCTCCTGTGGGAGGATGTTCAGCAGGACCTCTTGGGCTAAGCAGGCTAGAAACCCTCCAACGGCCCAGCTCAGGTAGATCTTTGAAATATTGATCCTGAGCTGGTTGTTGATATACCTCCTTATCCCCTCAAGGGTCTCAACGAGTTCCCTCTCCCTATCCTCCATCGATCCATCTCCTTCATGGACATTAAAAAAGTTAACCTACTGTCTTGAATTCAGAAGGATGATCAGGTTTTAAACTCTGTATCTAGGCATTTTAATCGATGATTGCGCTGGAGGTGGAAGGACTCACGAAGATGTACGGAGAGGTAAGGGCTCTCGACTTCATCTCCTTTCATGTGAACGAGGGCGAGATTTTCGGCCTGCTGGGACCCAACGGGTCCGGCAAGACCACCCTGATGGAGATAATCGCAGGCGTGAGGGCCCCAACCTCCGGGTCAGTTAAGGTCTTCGGGCTCGATGCTCTGAGGGAAAGGGAGAAGGTCAGCAGGCTCATAGGCTTTAATCCCCAAGAGACGATGCTCTACGGGGATCTAAGTGGCTGGGAGAATCTGAGGTTCGTTGCCTCCCTCTATGGGATGGACGATAGGGAGTTCAGGAGGAGGGTGGAGGAGCTGTCGGAGATCTTGGGAACCAAGGGATTCTTGGATAAGAGGGTGAGCAAGCTATCAGGTGGGCAAAGGCGCAGGATAAGCCTCATGGCATCGGTCCTTCACTCCCCACACCTCCTCATCTTGGACGAGCCCACCGTCGGCTTGGATCCCGAGGCCAGAAGGGACTTTTGGGAGGTTATATGGGGACTGAGGGACGAGGGAAGCACGATTCTACTCAGCACCCACTACATGGAAGAGGCAGACGAGCTATGCGATCGGGTGGCCATAATGGACAAAGGAAGGATCGTGACACTTGGAGAACCAGAGGAGCTGAAGAGGAGGTACGGCGGAACGGCCAAAGTGATAGTCTACCCGAGGCTGAGGTTGATTGGAGAAGCGGAGAGGGCCCTCAGAGTTATGAGCCTCAAATTGACCAGAATGGGGGATGGACTGGCGGTGGATACGGAGGAGCCAGAGGAGCTCGTCCCAGTTCTGATAACCTCCCTGTCCTCGAGGGGCCTTGAACCGGAGAGGATAGAGATTAGGAGCCCAACGCTTGAGGACGTCTTCCTGAACCTCACTGGCAGGCCCCTTGCGGAGGTGATGGAATGAAGCTGAATCCGATCATCGAAGTGGCGAGGAAAGACATGCTCTCCTTCTTCAGGAGCAAGTCCACCCTGTTCTGGACTCTAACCTTCCCCCTCCTCATGATGCTCCTCTTCTCCTCGATGTTCGGGGGCAGGGGCGCGATGTTCACGATAGCGGTTGTGGATCAGGACGGAGGTAATGTCTCGAAGGCTTTCTTGGAAGATCTCAACTCCACCAATGTCACCCGCCTCGTGTGGTTCTCAAGTGAATCGGATGCTAAAGAGTACGTCATGGACGGGAGGGCGGACGCCCTCCTAATTGTACCTAGAGGCTTCTCCGACAACCTGACCTCGGGCCTCACCGCTGAACTCCGCTTCTACACATCCGAAGACCCCCAAGTGAGGACCGCTGTGACCAACATGTTAAATGGATTCGTCGATGCCTTCTCCGAGGAGTACAGAGCGAGGGCACTGGCCATCCTAGAGGAGTACATGCCCCCCGAGATCCCTGCGGGGGGAAGGAACCTCTCGAGGGATATTGTGATCTCTTTTCTCCGGTCCTTCGGCAAACCGGTGAGGATCAGGATCGCCTCCATAACCAAGCCCGAGCTGACGAGCGAGACAGCAGCCTACTGGAAGGAAGAGGGGCATTGGATAACCGTAATGCTCGCGTACACACTCATATTCTCGGGAATGGTTGGAGCCGCATCGCTCCTCGCCTATGAGAAGCTATTAGGGACTGTGAAGAGGTTGATCGCTTCCCCGGCATCGAGATGGTCGTTATTAGCTGGTAAGCTCCTTGGAGGATTAGCGATCCTCACCCTGAGCCAGTTGATCTTGGTGCTTTTGACCATACTATGGCTCAGGCCCGAGCTGAACTGGACACCCTTAATCATTCCAGTGGTGATAGCTGGAGATCTAGCCAGCTTGGGACTCGGTCTCCTAGTGGTGGAGCTCTCACCAAATCCCAAGGCGGCCAGTGAAGCTGTCACCACCGTGGGAATAATGATTCAGTTCGTATCGGGGCTCTACTTCCCATTGAGCTTCCTGCCCGATCCGCTCAGGGCGGTGGCAGAGATCATACCCTTCACTTGGGCCGTGAAGGCCTTGGATGGACTGCTCGTGATGGGCAAAGGGCTCGAATCGGTGGCGGCGCCGGTCATCTCCTTAGCGTCGGCGCTCTTCCCAAGGTGGGCAGAGGTCGAGTGACATCGCAAGGCGTCGGGATCACTCCCAAATCTATTTCTCACGTGGAATATGCGATGGGAACGGAACAATACGGTCAACGAAGTAAAGTCAAATCCATTAAAGGAGAATCCATGTAGCTTGTTCCTTAGAAGCATCCCTCATGACCAATTATGCATTCAGAGCGTTGTTATGGAAGGTCTAGCCCTAGTAGTCTACCAAAGCTCCTCATCAGAATAATACAGGGAGACACCCAAATTGGCTGAAGGGCGTACAAAAGTTGGAAGATCACTTTCAAGATCCCTAAGGAGGCCAAGAAGAAGATGGGGATACACTCAAGGTCGTGAAGCGAGAGCATTTAGGGGGTGTCAACTTAGAGGATTCTATGAGGAAATCCTCCACCCTTCTCATCCGCTCCATGAGAATTTGGAGCCAGCAAATGAGATGGGCATGCTCCCTCCTTCCTTGATCCGTATTTGAAGTCGGGCACATTCTAACTGACGGAGGGCGGAGGGCAGATTGAATCTCCCCAGCTTTTTAGTAATACCCACTTCTTTACCAAATTTATGGATTCTCACTCAAAGCATCAGCCAGTTCTCGGATGATACGACATGTAAAAGGCTCCAAACACGGTCTTCCGGTGAGGTCCACCATGCCCAGCGCTTTAGGACGTATCCTTGAATCGAGACGCAAAGTCAGTAGGCCCTCCAGGCGCAGACCACCAGACTCCAACACTAAGGTTCCGCTCGAGTGTGCTTTTTAATGGATAATCCAATTAACATGATAAGAGAGTATGCAATCCCTCAAGGAAGAACTGCTAGATCTCTTGGAAAAGGACAAGGAGTTCAGATACGCCGTGGCCGGGCTCATAGGTTACAAGGAGGTACTGGAGAGGATAGCATCGCTAGAGGAGCGCGTTGTCTCTCTGGAAGAGGGGCAACAGAAGATACTGGAGCGCATCGTCTCATTGGAGGAACGCGTAATTTCGCTCGAGGAGGGTCAACAGGAGCTGAGGAAGGAGCAGCAGGAGCTTAGGAGGGTGGTCAACGTCATAGCCCACAGATTCGGGATCATCTCGGAGAGCGCATTCAGGGAGGGAATGAGGGCCGTATTAGAGGAAGAGCTGGGGGTCGCGGAAGTGGGGAGATTCATCTTGGGGGACGAAGAAGGTTCGGTATACGGTCAGGTGCGTTAAAGCCTCCAGTGAGGCTCTTTCCAGAGATCATGGGGACGTAGAGCGATGAGCTCTGTTCCCAGTACGTCCTTAGAATGGGATTCGCGCGCTAAGCCGTACATGCTACCAACTCGGAGACTCGCGAGCCGACACCTGACGCGAGGCAGGAGCAAGACTCTCGATCGCCGAAGCCAAGGTATCCGGTGGATCGTAGTCTCGGATTCTCTGACCCCTCTTTAGGAGGTCACATGATCCCCGCTGAGGCTCACCCTTCATAGTTCCCTCTCAGTGCTCCACCCCTCACATGAGCTATTCCCACTTCGCGATTACGGCACTGATCTGCTCTTGGTTTCCTGCATTTCGCTACATCATCGTTAGCTGTCACTTCCCTTAATCCCGGCATGGTCTCACTGACGTGCAAGCGAGGTGTTAGGTCCGGTACACGCGTACCTAAAATCCGATATCCCAATCAATCTCCCGACCAAGCTTCTGGCTATCTGATGCGCCAGGGCCCCTAGAAAGTGCCAGAGCACTTCACTTTACTTTTGAGGATTCAGTCAGCCGTCAGGATATTCACCCGCCCGACTCAGATCTCGGGGAAGGGGGTCTCCTCAATTCCCGACCTGATCAACCATATTTTCTCCCCTTCGCCTCCTCCTTAGCATCCTCGCTCGTCCACATGGTATAAACGACCTTCACCACCCTCTTCCCGGAATATTCCTTGCGGAGCATCAGGAACTTCCTCATCTTCTCGTCAATCTTAACTAGCTACTTCATCCCCAGTCTGACCGTTGCCTCACACAATATGAGGAGCTCATCCGAGGCTCCGAAGAGATCAAACTCTACATCGTCCAGCGTCAGGGATGAGAGGGAAACATTGATTCACCTCCTCCTAAGGAGGGGCCCGACTACTTCCTTGGCCTCCTCCTCCAAGCTGAGGGATAGCCTCTCCAGCATGGCCATGATAGATCGCTGACCCATCTCTAGGGAGGGGACCTTCCCCTTCAACTTGCCAACATCGGCCTTGAGCGTCCTCACGTTCCGCTCCAATACACCAAGCTTCCACAGGATCTCCTCGAATTTCTTATCATGCAGCTTAAGCTTCCCAAGTATTTCCTAGTATCCTTGATGGGCAGCGACCGCGTACCTGAACCCCTCATCCTCCTTGAGTAGTTTTAGTATCTCCTTCTTCAGGGAACTCATCGGTAATTGTGGATAGATAGGAATTAGAAGTTTGCTTACATGAAACTTACATAGGAAGTTACGAGAAATCTTGTCATGAATCATGGACATGCCGCGGGGTCAGATCCCTCCTCGCTTAACTGAGGCCGGTGGAGCATTCATGGTGGAATCCTTACTACCATGCTTAAAGTCTGAAATGAATCCTTTGGACTCTACTTGGACTAAGGGCCTTTCCTCACGTCAGTTATTGGAGCAACATTGAAGAATCTATGCATTAGCCTCATCTTCAGCTAACTCACCACGCGCGAACAATCAGATCCCCCAATATCACGATGCTGAGATCTGCGTTCTTCCTACGATCGAGGAGGTTGGAAGAGGGAGTTCCCGAGGGCTCCTTCACACGAAGCCTTGAGTAAGGAGCTCCTCGACCGGAGATGAAAAACCTCTTCGATTGGAGCTAGGAACCGCCCCTAGGTTATCGCGACGCCTCGGCTCACCAATGCGTCGAATCATGGCGTGGCGAGCTAATCCTCAACTACGGGCCTTATCTCAACTCCCAGCCTGCTAGCTGTCTCCCAAGAGCTGCGATCCACGAAACCACCTATTATAAGTAGCTTCGGCTTCACCCCGTACTTCCTCTCGTAGAGTAAGCCTATCCTGTACAGCTCCGCCACATCCCCCCTCGACACCCTGGACTTGACCTCCACTAGGATGTGGGTGTCATCCCTGATGACCACGTCCACCTCCACGTCCGAGGGGTGGCCATAAACCAGGCCCTCATCGTCCCTCAGGACCAGTCTCGAGACCTCAGCTACCCCCAGCACCTCCTCCACCACGTACTTCATACCCTCCCTGAAGGAGGATTCGGATATGACGCCGAACCTGTGGGCTATCACCGTCAGGATCCTCCTGGTATCCCTCATCTCTTCCTCCAGCCTGGTCTGCCTCTCCTCCAGCCTCGCAAATTTTTCCTCCAATTTAGCGAATCTCTCTTCTAGAGAAGCGAATCTCTCCTCCAGCCTGGTCTGCCTCTCCTCCAGCCTCGCAAATTTTTCCTCCAACGACGTTATCCTATCCAGTATTTCCTTGTAGCCCAGCAAACCAGCTACGGCGTAGCGGAACTCTTGATCCTCCTCCAAAGCCTTGATTAATTTCCTCTTCTCCTCGGCTGAGAGGGACATCTCAGATGATGACCCACTTCCTCCTACTTAAGTGCTCTGCTTGAGGGCAGGAGGATTAGTTTAGTTCCAGAACGATACCCTCTAAATGCAGGCGTTGAAGAACTCGATGAGAGCGAGTACGTCGATGGGAAGCTGCTTAGAGGTAAGGAGGTCTCAGCTAACTTTTATCTGAATGATAGTCTAATATAGAGATGCGTCACACGGCGACCTCTTCAACCTTAGCACTGCTGCTTATACCACTCGTTCTAGCAGATGCCTCTCCCAACATAAATTCCCTTTCCTATCACGGAGGATTCATCGCCGCCGAGTTGGAGGGAGGAGGGCTCAAGTGGATCAATCTCTACAACGAGGAAATGCGCCTTCTCTGGTCCTTATCGAAGGCGAGGTTTGTGGAGTTCAACTGGTCATCGTCGGGGGCGATAGCTGTCAGACTATGTGACGGTCCCTGCTACAATGTGAACTGGCAGCGAGTCCAAGTGTACGATCCCCTCACCGGCAACTCTTGGAACTCCAGCGAAGCCAGATTCGTCAGATTCCAGTGGTCGGATCAGGGGAAACTGGCGGTGGTGCTCTGGCTGAGCCCCTGTCCGGACTACAGCAAGCACTGGATGGAGCTTTATGATCCCTCCTCAGACCAAAGCTGGAAGACCGATTACAGGGGGTTCGTCTATGCTCAGTGGTCCTCCTCAGGGGAGATAGCCGCTGTGGTGAGGGACGAGAACGGATACCACTTGGAGGTACTGGACGACCGCCTCAACCTGAGGTGGTCCAGTCCGCCAGCTAGGGTCGTGGATTTCGAGTGGTCTAGGGATGGGAAGCTATTGGTGAGGTTGGAGTTCAACGATACCAAGGTCCTCCTTCTCAGGAGTGGTGATTCAGTTGAGGAGCTGGCTAGGGGAAGGGAGATACATTACGCTTGGTC
>JAOZFI010000041.1 GCA_027491395.1 Thermoproteota archaeon | reverse complement strand
CTTTCTTAGGAGCCTCCCACCATATGAAGAACCCGCCAGTGGGATCAGTCCTCTCGCCATCCGGAAAGTCCTCGTCTATCGCCTTCGCCATGGCCTCGTATCTCTTCCTGTAACCTTCCCTCACCCTCTCTATGAACTGTAAGAAATACTTCTCGTAGTACACTTTGGCGATCTTCTGGGTAATCGTGGGGGTGCAGAGGTCGTTGTAGCCCTTGGCCTTGACGACCTCTTCTCTTATATCTGGAGGCATGAGATTGTACCCAACCCTAAGCACAGCGACTTCCTTGCTGGTGGTCCTCATGTATATGACGGTGCTCCCATCCTCGTCGAATGCCCTTATAGGCTTGAGTCTCTCCCCTCTAAACTGTATCTCCCTGTAGGCCGCATCCTCTACCAGATACAGCCCCTTATCCTTCGCAACATCTAGGAGAGCCCTCCTCCTGTTCTCCGGCATTGTAGTTCCGGACGGGTTGTCGGAATCGGCCACTACATATATTAGCTTGGGTTTCCTCCCGAACTTGTTGATGGCCCTGTCTATAGCCTCGTCCACGTACTCCGGGATCATCCCCTGCTTATCTCCAGGTACGGCTATCACTTGCCCTCTGAACTTGGTGACCACATTCACGAATCCGAGGTAGACGGGAGCGGGTACTATTACTAGATCATCTGGGTTGAGTAGGACATCCAGTATAAGGTGAATGGCTTGCTGCGAACCCGTGGTTATCAGGACCTCCTTCCATCCCTCCTCGGGGTCTAGATCTATACCGTCCCTCTCCCTCATCATGTTGGCCATTACCTTCCTTACCTCTGGGAGACCGTCAGTCGGTCCGTAGTTGTAGTCCTCTATCACCTCGACCTCCCTTCCGGAGAATATGCTCTCAAGCTCTTGGAGAGCTAGGGTGTTTAGTATCATCGGAAAGGCACCGAGGGGTAGGACTCCCGGTTTACCCCCAGCGAAATAGTACTTCACCTTATACTTAAGTAACCTCCTAATCTCTGACTCTGGGATGAGCCTAGTCCAAGCTGAGAATTCGACCTTAGGCCCAGTCAAATGATCACCTTACTTCATCCCAAGAGGAAAATTTAACGATTGTTGGGGTGATAGGTTCGGTATCCAATTTAATTTGTTGAATTTCTTACCTCATAAGGCAAGATGTAATGAAAAAGAGTGTGGTGTAGGGGGCATTACCTCCTCCTGATCAGCAGGAAGGTCGCCAGTAGAAGTACAACCACAATTATTCCCAGTGCTACTGTGAGAGAGCTTGGGCTGCGCGGCTTGGTCGTAGTCTTGGTGACTGTTATCGCCGTTTTACTTGTGGGCTGCGGGGTGAACGAACCTCCCTGAGGTCCGCTAGTCGATCCAGTTCCCGTCTCCGTGAACTCTATGGTAGATGTCTCAATAGTTGACTGAGCGGTTGTTCCGATCTCGGATGTCTGCGTTGGAGATGTTCCAGTTTCGGTTTGAGATTCAGGAGTTGATGTGGTCTCAGTTTCCTTTTCTCCTGAAACGGTGACGGTGAGGTTGACCCTTCCCCATTCGACCACATCCGATCCATATCCGAAGGTATCAGGATAGAACTCTATCACATACTTCCCTAGGGGTGCGTATTTGCCAGCTTCCACCTTTACATTGGCGGAGAACCCTGGTTCCTTGGTATAATTGGATATAGTAATCTTGAGCGGACCCACTTTTAGACCCGGGGCCTCCACAACCCTGTATCCAAGTCCAACACTTCCAAGGAAGGTTCCGCTTTCCATTAGAGTTACTTCGGCACTCCCTCCCCTTTCTAGAGTTACTTTGTCCTTAGACATGTTCAGAATCGCTGTTGGTTTGACGAACTCGACGTAAAGTGTGGGGACATATTTGCTCTTGTGCTCCCTAGCAGCACCTTCACTGCTGTAGAAGTCGACATATAGATTCATGTGCGACGATGATCCGAAATCTGAGACTTCCACCTTACCGACATCCGGTCTTATTATCAATCCGTAGTCCTCTATTTGGCCACTTAGGACCCTCTTAACGTAGTCCGTTACCAAGAAACCGACGGACCTTCCTTCGGAGAGGGTCTCGTCTACCCTAATCTTAGTAAGATAGTCTGGTTCGGCGTATCCTCCAGGGGTCTTCCATCGAGCCCTGCTAGTCCTGTAAATCCATGTAGTCTCCGTGTCATTGAACTTCTCCCTTAGAACATAAAGTAGAAGTTTTAGACCGCCCTCAGGAGGTTCCTTAACGTAAAGCCAGAGCCTAGCAAGCTTTATTTCAGCTCCAGGCGGTATCTCGGATAGGTTGAATTTGATCAACGAGTTGTAGGGACCCGTTAATTTCACTATATATTCCAGATGAGAGAAAACGTTAGGATTTACCTCTTTGATAGCTTCCATACCCACCCTGAGTTCACTTTCATTGAACATCTTACAATCCCTACATTCGTTGGAAATGTAGGTGTCGCTCGTGGGTTTCAGATACAGTTTGGCATCCTCAGGTGAGGAAAGCGCGTATAACGGAGAAAGTAAGAACAGAAACGCCAGAAGAAAAGCCAATATTACATAGCTAGATCTCATGGGCGTGCATCAGCTCCAACTAGATTTAGCTTTAACAATTATTTAAATTATCATCAAGTTAAAATTTCAAGCGAGTTTCTATCACTGAGACAGAATTGGTTAATGCGATAAATAAAAGCATACAGTACAGTACAGCTTATTAAATAATATCCGGCAATGTAATTTCTTCTTTTTATAGGTATGTGTATAAGAAGAGAGAAAGTAGATAGGCCTCTTCTAGGATTATAGCGTGAGAAACTGGTTTTGTGTATTATAATAAAATATTGAAGTTAGGTGGAGACCTTACCACCTAGGCCTGCCCCTGTAGCTGTTATCCCTTCCGTACCCCCCGTAGCTCCTCCTTCTCCTAGGAGGCCTATAATCCTCGGGGGCCTCCGGAACATCCTCTGGTATCTGATCAGCCGGAACAACGTCGGAATCTTCCACCTCAGCTATGCTGCCGAGGTTACCCAAGTTGAGCTGTACCTTTCCCCTATAGACGGTGGTAAAGGCGTTCTGGAGCTCAACGACCTGTCCCTCGGATAGCTTTCCAGCGTGGTCTCCCCACAAAGTCAAGGTGACCCTACCGGTCTCATCCCCAACAGTAGCCTCCGAAAGAGTTCGGGGGCCCTTCCTAGTCTCTACAACGCGGGGTTCGCCCGCTTCGATGACCCGGACCTTCACGTTGACGCTATTATCTCCGGGTCTTAGCTCGGATACTTTCTTACTGGTCGACATACTACTCGCCTCTAGAGGCGTTGGCCTAGCTCCTTTTATGGCTTTATAAACATTTCCATCCGACACGCTATTCTATTAATCGGAATAATCTTTCCGTTGACGGGGCCTCGTTATCCTTACATAGTTGCAATCACCATCTTCTTCAAAAATTAGTTAATATATGCGAAGTTTTATTTATTAGGATTTTATATACCGTTTGTCATGGAAAAATAGAAAGCATTTTATTCGAAGTCTGTAATATACCATGTTTGGACCTAGTATGGAGGAGCGGGCGAGTGGAGTGGAGGTCAACGATCTGATCTACTTCCTGAGGAGGCTCCTTGGCAATCCACTAACTCGCTCGGTTATAAGGAGGTTGGGCCCTCCTAAGAACATCGTTAAGCTCTTAGGAATCTATGCGGGAGTGGAGGAGCCTACTAACTTGAAGGAGAGAACTCTTTCCTCCACGCTCACTTTAATACTATCCAAGGCAGCGTCCAGATTCGGTGTAGAGGAGGAATCCCTGAGGAATGGTCTAAAAGATGCCTACATGAGGAGGGGAGTCGCCAACGTTCTCCTAGGCATAGCTTACTATGGTATCACCAGGCCCCAGAGACTTTACGCTCCTTTCATGGTCGTGTGGGACTTTACCAAGAGGTGCAATCTCAGGTGTAAGCACTGTTATGCTAATGCGGGACCCTTCCCGGCTCCTGACGAGCTCACCCTAGATCAGAAGCTCGAGGTACTTAGGCAACTCGACGAGGCTGGAGTGGCCGCACTTTCCTTTTCCGGAGGGGAGCCTCTTATGAGCCCTGATTTCTGGATTGTGGCCAGAAAGGCGGCTGAAACTGGGATGTACGTCAGTGTGGCAACAAATGGGACACTGATAAGACCGGATGTCGCTGAGAGGTTGAAGCAGATAGGGGTGAGGTATGTCGAAGTGAGCCTAGATTCTCCGTACCCAGAGGATCACGACAGGTTCCGTGGAGTAAGGGGAGCATGGGAGAGGTCAGTTCAGGGTATCAAGAACGCGAAAAGCGCGGGTCTAGAGGTGGGCATCGCTACGACCGTCACTAAGATGAACTACAAGCAGCTCCCTGAGATGATAGAATTAGCTAAGGAGCTGAAGGTCGATCGCTTCATAGCCTTCAACTTCATACCGACTGGTAGGGGGAAGGAGATCGTTGAGATGGACCTGTCCCCGAGGGAGAGGTATGAGGTACTTGAGTTACTCTATGAAGAGCTAACCTCAGGGGAACTACAAGCCTTTTCCACAAGTCCCATCTACGCCGTGGTCTCCTTGAAGGGAGTTGATAAAGGAGGAAAGCTCGCTCCAACGCACTTCGCCGACCTGAATATACCTGACGAGTACATGGCGGCCGGCTTCGCTCTCGGGGAGTTTCTGGGGGGATGCGGTGCGGGGAGGATATACTGCTCCATAGAGCATAACGGAGATATACAACCGTGCGTCTTCATGCCCATCGTCGTAGGCAACGTCCTGAAGGATGGTTTTCTAAACGTATGGCAGAACAACGAGCTGTTCAACAAGTTGAGAGATAGAGATTCCCATTACTGCTCCTTCTGCCCCTATAGGTACATATGTGGAGGATGCAGGGCGAGGGCGTATGCCTACTATGGAGATCCTCTCGGACCAGATCCAAGCTGCGAGTTCAACGAGAGGCTGTGGGAGGAATTGATCTCCGAAGTCAAATCCGCTCATGAGGCGGGGATCCTCCAGAGATAACCGGATCTAGTCACTGAATGGGACCTTCGTTCCCTCTCCTCTCTCGTCCTACCCTTCTAGGGGAGTGTAAAATAGGCCCTCGCATTTATTTGGCTAATCCGGCGGAGATGATACTATTGAAGTCCGAAATCTGAATAAAAAGGAAGAGAGGGTTTAGGGCCAAATGCCCCTGATCTCCATGGCCTTGGCCACTCTGCCGACAGCAAGTACTAGAGCAGCGGTCCTCATGTCTATGTTCATTTCCTTGTGCTTGTTGTAGACGTCCCTAAAGGCCTTAGTCATCTTGGCCCTGAGCTTCTGTCTAACAGTATCTATGTCCCACCACTCTCTAGTCCTAGCCTGCACCCACTCAAAGTAGCTGACGGTCACACCGCCAGCGTTGGCAAGGATATCGGGTATGATAAGCACGCCCTTCTGGAACAGTATCTCATCAGCCTCGGGCGTGGTCGGACCGTTAGCGGCCTCGGCCACTATCTTGGCCTTCACATTGTCAGCGTTCTCCTTGGTTATTACGTTCTCTATGGCGGCAGGGATCAGTACATCCACATCAAGCTCGAGCAGCTTCTTGTTACCCTCTACAGGATCGGCAGCTATCGGGGTGGAGCCAGGGAAGTCCTTAACGCTGCCGGTCTTCTTCTTGTGCTCGAGCACGGCATCGGGATCGAGGCCGTCTGGGTTATAGATCGCACCCCTAGTGTCGCTCACGGCCACGACCTTCATACCGAGCTCGTGCATGAACTTGGCGGAGAAGTAGCCAGCGTTACCGTATCCCTGCACAGCAGCGGTGGCTCCCTTCGGATCTATACCGAGGACCTTGAGGGCCTCCTCGACAGTGTACTGCAGACCCCTAGCGGTGGCCTCCACCCTACCCTCACTACCACCCACCTCAAGCGGCTTGCCAGTTATTATGCCGGGTTCGGGGTAGCCTTTAAGCATGCTGTATGTGTCCATTATCCAAGCCATCTCCCTAGGTGAGGTGTACACATCGGGAGCGGGGATGTCAGCGTCCACACTTATTATTGGGGCTATCGCGTAGGCGTATCTCCTAGTTAGCCTCTCCAGCTCGGCGAGGCTGAGCTTGTGGGGATCTACTTGGATTCCTCCCTTGGCACCGCCGAAGGGCACATCGACGACGGCGGTCTTCCAAGTCATCCACATGGCCAGGGCCTTGACCTCATTCACATCTGTGTTGGGGTGGTATCTTATACCTCCCTTGTGGGGCCCCCTAGCGTCGTTGTGCTGGACCCTCCAGCCGGTGAAGACCTTTATAGATCCGTCATCCATCTTGACGGGGAGAGCCACCTCGAGGACCCTCTTGGGCTTGGCCAAAATAGCATGTAGTCCGGGATCAAGATTCATAACCTTAGCAGCCTTATCAAGCTGCTTAAGGGCAACTTCCCATGGATTGAGTTCCGTAGACATAGGATATCCCCCCTTGAAGGGTCTTGGATATGAAGCTCCGAAAGCTATTAAATATTAACGTCTTTAACATCACGATTCGAATTTCGCCTTTTGACATAAACCGTTATTTGTGATTCGTAGGCTCTAGCGGGGATGGAAGGAGTAGTAGCGGCTTATGCGTCAATGATCGTTGCGCTTTCTGTTGTATGGGTTACATATGAAAGGTTAGGCTTCAGAGCTGTGTCCCTGTCCATTCCTTTGCTGGCTTCTTTCTCCTCGCTAATGCCCGAATCGATTCCGGTGATCATCGTAAGTTCTATAACGTCGTATTTAATGGGGGAGCTGGCATACAGGAAATTCTTGTTCTATGGAATGAGGATTTTCTTCCTTCAGAGCGTCATCAGCTCCGTTACCGTTCTCATTACGACCCTCAACTCTTTGAGAATCGAGTATCTATTGATTTCCACGCTTCCCGGACTGTTATCCTATGATATACATACATCGAGAGAACCGGTATTGACAGCCGCTTTTTCGGCAATCTTCTTTACGTTACAGCTGTTCGTAACCTCCATTTTAGTTAATTTTCTAAAGATGTGAGGGGATCAAATGGGAGACCCACCTTGGAGGATAGCTGATACGAGGATCTCCGTCCAAGGGACTAGGGGGAAGACAAGCTTATCCATTTCGTTGCACAGTGAGGTAGTCTCCAAGGAGAAGACCTCCTTCTGCAAAGTCACTGGTACGCTCCCTATCCTTTGTATTGGGAGGGACGTCAAAATCCTGAGGCGTAGAATCCCCACTAGGCTTTACGAGAACCTCCTTAACGTCCCACATTCTGAGTATTGCATTCTAGAGAATCAGGGGGTGTCCCCCTACACGATGAGAGTATTCAATGATCTCTTTGTTAAACCACAAATCGTTGCTGTGACCAATGTAAGGCTAGATCACGTGAAGGAGATGGGCAGGACTAGGGAGAAAATAGCTAGATCCATTGCCTCTTCCTTTGGAAAAGCAGAAATAGTGTTCAGCGGTGAGACGAACGACCACTTAAATGATATAATGAGTAGAAAAGCTAAGAAGCTCGTAAGGGTCAGACCTGCCCACTCCCACCTGCCGGGTGCTGAGATCCCCTCTCTTCTGAACGAAATCTTGGAGTTTCTCGGGTTAGGAAGTGCGAACATTAATGCCTACCTTGAGGCGATCAAGAAGAAGCTTAGGTGGAAGGAGATTAACGGGATAGTTTATTTCGACGCATCTAAAGTTAATGATCCGGATAGCGCGACCCTTTTGGTGAGGTGGTTAGGTGAAAGACCTTTCATCTTCATTCAGCTCAGAAGGGACAGACCCGGGAGGACATGGGCCTTTCTCAAAATGATGAGGGAGAGATGGGTCGACTATTCAAAGGTTGCCGTGGCTGGAGAGTGGTCGTACGAGTTTTCCAAGAGAGTCGGAGGGATGTACCTCCCCGACTCCTGCGAAGGGGTGGATCTTCTCCTAGATGAGGTTAGAAGGAGTGGGTTCCCCCTATTCATAACAGGAAATAGGAGGGGTAGTTTAGTGAGATGCCTGCTCCCCAGACTAGGTGTCAAGGATGAAGTCCCCACATTGATGGGAAAAAGTGGGGATGGGGTACTCAGTCTCCCTTAGCGAGGGAAGCCCTTATGCTCTCGATCTTCTTCCTCGACAGCGGTAGCTCTGGCTTCTCTGGAAGTATTCCTTGAGGTCTGAACAAGGCAATTGCGATTATTATGACGCCTATCAGGAGGTATTCAAGCCAATTTGGATTTATTGGTATGAATGCTGTCAGTTCGGTCTTGTATGCATAGATCAGACTTCTGACAGTGGAGAATACCAAGGTACCGAGGACTATCCCGAGGTTATTTCCGGTGCCTCCTAACATCATGAACGCCCAAGGCCAGAAGGTCCAAGTAAGCCTGTTGTAGGTGAGGGCTTTGAAGCTTCCGGTGTAAAGGGTCCAGAGGGCTCCTCCCATCCCAGCAAGCGCGCCTCCTATGATTAAGGTCTTGGCCCTCAAATTTACAATGTCCTTGCCGTATACCTTAGCAGCGAGCTCATTATCTCTCATAGCCTTGAGGGCCCTGCCGAAGGGCGATCTAGCTAAACTTTGGACATACAAGTATACCAAGATAGCTATACCCAATATTATCAATGTGCTGCTGAGGAACCTTATCTCTCCTGTCCCCACGAACCTGAAGACGTCGGGAACTACTATTCCCGCCGTTCCACCTGCTAAGGGATCGTAATACATTCCTACTATTTGGAGTGCGTCGCCAAAAGCCAACAAGGTAATGCCTAAGTAGGCTTCTTTCAACCTTATCGCTGGATAGGATGCTAGATAGCCCATTATACCTCCCATTACCGCTGCTACAGCCAAGCTCAGAATGAGAGCCCCTATCGATAGGAGAGGATTTGATTCCAAGGCTTTATTCAACTCTCCTACAATCACGAAGTTCTGATCCCCTACGTATTCGATACCTGCGGGTAATCCCATCATTGCTGCCATCATCCTTCCCGCTATCGCACCTGCACCTATAGCCCCAGCTATGACTGCTAACACCCTACCGAACTGTGGAATGCCCGCAAATCCGGTTTCTATGTTGAGGCTTAAGGTAACTATGAGGAATACAGCCATGTTTACTAGGATACTCAATACAAGAGGGTTGTAGAGGTACTCGAGTATGCCCTCCATCATAACTATCACCTCCTGCTAGATTTCGATCTCGAGAAGATCCTCCTCCAATCTATGCCAGCGAGACCCTCTGGGTAGAGCAGAAGCGTCGCAGC
The DNA here is from genome assembly GCA_027491395.1 of Thermoproteota archaeon. Classification (GTDB taxonomy): domain Archaea; phylum Korarchaeota; class Korarchaeia; order Korarchaeales; family Korarchaeaceae; genus Korarchaeum. The sequence continues at coordinate 139,169 of JAOZFI010000041.1, read as the reverse complement.
CATTATGAGCAGAGGTATGATGGGCTCGTAAACCACTATGTTGCCTCCCAGTACGCTTCCCAACCAGTTTATTATCAGCTTCTGACTGAGACCAATTAGGAATCCTCCAACTAGCCCACCGTATATCGAGTAGAGGCCTCCTACTATTGATGCGGCGAATTCTGGTACGATCACAGTGTTCCCAACGGTAGGTGTACCGCTGATCACAAGAGACAATATGGCTCCACCCAGCCCAGCCATCGCTCCTCCCATGAACCACGCGAAGAGGTAAATAGTTTCCGTATTTATCCCCAGTATCGAGGCTAGAGCCGGATTCTCTACCGTTATCCTGAAGGCTATCCCGAACTTGGTTCTGTTCAGGAGTAGGTAGAAGAATAGGGCCATCCCCACGACTATCACGACCGAGATTATCGTTATTGCCTTAAAAGGGAAGGTACCTATCTTACCTAATATTATATCCTCAGTGGTCAAGACAATCAATCTTGTGTTGACCTTATATGTGGCTGTCAGGTAGTCCGCGAATATGTTAATGAATGCGAAGAAGGCGAGATCGACGCCCAGTGTCGACATCATTAGGGTGACCATGTCAGCCCCTCTCTTCAATAGCCACCTGTTTACTACTAGATAGGTGATGACTCCCAGAAGACCGGAGAATATGAATGCCACTGGGAAGTATAAGTAGGGATTCCCCCCTAGCAGAACCTTGTACAATGAGAATACTATGTAGAATCCCCATGCAGTCATAGAGGCATGAGCGAAATTGAAGGTTCCTGTGGTCATATATATTAGAGTTATTCCAGCGGCAGCCAAGGCCAGCCCGCCTGAGAAGCCTATTGCTGTCATAAGGATCTGTACTATCGGCCCAGCGAGAATCTGCATTAGGATCACCCCAACTTAACCCACTCTTCTCAACTCCCTTCAGGATTGTTAAAAACATAATTGCTGTAGGCTGCGCCGAAGGCGTATCCGGGTCCCTTTGCAGAGATTGGGTGAATTGAAGCTGAGCTTCTCTTATCGACTTCAAGCCTCCCTAGATACAATTTACTGTCAAAGGGAGCACCTCTCTTCAATATAATTCGCCATGGCAAATAGCTTATTGCTGCTATACGGCCATAATCATTTTAAAATAAAAGGGATGATATGACCTTCAGCGGGGTTTAAACCCCGAGGTGATGAATATGTCAGACAAGACAGCATACGCCCTCATGTTAATACTCCTGATTATAGGGATAGGCATCGGATGGGCTGCAGGTGGGGCAGGAGGAGGCGTTAAGACCGTCACCACGACTGTAACCGCTGGAGCTCCTGGAGCTAAGACTATAACCATAACCCAGACGATAACTAAGGCAGGAGCAGCTGCCGCAGGGCTCAAGGGTGAGGTCCCGATAGGGGCCTTGCTGGCCCTCACCGGTGGTCTCTCCTCATACGGAGAAAACAGCAAGGCCGCTCTTGAGTTGGCCGAGAAGGAGATAAATGACTGGCTCGCTGCTAGGGGAGAGGACTGGCGCATAAAAGTGTACTATGAGGACACTGCAACCGATCCAAAGACCGCACTGGATAAGGTGCAGGCTCTCCACTCTAGGGGAGTCAAGATATTCATAGGGCCCATGAGCAGTGCCGAGGTCAAGGAACTCAAGAACTATGTGGACTCCAACAAACTGCTCCTGATATCTCAGTCCTCCACGTCTCCGAGGCTCGCCATACCCGAAGATATGATCTACAGGTACTGTCCTACCGATGAGATACAGGGTCCTGCTAGTGCTACGGCTCTCTATCAGCTGGGAGTTAGGTACTTGGTACAAGTCTGGAGGGGTGATGAGTGGGGAACTGCTTTAGCTGAGAAGATAGATGAGGAGTTCGATAAAATACTGAAGGCCCACGGTGAGACCGGAGAGATTTGGGGCGCCAAGAACGGCAAGGGTATAAGGTATGATCCTCAGGCTACTGAGTTCTCCGCCGTAGTGTCGCAGCTCGATTCCATAGTGAGCCAGTTAATTCAGAAGTATGGGGCTGACAAGGTGGGCGTCTCCTTCATAGGATTCAACGAATACGTGCAGTTCGCCGCCGTGGCTGCTCAGTACGACTCACTCAAGAAGATTCCTTGGGTCGGATCCGACGGAACCGCTCTGCTCAGCGAGATAACTAACAACCCTGACGCAGCTAAGTTCGCCTATGAGACCAAGTTCGTGAGTCCCATATTCGGAGCCGCTACCAAGATCAAGGAGAAGGTGAAGAACTATGTGATGAAGACCCTAGGAAGGGAGCCTGATAGCTATGCCTACGCTGCCTACGATGCCCTGTGGACGGTCGCCGTGGCACTTGACTTGGTGGACTCCTATGACCCGGTCGCCGTTGCTAAGGCGCTGCCTACCATAGGGGAGCACTGGTACGGTGCCTCCGGTATAATAGTGCTCAATGAGAACGGAGACAGGGCTAGCGCCGACTACTTCTTCTACATGCCGACCCAAGAAGGCGGCAAGTGGGTCTGGAAGCTCGCCGGTACCTACCACGCCGATTCTGGAAAGATAACTTGGAACGACTGGTTCCTCCAGCTCTTAGGCAAGAGTTAATTCCTCTCAAACCTTTTTTCCTTTTTTACGACTAACATCTCGCACTTTAGACTTGGTAAAGCATTTATTTTAATCAGATGGCCGGAATGAGTGGTGGTGCTCTTGGCTGAAAGTAAGGAGGAGTACATACTGATCACTGAGAACCTCACCAAGAGGTTCGGTGGTCTCATAGCAGTAAACAACGTCTCCCTAAAAGTCAAAAGAAATTCCATGACCATGCTCATGGGTCCGAACGGTGCCGGTAAATCTACTTTCGTCAACACATGTACTGGTGTGCTAAAGCCTGATGGAGGTAAGGTAATATTCGATGGCGTTGATATAACGGGCTGGCCCCCGCACAAAGTTTACAGGGCTGGTTTCGTTAGGACCTTCCAGATCCCCGCTCCCTTCTTGAGGCTCACCGTCCTAGAGAACGTACTTGCGGCTATGAGTCACTCAGGGGAGAGTCCGCTGAAGGCTCCTATAAAATCTCTATGGATAGAAGAGGAAGAGGAGAAGGTGAAGAAGGCATTTGAGATATTGAGGCACGTGGGACTAGAGGATCACTGGGATAAGCTCGCTGCCACCTTGGGAGGAGGTCAGCTTAAGATGCTAGAGGTATCTAGGGCCCTCGCAACGGGAGCTAAGCTAATAGCCCTCGATGAGCCAATAGGCGGAGTGGATCCTGCCTACGCTGGTGAGATCCTGACTTATGTAAGCAACCTCAGGAAGCAGTGGGATGTCAGCTTCCTCCTGATAGAGCACAGGATAGATATAGCCCTACCTTTCGCTGATTACGTGTACGTCCTCGATAGGGGGACTTTAATCGCAGAGGGACTGCCTGACGAGGTCGCGAATAACCCCAAGGTAATCGAGATATACATAGGATGAGGGTTGGGTGATCTTATGGCTATACTGGAGACGAAGGGTTTGTATTCTGGATATGGAAAGTTAGAAGTACTGTTCGACATAAACTTCGAAGTGAGAGAGGGAGAGATAACTGTGGTTGTCGGGCCTAACGGCGCGGGCAAGACCACTCTCCTTAACAGCATAATGGGGATAGCCACCATTCACAAGGGCCAAGTACTTTTCGAGGGACAGGATGTCACTAAGGTCCCGGCCTATAAGAAGGCTAGAATGGGTATAGCGTACCTGCCCCAGCTGGGGAACGTGGCCTCGGGTTTAAGCGTCGAGGAGAACTTGAAGATAGCTGGCTACCTTCTACCCAAGGAGGAGGTTCCTGAGAGGATAGAGGAGATTCTGGACATGTTTCCCAGGCTGAGGGAGTTCAGGAAGAGGAAGGCGGGGACCCTGAGCGGTGGAGAAAGAAGAATGCTTGCAATAGGGATGGCTTTGATGAGAAGGCCCAAAGTACTCATGTTAGACGAGATGACTACCGACCTAGCTCCCATCCTAGTGAAGCAGGTCCTTAATAAGGTGGTTGAGCTGAGGGATGAATACCACCAGACCATAGTTATGGTCGAGCAGCATGCAAAGAGAGCGCTGGAGGTCGGGGATAGGGGATACCTTCTAGTAAGCGGGACTATGAGATATGAAGGGAACGCTAAAGAACTACTGGAGCATCCTCAGTTCGCTAAGCTGTACCTAGGTATAATCAAATGATGAGGACTATACTCCTCCACCTTTTTGTGAAATCATAGGGCTAGAGGTTAGGTTTATCACTAATTCCAATGGGCTTTCTCAGGTGGTATCTTGAGTGTTGAGGATGGAAGGGCCTACCTCCAGAGTGCATACCCAATAATATACCCTATTGTGTTAGAAAGGGCCAAGGGAATTGAAATCTGGGATGTTGATGGGAACAAGTATCTCGACTTCTTCTCGGGATTCGGAGTTATTAACTACGGTCATTCGCATCCCAAGATAGTCAACGCCGTTAAGGAGCAGATGGAGAAGATCGCCCACATAGGCATGATCTATTATAACGTTCCCGCTCTCGAGCTTGCCAAGAAGCTCGCGGAAATAGCTCCTGGGGACCTCAAAAAGACGTATTATGCTAACAGCGGTACTGAAGCTGTGGAAGGCGCGATAAAGCTGGCCAAGAAGTACTCGGTGAAGGTTCAGGGTAAGACCGGCGCCTACGTTATAGCTTTCGATTTCGCGTTCCACGGTAGGGGGGCTCTGACCCTCACGCTCACCCATGAGAGAAAGTATAAGAGGCATTTGGGTCACTTCGCTAACTATCCCGGTGTTGTGCACCTTCCCTCACCCTACTGCTTCCGGTTCCCGGGAGATGTGGAGACTTGCAAGAGCTACACCTTAGAGAAGGTGGACGAGTACATAAGGTACCATCTAGGATCGGAGAACGTGGCCGCCATAATAATGGAGCCTGTGATGGGTGAGGGAGGGATAATAGTCCCACCTGATGGCTGGTTGAAGGAGCTCGAGAAGATCGCTAGGGAGAACGATGTCCTCCTCATAATGGACGAGGTGCAGAGCGGCTTCGGGAGGACTGGTAAGATCTTCGCCCACGAGTGGGAGGATGTCAGAGCCGATATAATGACCATGGGCAAGGCCTTGGGAGCGGGACTTCCACTAGCCGGCACCATGACGACGGAGGAGGTAAATAAGGCTTGGGAGCCCGGAGATCACAATGTGACGTTCTCGGGCAATCCGGTGGCATGCGCAGCGGGACTCGCCGGAATAGAGGTCATGTTAGAGGAGAAGCTGCATGAGAACGCCCATAAGGTGGGAGAGTTCATAATGGAGAAGCTCAGGGACTCCGCCCTCCCAGCCATAGGAGAGGTGAGGGGGAGAGGGCTCTTCATAGGGATTGAGCTCGTCAAGGATGGGAAGAAACCGAATCCGGAACTCACGAAGAAGGTAAAGGAGGGTATGTTCAAGAGGGGTTACATAATAGGGACCGGCGGCATGTTTGGAAACGTGGTGAGGATCGAGCCTCCACTCACGGTCACCATGGATCAGGCCGACAAGATGACTGACGATCTCATTGAGGTAATCAAGGCCTCTTGAGCACCTCCCACATTATTATTTTTCCAGCTGGACTGAATTCGGGTGCTTCAATTGAGAGCTGTTGTGACGGGAGGAGCGGGGTTTATAGGTAGCAACTTGACGGCGAAGCTCCTGAAGGATGGAGCCGAGGTAGTCGTTATCGATAACTTCATGACCGGATCGAGGAAGGTGGCTGACCTCCTCAAGGAAAGGGGTGCTACACTTTTGGAGGGGACTTCCTCCTCCATCAGGGAATTGACGCCCGTCGATGTAGTCTTCCACTTAGGCATTCCATCTTCGAGCCCGATGTATCGCGAGAATCCTGATCTCCTCTCGCTTGCGGTGAGAGATGCCATCGCCATATTCGAATACGCCAAGGAGTCGGGTGCAAAGGTCGTTTACGCGTCAACATCCTCCCTATATAACGGGAATGATCCTCCTTTCACCGAGGATATGCCCGTTTTCCCGACCGACTTCTACACTGAGGGGAGGTACTGGATGGAGAGACTGGCTAAGGTCTACTATGAGTTGCATGGGGTGGAAAGCGTGGGACTGAGGCTGTTCAGCGTTTATGGGCCCAACGAGAGGCCTAAGAGTTCCTTCGCTAATGTGGCCTCTCAGATGGTATGGGCCGCGCTAGAGGGCAGATCCTTCGTCATATACGGTGATGGGAAGCAGACTAGAGATTTCATCTACGTAACAGATGTTGTCAGGGCCTTCCTGTTGGCTTGGGAGGGGGGTGAAGATTGTGAGGTCTACAACGTTGGTACCGGAAAGGAGACCTCGTTTAATGAGTTAGCTGAGTTAATAAGGAGGTTGGGCCTCGATCTGAGGCTGGAGTACAGGGAGAACCCGATAAAGAACTATGTTTACAGGACGCTCGCTGACACGAGGAAGGCCGAGCGGGATCTGGGGTTCAAGTATGAGGTGGAGCTGGAAGAGGGTTTGAGGAAGGTCATAAGAGCCTATAGGGAGAAAGGCTTGATCCTCGCATACTAACGAGTGAGATTTCAGCCCATATCGTGCCCCATAGGTGGGGGTCGATTACCCCTGGGTAAATCATTTTTAAAGTCCCCTCATTCTGGGATGGCTATCTCATCCCCCCTGAGGTAGAGGGCGCCCATCATTTTAAGGATAGCCCAGTCATAAGGCAGGGTGATACCCCTGCGCATTTTGAAAGGTAAGGATGCGTGGAAATTCCTAGTCGAACTGGAATCCCGTGAGATAGATCTAGCAGTTTTCAGGGAATCGGTGAAGCCCATTATAGAGCAAATCAAGTTGAGGGAGGACGAGGCCGTATCCGAGTTCACTGAGAGGCTTTACGGTGTTAAACTCTCACCGGAGGAGTTTCAGGTAAGTGAGGATGCTATGGATGAGGCCCTCTCCCAGATCGGCCGAGACCTAGACACCATCGAGGAGCTTGTGGAGAGAGTCAGGGAGTTCTACTCGATGCAAAGGGTGGAGGACTTCGTGGTGAGGAGAGATGAGAGCGAGTACGGCGTCAGGTGGATTCCCCTTGAGAGGATAGGAATTCATGTTCCGGAAGGCGAGGGATTCTCCTACTTCTCCACTTTGATATACACCGCCGTTCCCGCGAAAGTGGCTGGCGTCCATCAGATCTACGTATTCACTCCGCCTCTTGCTGGCGGTCAGGTCAGTCCCTATCTCCTAGCTGCCGCGAAGCTCTCAGGCGTCAAGAAGATGTACAGGATCGGGGGTCCTGTGGCGGTCGCTGCCATGGCGTACGGAACTACGACGATACAGGAGGTCCAGAAGATATTCGGAACGGGGGATCTGCTCTTCATGGTAGCCAAGAGAATGGTCTCCCCGGATGTGGCGGTGGACTTCCCATCTTCTCCCGTCGAACACGTGGTCGTCGTCGGGAGGGGAGTTGACGCCGAGAGGGTGGCTTGGGAGTTGGTGTCTCAAGCTGAACACGGACTAGATACATTCCTGATGGTGCTAACGGTGGACGAGGCCCTCGCCAATGAGATCGCGAAAGAGGCAGAGGAGATACTGGATGGCCTCTCTATGCCCGCCGTCGATGACGCCAGCGTCCTAGTGCTAGATGGCTGGAGGGAATTAGAAGAGGCCGTAGATGTTATATCCCCGGCCAGAGTGCTCGTGCTCGGAGATCCGGGTGAGGAGCTGAGGTTCACCAATGTTGGAGCTGTGCTTTGGGACACTCCATCTCCCCTAGCGGATTATGCCCTCGGTGTACCCCAGAGACTACCCTCATCTAGGTATAGCAGGTTCAGAGGTCCTCTAACCCTGTTCGATTTCATGAAGTCGGTCCTGACGGTTAGGGGGAGTGATGAACTGGTGAAGGAGTTCGGGGACCTGTCTGTCAGGATAGCCAAGTTGGAGGGTATGGATTTCCACGCGAGGTACATAGAGAGGTTCATGAGGGGCCCGTAGCTTGAGTGATGGTTATATAGTCCTCATCGGGAGGTATGTTGAGACCCGGGGGGTGCCGGGTGGTTAATGTCCTGCATGCTTGAAAGGGAGAAGTACGCTGACTACCTCGCCAGCGCCATAAAGGAGGAGTCCCCTTGGATAATTGAGATGAGGGCGGGTGTGTCCCTTCTGGCCACCAGAGAACACGAAGTGGACGGGAAGAGCGTCCGCTCCGGTTTCATCGTTAACCTGACCCCGTCTCCCGACAGGCCCAGGGTCGGTAGGGTTGATCCCCTAGTCCTAATCGATGATGGGGGAGATTGGAGAGTTGTGGACTCCCTGTGGACCTTGGGCAGGCTGGCCGGTGGTAGTACGGCGTCCGCCTTCGCGCAAAATCCCATAATAATGCTGGATGCTTCGTCGGGCCCGGCCATAATCAGGAGGATGCTTCCTAGGATCAAAGAACTCGCGTCTATTTCCTCTGAATACCCTGAGATCCTCACTAGAGCGTCTGATAACTCGTCTGTCATAGGGGAGAAGCCCCTCGAGGAGATCCACTCCATTCTCTCCAATCTGATACCCTACCTCTACGACATGAGTGTGGACATAAGGGGTAAGATCAACATTCTACTCGGAAGCTGGGGGGTGGAGGAGTTCAGAAAGCAGTTCTCAATGAGCCTAGAGGCCATCAGGGTGATTGAGGATGAGGCTCAGAGCACCTACGACAACCTTAGTCAGCTTGTTAGGGTTGACGAGTTCGTAGCTTTGAGAGAGGAGGAGTTCTCCATAGTAGGCGACAGTGCCGAGATAACCCAGAGAATATCATTGGGTTGGATCTTCTATTCACTAGGTAGGAGACCTACGGGTGAGACCTACACCAAGGAGTTCTATAACGAACTTGGAAAGAGGGACCTAGATGAGTGGATAGACCCGGAAGACATGTCCCGCTGGAAGGAGGTCATGATAAAGGCCATCAACGAAGTCTTGAGGAAGTGGGTCGAAGAAAGGGCGAACAAATTGAGCGAAGAGCCGGAACTGGATAGCAGGAGCTCCACGCTTGAGAGGATGGTCAGGGGATTCTCTGAGGAGGAAGAGCGCAAGATAAGCGGGAGCTTGGAGAGATTCTTCTGAGGACGATTGAAGGATCGCTTGAGGGAACCCGAGAGGGGTGGGGGGACCGAGATCGGTAGCTATATAAACCCCCCCTCCCCCCCTCCCCCCCTCCTAGTCAATCGGGTTCTCATAAATTGGATGAGAAGCGTTCTGATATGAAAAGAGCATTTTTAGTGATCTTTGCAAACTAAAATAGTTATAAGAACCGCTTAAAGCTTAAGAACACAGGTGAGAACCTGAAATTGAGAGTTTAACAATATCTTTTTCGATTTAGTTAACCTAGCTCACTAGGAAACCCTTCTAGATGCTATAAACCCGGATATAAACGCTCTATCACTCCTCTAAAGCTGCCAGATCTCTTTTCATAATATTTTTAAAGAGCTAGAGCGGTCTCACCATGAGATGGGGGTGGAGGTGCGGTAAAATGGTGAAGGCCTTTGAGTTCCATGTGGTCGGTGAGCTCCTCGATGTGGAACCTGAGATGCTCGATGACGTGGAATTCGTCCAGAGCGCGTTGGTTGAGGCGGTTCTGAGATCAGGTCTCACACTGTTCGACGTGCTAAGCCAGAGGAGGCCGGAGGGAGGCGTCCTGAGCATAGCAATTATAGGAGAATCACACGCAGCTGTGCACACGTGGCCCGATCGCGGACTGGTCACTGTGGCGATATCTTCCTGTAAGGACGCTGAGAGCACTTGGCAGGTATTCATCGAGCTGAAGAGAATCTTCAGGGCTAAGAGGCACAAGGCTATAGAGATGAGGAGCGGTATCCCGCTCATGGAGAGGATAGGGGGGCTCCCCGTGGAAGCCCTCGTCTGACAAGTTACCTCCTCTTCACCTCGAACCTTATCTTACCGAATCCCGCATTTCTCATGTATCCGACTCCCACCAATTCCGCGAACCTCAGGTAGGTGTTGAGCCACGTGGCCATCTCCTCATGGGAGCCGGAGTGCCATTCGGGATGATCCACCACCTTGTAATTGACCCAGCCCATGAAGCCCACCAACGTCCTGCCCTCACTTATCTCGACAGGTTTCGTAGTGCACAACTCATATCCGGTCTCCACGACACTCAAATCGGCCCACATGGACATTATCCTGGTCTCCGGCCCTTTCTTAGGTGACAGTGCATTCCAGACCGCGGATGCTGACGAGACCACCATTTTGGAGTTAGGATATAGGTAGCAGTATGGGGTCGACGTCCTCCTAAAGCATGTGGGAGTGAGAAACCTTATCCTGAAGTTCTTGCAAGGCTGATCCTGTATGAAGTCCTCTATATCTATCTCTTGGTAAGAGTACCCCATCACCTTAAATGGCACATCCCCTATCTTTATGGTGGGTTTCTTGTAAATCCATCCCTTCACAGCTTCTGCGAGAGTCTTATCGTCGAATATGATGACCGATCCTCTGTATTCAGATCCCGAATACACGAGATCATCTTGGAAGCCGCACGGTAACTGCCTCCTGTCCCTGAGGAAGGCCTCGATGAATATCTTGTTGGAAGACATCTCTAAAGCCTTTGCCAGTAGAGGGTTCTGGGATGATAGAGCTTTAAACAGAGCACGCCTCAGAGGAGGCCCCGTGAAGGGAACTATACCCTCGCCCTGACTTACGGCCTCTATCTCTATCACTGAGATCATTTTTTAGATCCCCGTTTCCCGTAAATGCTCTTCTTTAAAACCACTCTCCCCGGATGAACCCTGACGTTGTGTGGGCTGATCTTTATATGGATGCCGGGATCCCGCCCCTAGATGGGAAAGATCAGTGGGAAAATAGTCCTGATAGTGGGGCTTCCCGGAAGCGGGAAAGATGCGGCAGCCAAGGCAATCGAGGAGGAACTGGGGTTCAGGGTTTTGAGGATGAGCGATGAATTGCTGGACGAGCTCAGGAAAAGAGGGCTCCCAGTAACTAGAGATAACATGAGAAAGGTGGGGATTGAGCTCAGAAGTAAGATCGGTCCTTCAGCAATCGCTAAGTTGGTGATAAAAAGGATAGAGGGGTTGGACGGGGAGAAGGGATTTGTAGTGAACGGTATAAGGAACTTGGAGGAGATAGAGGAGTTCGAACGCAGGTTCGGCGACAAGGTGGTGACGATAGCAATACTAGCATCCAAGAACCTGAGATTCCTGAGGCAACTGAAGAGGAGGAGGGTGGGATTTGACAAGGAAAGTTATGAGGAATTCTTAGGTGAGGATAGGGAGGAGATAAGGGCCTTCCATCTGGGGGACGCCATCGCGGCAGCAGACTACTTCATCCTGAATGAGGGGAGCCTAGAGGACTTGAGGTGGAAGATTGTCAGGCTCCTGCTCACGATCAGCTGACGGATCTCCATTTCAGGCCCAGTTCATCAGCTAGCCGATAGGCCCTCGTCATCTCCTCAGTAGTCACCCTCCTGTTTATCTCGTCGAACTTGCTGGCCCTGTACTCGGGCCTGTACTGATCCATTATGTTCACCAATATGTCGGGGATGTTATCGGAGATCCACCTCAAGATTGGTTCCGTGCAGCAGTTCAAGTGCCCAGGAAGGACCAAGTGCCTCAGCACCATCTCCCCGGGCGGATAGTCGTACGCCATTTTCAAGTTCCTAGTTACGGTCTCCCTGTAGCGAGGGATCCCGCTGTACTTCCTAGCACACTCATCGTTCCAGTACTTGAAGTCCGGCAGCCAGAGATCCACCAAACCGAGCAGGAGCTTCATAGCCTCTTCGCTCATATACATGTTGGAATTCCACACAACGGGGAAGTTCTCCCTGACGAGGTTGAGGGACGAGATTATCAGGGGGAGGTTGGGTGTAGGCTCTCCTCCGACCAGATTAATGTTCCTGGCGCCCTGCCTCCTCAGCTCGTCCATAATAGACGCAAGTTCCCGTTCGTCCACCCGCTTGCCTGATTCAGGGAATTGGGATATATCCCAGTTCTGACAAAAGATGCACCTGAAGTTGCATCCGGTAAAGAATATAGTTCCAGAAGGGGTTATAGGGGCCTCCTCTCCCATGTGAATGAAGGCGCTCGCCACTCGTGAGTCTCGGACCCTGCAGACACCTATCTCCCCTTCAAGTCTGTTCACACCGCACTTCCACTCGCACAGCCTGCACTCTCGGAGCAGGTCCTTGGCCAAGAGTGCCTTGAGTTCGAGCAAGGAGGTTCTCCCATCTCTCTTCTCCTTAGGGCATCCTCCCTCTACCACGCATTTCGAGAGTATCTGGAGTCCCTCGTCGTGAGTGGCCCAAGGATCGTCGCCCACATCCAAGAAGATCCTCTGAGTCAGTCTGAAGAGGGGAGGTTCCTCCCTCCTCACCACTCTTATGTACCTCGGTATTGTGTCCCTTATCTCCTCGTTCTCGAAGGCCGAGAAAGCGTCTGGCCTCAGGAACCATGCCATGCTATCACCGAAGGAGGTGGAGGTGCGGGGGGTCGCTCGGCACGGTGTCCGGAGGGAGGCGTCCTGAGGACGCCCGAGATCGGGGCCAATTTAGGGCCCCTTCCACTTCGGTGGTAGGCCATAGCCCGCACATCGGGCTAAGCCCGCCAAGGGCCGGGCGACCCCATCATATAGAACCGGAAGGGGTATATAACCCTTCCACCTTATATCAAGACTTTTAACAGTAAAAGGAGGAGAGGGAGGCGTAAGGATAATGTCTTACATGGGAGATCGAGGAAGGGATGGACATCGATAGAACTCGGTTTGGGCCAGCTGGTTACCCATTGGATGCCCCTAAGGAGGAGGCATTCACATATCTGAGGAGCCTAGGGCTAGACGGGATGGAATACCAAGCCGTCAGGTCAGTTCCGAAGAACAAAGAACTGCTTAAATGGATAAGGGAGCAGTCAGAGGAGAACGGCGTAATGCTCTCACTTCACGCACCCTATGCCATAAATTTGGCATCCGAGGATCCCAAAAAGAGGGAAGCAAGCATTGAGAGAATCTTATCCGCGGCCGTGGCTGCCCATAGAATGGGCGCGAGGCACATCACATTCCACCCAGGATACTACGGTAAGTTCGGGAGAGATGAGGCCTTGAAGATGGCAATAAATGCTTTGGAGCGTCTCAACAGCGTGATAAAGGGCAGAGGACTCCAAGTAGAGCTCGGCCCGGAGACCACGGGGAAGCCCTCGCAACTAGGTTCCCTAGACGACGTGCTCACCATGGCCGAGAGTGTTGATAGTGTCGTGCCGACTGTGGACTTCGCCCATATACACGTGAGGGATGGAGGCGTGATCAAGGGCAGGAAAGACTACGAGAAGATCTTAGATGAGATAGAGGGCAGGTTGGGCACATTAGACGGTCTCGTCGTGCATTTCACCGAGGTGGAGCCCACTAAGTCGGGTTACGGGGAGAGGATGCACCACGAACTGGGCTCCGGCTATGGTCCCGAGTTCGAGCCCTTAGCTCAGCTCATGGTGGAAAAAGATGTCCGGTGGCTGGTGATCTCTGAGTCCCCCTTGTTAGAGAGGGATGCCCTGAAGATGAAGCTGGTCTACGAGCGCCTGAGGCGGAAACGGTGAAATATTTATAATGATGGTTGCCTCCACTACTCCGGTGCCCGGGTGGTGTAGCCCGGTTAGCATAGGGGCCTGTCGAGCCCCAGACCCGGGTTCAAATCCCGGCCCGGGCGCCATTTCACTATATTCGCAAAGGTGAGGGCAATTCCGGGGAGGAAATACGCGATTACGGTAAAGCAGAGTAAGACCATCATAGACAGGGCGGTCAAGGAGATAAGGAGCATGAGCAACGTCTTCAGTAAAAGGAAGATCTCCCTCCAAGTGCTCGAGGTTCCATGGAAGGGGAAGATGGCCAAGGTCTATTACTATGAGGGGGAACCCGTGCTCGTTGAGCTCCCCACTGAGGATAATGACCTCATACCCTTCCTTACGGCCGTCGAGAAGTTCGGTCTCGATCTACCTAAGGTGGTAGTGGACTTGGGGGCGGTTAAACCGATAGCCAGCGGAGCCCACGTCATGGGACCGGGCATCAAGGAGGTCATGGGGAACTTCGACGAGGGAGACTTGGTAGTCGTGGTCGACGAGAGGTTAGGGGCAACCATAGCCATAGGCAGGGCTCTCAGACCGCCGGATCAGATAAAGGAGAGGGGAAGATCCGTGAAGAATCTGCATCACGCCGGAGATGCGATCTGGAGGGCAGTTGCCGCTGAGTCAGGTTGAGGGAGGTGATTTCCTTCGTGGAGGAAGATACACTGAGAACCCTCTTTGAGCCCAGATCCATTGCGGTTATCGGCGTGTCCAAGACTCCCGGCAAGATGGGTTACGAGGTCCTCACCAACTTGGTTAAGTACGGTTTCCCTGGGCCCATATTCCCTGTGAATCCCAAGTACGCAGAGATACACGATATCAGATGCTATAAGACGGTTCTGGATGTGACGGAGGACATAGATCTCGCAATTTTGGTGTCGCCCGTTGAGAGGATCCCGAAGATCATGGGGGAGCTCGGCGCCAAGGGCGTTAAGGTAGCCGTAGTCATTTCTGGGAAGAGAGGTGACCCCTCCTCCTACGACATATACGAGTCAGCACAGAAACACGGGATAAGGATCTTGGGCCCGTCCTCTATGGGCATATTCCACATCAAGAGCCGACTTAACGCCACACTAGGTCCCATGGAGGTGCTTGAGGGAGGAGTTGGCCTCGTCACGGAGTCCCGTACCTTAGGAATGGCACTCATGGGCCTAGCCACTGTCCAAGGTGTCGGACTCTCAGCGGTGATAGGGCTGGGCGACAAGCTGGATGTCAGCGAGAGTGAAGTTCTGAGTTATCTAGCCGAAGATAGGAGCACCAGGTCCTTGGTGCTGCATGCCGAGAGCGTTAAGGATAGAGGTTCATTGAAGGCCGCAGTCGAAGAGGTAGCCCGAAGGAAGCCCTTGGTTATCCTCACGGCTTCAGATCAGGTGAAAGAGGAGTTAAAGGGACTTCAGGGTAATCTACCGATAACTGATGATGTGATCACAGCCTTGGACATGGCCCTGGCGCTTTCCGGTAAGAGGATAAAAGGGAGATCCTTCATCGCCGTGACCAACAGCGGGGGAGCGGGAAAGCTCCTTAAGGGGATGTCTTCTGATTCCATTCTTGACTTACCCGAGCCCGGCAATGATCTGATTGAGGAGATGAGGCAGTTCGTACCGGAAGGTGGGAATTTTTCCACCAATCCTGTCGACATAACAGGTAGAGCTGGGACCGATGTTTACAGGGGCGTGCTGGATGTGCTTATGTCTAGGAGGGATGTGGATGGTGTCATTGCCCTGCATTGTGAGACCGCTCTCTCTGATCCCATGAGGTTCGCTAGTATGATATACGACCTCTGGGATCTTTATGATAAGCCGATAATACCGGTGATAATGGGTGGAAAGAAGGCCTTGGAGGCGGTCCTCTCCTTGAGGAGGAAGGGCATACCCGCTTACCCCACCCCATGCCGTGCGCTGAGATCGGCCGACTCGCTGGTAAGATGGTCACTATTTTCAACCTCTTAAAAGGCTGGATTGAGTAAAGAATTTTCCTATATTCCACAAGATTATCGTCTGTTTGATTATATTCCGGCGTTATATTCACTTCGACTCTGATGTGTGAGGCTATTCGCACAATTATAAGTTACCTCAGCGCCTACTGCATGGGGTTGCTTTTATGGGAGATCTGCTCGCCCCAGCCAACACCCTAGAGGTGCTACTCGGAAACGAAGCCGTCGCAAGAGGGGCCTTGGAGGCAGGCCTGAACGTCGCCGCGGCCTATCCTGGTACACCAAGCACGGAGATAGGTGAGGCCCTAGCCAAAGTAGCCAAGCGCGTAGGCATATACTTCGAGTGGTCGGCCAACGAGAAGGTCGCCACGGAGGTTGCGATGGGGGCGGCGTGGTCTGGTCTCAAGGCCCTGACCATGATGAAGCACGTGGGCTTCAACGTTGCCTCCGATGCTATCTTCACCCTAGCTTACGCGGGAGTGACCGGCGCCATGGTCATAGTATCAGCGGACGACCCCCATGCTCACAGTAGTCAGAACGAGCAGGACAACAGGCATTACAGCGAGTCAGTTGGATTGCCTATGTTGGAGCCATCCAACCCTCAGGAAGCCAAGGACTTAACAAAGGAAGCCTTCGAGCTGTCCAGCAAGTACAAGATACCCGTAATGGTGAGGACGACGACTAGGATCAGCCATCAGAGAGGTCCCGTTCGCTTAGGAGAGATAACGGCTGGCTTCTCCAAGGGCAAGTTTGTTCCTCCAGAGCCCGATAGGTACCTCCAAGTGGGCGCCATAGCTAGGAAGCATCACGCGGAGCTTTTGGGTAAGCTCAAGGAGATATCCTTGGATGTAGCACCCTCCTATGCTAAAGTAGAGGGAGCTTCCGATGCGGAGTTCGGGGTCATAACCTCGGGTGTCGCCTACGCCCATGCTAAGGAGGCGCTGAAGCTCGTTAACGTGAACGCCAAGATCCTGAAGCTGGGAATGACTTTCCCACTCCCCGAGAAGGACATAGGAGAGTTCCTCTCCTCCGTGAACACCGTGCTGATAGTGGAGGAGCTGGATCCTTACCTAGAAATGAGGGTGAAGGCCATAGCCAAGGACTACGCGCCTGAGGTCGAGGTCCTAGGTAAGTTGACCGGCCACATGCCTAGGGTCGGAGAGTACACCATGAGAACCGTGTTAGAGGGACTGTCGAAGGCATTAGGAGTCGTTCTTCCCGTTAACTTCGCTGAAATAGATAGGAGAAGCTCAGAAATACTTAAGAAAGTCCCTCCGAGGCCTCCAGTCCTGTGCCCTGCATGCCCCCACAGGTCTACGGGGTACGCCCTCAGAAGGGCCGCGGGTAGGGCCGCGTTCATGGGCGATATAGGTTGCTACGCCCTGCTTTTCCAGAAGCCGTTTAGAGTGGAACATGTCACTCACGCGATGGGCTCTTCCATAGGTTTGGCTAATGGGATAGATGTAGCCACAGATCAGGACGTGGTCGCGCTGATAGGTGATTCCACCTTCTTCCATGCCGGCATACCGGCGCTGATAAATGCGGTCCACAATAAGAGGAAAATGACCGTGGTGATAATGGACAACAGGATAACGGCCATGACAGGCCACCAGCCTCACCCGGGTACGGAGGTTAATGCGGTGGGTGATGAGGCCCCCGCCATAGATATAGAGAAGATCGTTCGATCCATAGGCGTCGATTACGTCAAAGTAGTAGATCCCTACGATCATGCTGCCACTGAAAAGGCGATAAGGGATGCCCTGAAGCATGATGGCGTCTCTGTGGTGATAACTAAGAGGGAGTGCGCCCTACTTACAGTGGCTAGGCTCAGGAGACAGGGGCAGAAGATAGTCCCGTATAGGGTGAACCCCGACAAGTGCACTTACTGCAGGGTCTGCATAAACACCTTCGCCTGCCCGGCCTTCGTTGACACTGGCTCTCTGGTAGAAATAGATCCAACAGTGTGTTTCGGCTGCGGAGCCTGCGTTCCCGTCTGCCCGTACGGAGCTTTCGAACCTCAGGAGGGATCACTCAATTGGAGGGAGCAGAAGATAGGGGTGTGAGAGTATGAGCGTGCGCGAGTTAAACGTGATAGTCGCTGGGGTCGGTGGGCAAGGCATCCTGTTCACCACCAACGTGATAGCTAGGGCCGCGCTCAAGCTAGGTCTTAACTTCGCCCAGAGCGAGGTCCACGGCCTCTCCCAGAGGTACGGATCTATAAGAACCGAGTTAAGGATTGGAAGTGACGTATCCAGCCCCCTCATACTTGAGGGAACGCTCGACCTGCTGATAGCCTTGGAACCGCTCGAGGGGCTCAGGCAAGCACCATACATCTCGGAAAGGACCACGGTGGTCATGAATAACCACGTGATCCCCCCTGTGGGGGCGTACTTGGAGAGGTTTCCCATACCCAGCTTCGATGAGATCTTGGAGCTCATGAGGAGACTCAATCCCAAGCAGATAATGGTGCTGAATGCATACGATATAGCGAAGAAGGCTGGTGATTACATAGTCGCGAATACCGTGATGCTCGGAGCCGCTCAGGCCACCGGAGTGCTGCCCTTCCCAGAAGGGGTCCTCAGGGAAGCCTTGGAGGAGGTCTCTCCCTCCAGATATAGGGATTTAAATTTGAGAGCCTTCGACCTCGGGAGGGAATCTGTATCCCCCCCGAGGTGATTTTTTGCCCGCTAGGAGGATAGCTGTAGTAGATAGGGACAGGTGTAACCCGCGCAAGTGCGGCTTGGAGTGCATAAAGTACTGTCCAGAGGTCAGAATGGGCGTCGAGGAGACCATCAGGTTGGAGGATGATCTCCTAGTCATAGATGAGGAGCTGTGCACGGGATGTGGAATATGCGTCAAGAAGTGCCCGTTCTCTGCCATCTCTGTCGTTAACCTACCTGCCCCAGTGGAGGGTGAGGAGGTACACAGGTACGGGGTGAATGGGTTCACCCTCTTCAGGCTACCTATAGTGAGGCCCGGCAGGATCGTGGGTCTTGTGGGTCCGAACGGGGTGGGCAAGACCACCTCCATATCCATTCTGTCGGGCAGGATAAAGCCCAACCTAGGCAGGGTGGACGATGAACCGGATTGGGATGAGGTGATAAGGCATTTCAGGGGTTCTGAACTCCAAGATTATCTGAAGAGACTCGCTGATGGTCAGATAAGGGTCGTGAACAAGCCCGAGAGGATAGATAAGATACCTCAAGTCGTGAAGGGGCGGGTCATCGAAGTCCTCGAGAAGGTGGATGAAAGGGGGGTCCTAGATGAAGCAATGGACTTTCTAGGATTGGGTAAGCTCAAGGATAGGAGAGTAGGGGAGCTGAGCGGTGGTGAGCTCCAGAGACTAGCTTTAGCGGCGGCCTACGTGAGGGATGCTGATGTCTACGTGCTGGACGAGCCGACTAACTACTTGGATGTTTATCAGAGGATGAGGGCCGCTAAGCTGATAAGGAGGCTCCAAGAGGACGGTAAATCCATTATGCTGGTGGAGCATGACCTAGCAGTGCTGGATTACCTCAGCGACTACGTTCACATACTTTACGGGGAACCCGGGGTTTACGGGGTGGTCAGTCATCCCCACTCCACTAGGGAGGGAATAAACATCTTCCTGGACGGATACCTCCCGGATGACAACGTCAGATTCAGGGAAGAGCCCATCTCCTTCTTGCCTAGGGTGGGCAGCCCTGAGATTTCAGAGAACCCCGTTGTAGTGTACACCAGTTTGGAGAAGAGATTGAATGGGTTCAGCCTCCATGTTGAGGAGGGCGAAGTCTACGCCGGAGAGGTGGTCGTGGCGGTTGGCCCCAATGGAATAGGGAAGACCACCTTCGTGAGGATGTTAGCGGGTGAGCTCAGTCCTGATCAGGGTACCGTAATGACCGAGGGCATAAAGGTCTCTTACAAGCCTCAGCACGTGAAACCCACGTATGAGGGCACCGTGGAGTCCCTCCTACGCAAGGTGGCTGGATCTAGCTACTCAAGCCCATACTTCAGAGCGGAGGTGGTCAGGAGGCTGGGAATAGAGAGGCTGCTGGACAGGTACCTGGATGAGCTCAGCGGTGGAGAGCTTCAGAAGGTCGCCATCGCAGTTTGCTTGGGTAGAGAGGCCGATATCTACCTGATAGACGAGCCCAGCGCGTTCTTAGATGTAGAAGCTAGGTTCGCGGCAGCGAAGGCTATCAGGAGGAGGATTCAGGGAGAGAATAAGGCCGTGATCGTCGTGGAGCATGACCTCCTCACAATAGAAGCAGTGGTTGATAGGATTATGGTCTTCTCCGGACAACCTGGAGTTGAAGGTCACGCTAGCAAGCCCATGGATTCCAGAGAAGGACTTAACGAGTTCCTAAAGGACGTCGATGTTACCTTCAGGCGCGATCCCGACACAGGCAGACCTAGAGTCAACAAACCCGGCTCCAAGATGGACCAACTGGCGAGGGCAACTGGGAGGTACTACCCATGAATCTGCTCGGGTTCCTGCTAGGCAAGAGGGATGAGTTGAGGGATCTTGGATTAAACGCCAGCTTACTGCCGGCAACCGTCTCTCTCCTCCTCTTCTTGATTGTGGATGCCTTGACCCTCTCGACGCTGGGAGTGAGGATAACCTGCTCTTCCTCTGTCATGACAGAGAGGGTGGCGATGTTCATCCATGTGAAACAGCTCCTGCTCCTCTACATGTGGGTCATAACGGCAGTGAGCTGGGGGATATCCTCAGTCGTCTCGGGGATCTCCGTAGCTAGGAGGGCTAGGATGAGGCTCAGGAAATACCACTACCTGATGGCCCTCTGCTCCCTTCCGCTCACCATTGTGGGGGTTCTCAATACGTTGGTGCTGATGATATCACCGGGCAGGGTCATCTCATGCGAGGGTTCCACTTGGAGAGGTCTTTTATTAACCGTATTTTCAGAGATATTCTCGTATCTTGTGTCTTTCCCGCCGATAATCTCCTTGGTATTGGCCCTAGCATCCCTCGGCTGGTTCACCTACCTCTCCTACAGAGTGCACGCCGTGACCATCGGACTGGATAGAGAGGATGCTCTCAAGTACTCGCTAAAGTTCACCTCGACCTTCGTGGGTTCCATAATTCTGATAAGCGTCCTGATCTCTATCATTATCGTATTACTCCAGTTGCTCTAGCCAGCTTTTCGGCCGCGGTTGGGGTGAGCCCTGTCACCCCGAGTATGGTGTACCTGTCCCTTATCTTGTGAGCCACTGTCAGGGCCTTTACCACGAGATCGGGCCTTAAGCCAGCTTCCTCCGCTGTTGTTGGTACGCCTGCCTCTCTGAGCTTTTCCTTTATCCATTTCCAGTCCTGACCTTGGAGGTAGGCCATCATTATCGTTCCCAAGGCCACCTGTATCCCGTGAGGTGCGGGTTTGACGCCCTCCTCGACAGCTATCGCATCTAAGGCGTGGCTGAACATGTGCTCACTACCGCTGGCAGGCCTCGAGCTCCCGGCTATGCTTATGGCCACGCCGCTGCCTATCAATGCCTTTACCAAGATCCTAGTGGACTCCTCCAATCCCGATTTTATCTCAGAGGCGTGATCTGTCGCTATCTTGGCACTGAGCAGCGACATCGAGGCGGCATACTCGCTATACGGTTCATCCTTCAGCTTATGAGCTAACTCCCAATCCCTAACGGCCGTGAACTTGGCCACCAAGTCGCCGAATCCGGATTTGAATGTCTCAGGTGGGGCTTTATTTATCACTCGGGTGTCGGCAATAACCGCTGTGGGTGCTTCCATCCCTCTAACCCCACCGAATCTGGTTTCAGCCTGCTTTGACAGGGAGAAATTCACCGCAGGCGATGCGATTCCGTCGTGACTCGCTGAGGTGGGGACCACGGCGTACCTGACCCCGAGCTTAGCTGCAGCTAGCTTAGTGACATCTAGGGGTTTACCGCCTCCCACCCCTATTAGGAAGTCAGTGTTCCTCTCTTCCGCCTCCTTGATAACCTCGAGGACATCATCTATACCTCCCTGACGGGCTACGACGTGGTAAACTTTCATGTCGCCCTCCAACATGTCGATAAGGTCCCTAGCCACATTGGCCGTCACGCTGGATCCGCTGACCACCACGGCCGTCCCGATGAGACCCAAGCTGTGCAGTATCTCAGCTGTCCTTCCCAGAGCATTCGGACCGAAAATGATGTATCTTGGGCTCTCTATCTTTTCCAGTCCTTTGTCTGAGATCAGTTCACCACGCACCTAGGTGAAACAGCTAGAGGAAAATAAAAGTTCGTGGGAACGATAATCATTAATTAAGGGAGGTTTCCCTACCATGGGACCGAGGAATGGAGACCAAGACCAAGATAGTTCTACTGCTAAATCTCGTCTTCGTGGCTCTGCTCCTATCTTGGCCGGTGGTAACGGCACCTAAGTTCAAGATCTCTCTTAACAAGGATACGGTCCCCTTAGGGGGAGAACTCCGGTTCACAGTGTCTTTTCCCAGCCCTCCGTCATCCGTAAGAGTGGATGTCGTGGACCTCGAGAGGAACATGACCATAGAGTCCAAGAGCTTGCAACCAAGCAAAGTAGTGAGCGCTACCATCCCGATCGATGAAGGAAGTTACAGAATAGGCCACTATTCGCTGAGGGTGGTGGCAAATCTCGGTAGCACCGTCGAGGAAGATGCCTATTTCAACGTGTTCGGGGGCGCTCCTCTGAACATTACCCTAGAGACGGAGGAAAACCTGTCCGCCTTCATCAATGTGACGGCTGAGAAGCAGTACACCACCGTCTCCAGTAAGGTGTATGCTACCGTAAAGATGGAGGGGAAGCCCGTCAAGGGGGCCAAGCTCATAGCCCTCACCATGGGACCCAACGCCACCGTGACCTCCGTGACTCATACTGATTCTGAAGGCAAGGCCGTCTTGGATTGGAGCGCTAATGTGACAGACAACACCACATACGTTGTAGTGGTGCAGGCGCTGAAGCCGGGACATCCCATAGCCTCTGGAGAGGTCAAGATAAGGGTGAGGGTTGAGAAGGGGAGCTAATCATTCTCTAGCCGAGAGAACCTCTCCCCTCTCTCGGACTTCCTCCAGCTTTTCCTGCAACTCCTCCTTATTGACCTTGTGGAACAGGGGTTCCACTTCCCCCAGCTGGACTCCGGTTACGATGTTGAATGCGTCAGAGAAGGGCGCGGGTTCACCGTCAAGACCCATCATCCTCCACAGCCTCTCAGCCGAGAAGGGCATGAATATGTGCATGTAGGAGGCCATAGCCTTCAGCAGATTGAACGAGGCAACCACGGTGGAGTCAGCACGTGGTTTGTTCTCCCTTATGTCCCTCCAAGGCTCCCTGCTGTTGAAGAACCTGTTTCCAAGTCGTGCCATCTCTAGGAATTCCTTGAGGGCGTCCCTCAACTTGACCCTCTCTATGCTGTCCTCAATCCTTTCAGCTATCTCTTTAGCTTCCTTCAGCATCTCTTCCGACTCCTCGTCGAGCTGGGCATCTGGAACGATTCCGCTGTACCTAGACTTGATGAAGGAGAGCACTCTGTGGATCAAATTGCCTAAGGTATCGTTCAGCTCGTCGTTGATCTTGGCCACCATGTCGTCCCAAGCGAAGTTGGCGTCCTTTGTTTCGGGCCTTATGTATATCATGTAGAAACGCCAGTAATCGGCGGGAAGCAGGGCTAGGGCCTCGTCTAGCCATATACCTATCCTCTCCCTCTTGGAGAATTTCTCCCCCTCGAAGAGGAGGAATTCCGTGGATGCTACGTTATAGGGCAGGACGTACCCTTCCTCACTGGCCATTAGCAGCGCTGGAAATATCAGGGTGTGGAAGGGTATGTTGTCCTTCCCTATGAAGTAGATCGATTTGGTGTCCTTCCCCTTCCAGAACTCGTCGAACTCCTCCGGTTTGCCGAGTCTCTCGAAGTACTCCTTCACCGCTGAGACGTAGCCCAACACCGCTTCCATCCACACGTAGATCGTCTTCCCCTCGGCCCCGGGGAAGGGAGCTGGGATACCCCACTTGTTATCCCTAGTTATTGATCTGGGTTTCAGGCCGTCCTCTATCATTGAGAGGGACATGGACCTCGCGTTATCTGGAAGCTGCTCGTTCGACTCTACGTACTCCTTGAGTTTACCGGAGAATTTGGGTAGATCGAAGAACCAGTGCTTCGTCCTCCTGAGTTCCGGTTCAGCACCGCATATGGCACACCTCGGGTTGATCAGGTCGGTCGGGTTCAGGAGCCTCCCGCACCTATCGCACTGGTCGCCGTGGGCCTTCTCGTACCCGCAGTAGGGGCATGTCCCGATCACGAACCTGTCGGGCAGGAACATCTTGTCGTTGGGGCAGTAAAGCTGTTCCGTCTCCTTCTCGAAGATGTGTCCGTTCTCGTAGACCCTCATGTAGAACTCCTGAACGAACTTCACATGAGTTGGGCTCTCCGTTCTCGTGTAGTTGTCGTAGCTTATCCCGAACCTATTGAAGAGATCCGAGACGTAAGAGTGCATCTTGTCAGTGAGCTCCTTAGGACTTATCCCTTTCCTTATCGCCTCTATTTCTATGGGAGTTCCATGCTCGTCGGAACCTGATACAAAGACCACCGAGTCCCCTTTCTTCCTCCTGTACCTAGCGTACACATCGGAGGAGAGTACTTGTATGAGGGTGCCCAGATGGGGCACAGCATTTATGTAGGGCCATGCCGAGGCCACTATCCACCTCATCTTCGCTCCCGCAAATGGCGCTATCAAGAATTTTAAGCCTGTGCTCAATTCAGCATGGATCACTATGGTTGAAGATGTGAACTCCTGCATCTACGAGGTGAACGAGGAGTTCCTCTCCTGCGTCGAGGACCTCTTGAAGGAGGAGGATCCGAAGGAGAGGGTGAGAAAGCTAAGCAGGGCCGAGGGTTATCTCAGGTATCTGTTCTTCGAGCTAGTAGGTCACCTGAAGGATTGGAAGGGTGGTGATCTCAGGACATTGGTGTGCGGCCTGTCTTACCTGATACCGCTGGGAGTCAGGTTATGTTACGACACGGAAGATGGAATTCAGGAGACCGCCTGTGGAATAGTTAGGGATCTCATAGATCTCGCCTTCTCACTCATGAGGAGGTGGAGGTGGAGTGAGGAGGTCAAGGAAATCGGGGCGGAGCTGTGGACCAAGCTGGATGTGGAAAATGGTTTGATCGACAGGGGAGAAGCAGAAGCTCTAGCTCTTAGACTCTCCTCCGCCATTTCGAGGCTCCTTGTCTGAACAGAACAGTCTCACTATCTTATCGATTATCGAAGAACTTGAGCTGTCCCCGAACCTCGGAAGCCTCACCACTTCGATCTCCATACCTCTCTTCCTCAGCTCTTCCCTAAGCCATCTCTCCTCGGCCCATTGATCGTATCCTAGGGCTATTACGTCCGGTCTTATCTTCACTATGGAGTCTAAGGGCTCTTTCTCACCCAGAACGACTCGATCGACCGGTTTCAGGTTTTTCACTATGTAGGCCCTAGACGACTCTCTTATCACCGGGAATCTTCCCTTGAACCTCATCACATTATCGTCTCTCGCGATGACCACCACGAGCTCCCCATCCTTGCCGGCGAGTTTCTTAGCTTCCCAAAGCATCTTGATATGACCCTCGTGGATTAGGTCGAATGTGCCAGCCACTAAGACCCTGCGTCCCATCACTCTCTACGCACTCACCCTGTTAATGTTTTAAAGTCGATACGCGCGATGGATCTGAGAAGGGGAGAGCCGGTGAAATGTTCGAGCTGGTCTCGAAGGGTGGAAGGATCAAGGTAGCTAGCCACGGGGAGGACCTAGATGGTCTATTCTCAGCCTCCCTCATGGCATTGATACATCCGGAGGACCTCGAGATCCACTTCTCCGCGCCCTACGAGATAAGGGAGTCGCTAGAGAGCTTCGATATCGTCCTAGACCTGCCTCCCCCGAGGGGCGGTACTAGAATACTCGTGGATCATCACGAGTCCAACCTCACCCTCCTTGACAGGGTGGGAACAGCCTTTCTCATGCCGGAGTATCCGTCCACGGCGAGGCTCCTGTATGACATACTGAGGGAGTGCGAACCTCAAGTGGAGGATCTCTCTCGTACCGTAGATCTAGTTGATCAGACGGATACGGGTAACCTAGATCTGTCCTCCGCCCTCTTTACGGCCGCCATCAGGAAGATCTTCAAGAGGAAGAGATCTGATCTCATCAAAGTTGCGAGAGATCTCTTGTTACACCCTCCCACGACAAGTGATGAGCTGGTTAACCTTCCCGCGGTGAAGAGAGAAGTGGATCTCATATGGAGGGAGTACGGGGATCGATTAGGGGAGTTACTATCTTTGGAGGGAAGAGATGCTCTCTTGGTAAGAATAGAGAGCCTCCCATCCTACCTAGTGCCTGTCATACAACTAGCGGCTAAGAGATACAAGTTCTTCGGGACCATCACTACCGGATCCGATGGAGCCTTGAGGCTCTCCTTAAGGAGTCGAGAAGATTCTCCGCTCTCGGCCCTAGAAGTAGCTGAGAGACTGGGAGGTGGCGGGCACAGAAACGCTGCCGGTGCCTTGATAATGCCCTCTAGGATGGAAGACCTGCTCGCCCTAGTAGGGTCTAAGATGGAGTTCGAGTTAATAACGGTTTGATGTTCATCAGATGGGGCGATGATGTCGGAGGTGATCTATGAGGGGTGATTATACGCTTTAGGACTGAGCCCCATTTTTATACGTTGCACCGACCTTGAGGCATATGTCCCGGCCCGTGATCAAGGATATCGACTCTATCCCTTTCCAACCGGTCCCCCAAGCTGAGAAGACCTACATCAAGTGGGTGCTCTCCCCTAAGGACGGGGCACCCAACTTCTCGATGAGGATATTTAGGGTGGAGGCTGGAGGGCACATACCTGAGCACAGCCACCCGTGGGAGCACGAGATCCTTGTACTGAAGGGGAGGGGGAAGATAAGGATCGGGAATCAGGAATTCGAGGTCAAGGAGGGGAATGTCATATACGTACCTCCCGATCTTCCTCACGAGTATTTCGCGTATGAGGAGATTCTGTTCCTCTGTATGATACCTAACGAGGGCGTACCTCCAGAGCTCAGGTGAAGGAGGGAAGATAGTGGGGATACGCAGCTTCATCTCCATAGATGTCGAGGATCCTGAGATAGTGTCCAAGATAGTTAGGGTCCAGAGGGAGATCCTCTCCTCGAGCGCAAAGCTCAGACCCGTGGAGAGGCAGAACCTCCACTTCACCTTGAAGTTCTTGGGTAATGTCGATGAATCGAGGATAGAGCTGGTGGTTTCCATCATGAGAGAGGTGCTCGAATCCTTTGAGCCCTTCCCCATGCACCTCAGAGGAGTTGGAGCCTTTCCCAAGGTGAGCAGGCCGAACGTCGTATGGATAGGTGTGGATGAGGGAAGAGACGTTTTCATCGGGATGGCCAAGGAGCTCGACAGGTCCCTAGCCAAGTTAGGCTTCAGAAGGGAGACAAAGGGATTCGAGCCCCATCTAACCATTGCTAGGGTCAAAGGCTACTCCGGCGATCTGCCTGAGATAATAAGGAGGATCTCGGATGTTGACATAGGAGTCATAGAGGTCAAGGAGGTGAGGTTCAAGAAAAGCACCCTCACTCCGCAGGGGCCGATATACGAGACGTTATACGGCGTCAAGCTCAGGCAGCGGGAGGAGGTGGGGAGAGAGTAAGCAGTTTCTTGGCGATTATGAGGAGCAGAACTCCGACTCCAAACAGGAAAAGGAATGATAGGCATCTCAATATCAATAGGAGAGTGTACTCATCGGCAACTAGCGTGAATAGGGATAGGAGAAGTGCTAGGGATCCAGCAAGCCAGAACAGCAGACCCTTTAGGCTCATAGCACTCGGTCCATCCATATCATAATTAAAAAGGATGGCACCCCTTCTAATCGATGACCTCGATATACCTCATCACTGATTTCGGTACCGAGGACTATTACGTAGGGGCAATGAAAGGAGTGATCCGTACCCAGTGCCCCAAGGTCGATCTAGTCGATATATCTCACGGGGTCAAGAAGTTCAACATAAAGCATGGAGCATTCATCCTCTGGCAGGCGTACCGTTGGATAGAGAGGGGATCCATCGTCTTGGGAGTTGTGGATCCCGGGGTGGGAACTGCTAGGGATCCGATAATAGTGAAGGCCGGCCCTCTCACCTTTGTGGGTCCGGATAACGGTCTCTTTTGGCCAGTAGTTCAAGAAATGGGAGAGTACGAGATCTTCAAGATAGACATGAGGGGGACCGGTCTAGCTGAGAGGAGGACGGGCACCTTCGATGGGAGAGATGTTTTCGCTCCCGTGTCTGCGATGTTAGCGTGCGGCAAGTCTCCCGACGACTTGGGATTCAGGAAGAGATCCATGGAGGTTTTGGATCTGTGGAAGGTGGAGGAGGGAGACAGATACCTTAAGGGGGAAGTGCTCAACGTGGACGGCTTCGGGAACGTGGTAACTAACGTGAGATGGGGTAAGGTGGGCGCGGAGAAGATCGAAGTGATCACCCCGCATTCGTGGGCCAAAGCTGTGAGATCCACCCATTACGGGGGTAAGGGCCTCCTGGTGATAAGAGGAAGCACGGATCTGCTGGAACTCTCGTTAGCTAGGGGCAGCGCCGCCGACTTCCTCGGGGTCGATGTGGGTGACAGTATTGAGTTCAGGTGGGGGTGATGTCTTGCTAATCAGTTTGGATGATGTCCCCAAGCACACTGAGATGGAGGTGGGGTTGAAGGCTTGGAACCTGTCCAAGGTGAAGGGCACCGGTGCTAGGGTTCCCTTCACTGTCATCATACCCAGCGATGTGATATCCCAGTTGATGTCGGAGTCCGGGATAAGACACGACATTTTCAAGCTCTCTAGGATAGTGATGGACTCGGACAGGCCGGAGAAGGCCTTTGAACTTGAGAAGGAGGTCAGATCAAAGATAAGCTCCCTATCGATCCCCGAGGATCTGTTGGATGGGATAATGGACTCCATCGCAGGTAATGTCGAGAAAATGATTGTCGCTAGACCGTCCCCTTATGCATCCGAGCTCGTCGATGGGGACCTCAAGGGCAGGATGGGCGTGTGGTACGACGAGCCAACGAAAAAAGGGATCGTGAGATCCATCCAGAGGGTACTGGGTAGCTCCTTCTCACTTAAGGCCATAGCTAGGATGATGGATCTCGGCGTATATCCGGAGGATCTGGATCTAGCGATAATGATACAGAAGGTCATCTTTCCGAGATCGAGTGGGATCGCCATCTGCTGTCCCGCCAGGAGGAGAAATGAGATCCTAGTTGAGTCGACTTGGGGATCGATGAATGGAGTTCCGAAGGACAGGTTCAGGATCAGCATGGACCTCATGGAGGTCGTGGAGAGTGAGCTGAGTGAGAAGAAGATTAAGCTCGTACCCAGCCCTCAGGGCATACGTGAGGTGGAGGTCCCCCATCACCTGTGGATGGAGCCCTCGGTGAAGGGAGGGGAGATAGAGGAAATAGCTAGAACATCCTCTGATCTCTCACTGATCTTGGGGACCCCCACTCTTATGGAGTGGGTAATTCAGGAGGGCACGGACGTTCTATTCGTGATACAGGCCCACAAGGAGCCGGAGAGGCCGCCTGTTAAGCCGTTGGAGAGGAAGGTCATTAATTGGCTGGAGGAGAGGAGGGAAGTCAGGGAAATTAAGGAGGAGAGATCAAAGGAGGTGAAGAAGGCGGAGCCCCTCACTCGCCCGGGAAAGGTAGCTCCGAGGGAGGTGGAGATCTCCCCGGTCGCGCTGGTGGCCTCCAAGATCTACGTCAGGTACCCGGCGGAACTCCCGAGAGGGCTGGTGGACGGCTGGATCGTAGAAGTGGACGAGCTGAGCGGATTAGGCCCTGGAGATCACATCGTTATCTTGAGGGACCCCTCAAACATAGGGGATTTAGGTGAGGTTAAGGTGTTAGTGGTAGCAGATAACCCTAAGGAAGCCAAAGAAAAGCTTTTTTCTATTGCAGCGTCTTCTCCGAGCTCTGAGTTCTTAATCTACTTAGGAAAGGCAGAATTGGTGCTGATGTCCGATGAGCTGTCTGACATCTACGATGGCGCTGTACTGCCAGTGAATCTCGAGGGGTTCAGTGCATCCCTCTCCCTAGCCTCCCGCTTCGACCATCTCATGGTAGATCTGAAAGAGGAGGTTCCTTCGGTTGATCTGATAAGTGAGGCCCTGTCCGCTGGAGTGGAGGGCTTCCTGCTAGGCGTTGAGTCTGTAGAGGGACAAATGGAAGTCATTCACCGGGCTGAGATGAGGTATCTCCTCGAGAAACTCAGATACCTAGAGCTACTTCTATCAAAGTGGGGAGAGTTGGAGGCGTGATCTCCTTACTCTCCCTTTTCAAGAGGATCTTCAAGGGGCCTGAAGGTGTGCTATCCCTACTACTCCTGATACTCGGGTTCTTGTTCCTTTCTGTGGAGATTGTGAGGATATGGCCTGTGAGGATGCCTCAGAGATTGATTAACATCTCCATAGCGAGTATTCTCTTCTATTTTGGTTTCAGGATCAGAGGTAACGTTGATCTGAGGTACTACGTCCCTCTAGCCTTGGGGTCACTACTATTCCCCCTATTGCTGCTGCTCACCTTCATCTCCACGATGTCGATCTCTAAAGATGAGATGAGGGAAGAGGACGAGCATCAGAGTGAGCAGGACCTGTTATCTCTCTCGTTCAAGTCGGTACTAACTGTCTGCAAATCCGTAGGTCTGGCAAGTTCCCTAGCGATATCGCTGGCCTCCCTCATCTCCACCAATAGGAGGGTGATCCTAGTCGACTGGAGCGGTGACGCTGCTGATAGGCTGAAAAACACTGAAATTAAGATCGCTAGGCCAGAAGATCTCAGATTCAGCCATGCTGGTAGTCTCGGGCCATCCTATTACATGACGGCATCTCTCCTCCTCTCTTACCTGATCGGAGTGAATCCTTCCGTTATAAGTGAGGTCCTGAAGACGGGTGACGTCTCACTGCTAGATGACATAAGGATCCCGGAGCCAGGTAGGTCTCTGCTGAGACAGCTGTTCGGTGAGGATGGATCTTTGCTGCATGAGGCGCTGCCCGAAGTGGCGGGCGTCCTGATAATAGATGCCTCAGGGCTATCAACTGCGGGCAAGGATGCGACCTCCTTGATCACCTTGCTCCAATCAGTTGCCTACGAGAGGAGAGATTTCGTGGTTATCACTCCCTTGCTCAGCCCTCTCACGGAGGAAAGGGCACCGTACCAGATAAAGGACGAGATCAGATGGCTCATCTCTTCCTTGAGGAGAGGAGGGGGGATAATCACGTCGATTGAGGATTCTCTGGCATATTCCAGCGAGTTCGATGTAGTCTTGGTATGTGATGAGTGTGAGGATCCTATCTACAGGCTGGATAGCTACCGACTTTGCCCCTTACTTGCCCGTAGAGCGAGGAAAGTAGTTTGAGCAGGGGATAATATGGCCCGCGCTCCACCCTTATCACTTCCTCGACTAAAGAATGGGGTAGAAACCTTAGGGTTCTCCACAGGAGGCCAGTCCTCAGCAGGAAGTCGGCGGCCCTCCTGTGGATGAGGCCCGTGTCCACCATCGGCCTAACTACCCTGTCAACGGAGGGCACGTAGCCCTCCGGCCTGTCATCCGCCAGCGATCTGGTTAAGAGGTATGCGGCTATTATGCCCGTATGCATGCCCCCACCGTTGGAGGGAACCGTCATGCCAGCCGAATCTCCTGCGAGGAAAATTCCCCCTTCTTGAACCTTGCCTAGCATGCCCCCGGCCGGGACGTATCTGCCCCTGAGCTCAGGTTCGACCGTTGCATTCAGCCTAGCAAGATGTTCCTTGAGAGCTCTCTTGGGGTCAAACCCGTTGATCATATTGAGCCTGACACCAACCCCAACGTTCGCAGTGTTCTCGGACCTAGGGATAACCCAAGCGTAGGTACCTGGAGCCAATGACTCGCTTATCACTAACCTCATCACGTCAGGCTCATTCATCTCCATCGTGACCTCAGTGGAGAAGGCTAGCGCAAGATCGTCGCACTTGAGTGTTGTACTCCCGTTTATCAGCTTGGCAACTCTGCTATCGAATCCATCCGCCCCTACTAGGTACCTCGCCCTGTACCTGTCCTTGGACGTCCTCACCTCGTAAGCATCATCCACGAACCGAGCCGTGATGAAAGCCTCTCCAGTTTTGAGGATGGTTCCCTCTGCCAAGGACTCTTCTAGCCTAGAGACGATCATTGCCCTCCTATCCACGGAGTATCCAGCATAATTGGTCTCGAATTCCCTGTTCCCTATCTCCATCACTATCCTTTCCATTCTGTGCACGATGAACGGTTCGAAAAAGTCCAAATAGGCCGAGGCGACATCTCCCTCCAACTTGAGTGAACTAGGATCTGGCAGATACTCGCCACAGATGGTTCTAATCCCGGGCTGTGGATCCTTCTCTATGACGAGTACCGTGAACCCCTTGGAGGACAGGAAATGAGATAGGGCGGCCCCAGTAGGGCCGGCACCCACAACAGCTACGTCGTACAATTTGGCTCACTGGGATTTCCTCACTATAGCGGGAAGCCTTCTGAACTTGTGGAAGAAGGGCTCGTAGGTTCTCACGTATATCTCAGTATTCTCCAGCTTTGGAATGTCCCTCCTGTACTTACTCTCAGCGCCTATCAATCCCTTTCCGTACTTGCGCTCGTATTCCTCGAAGCTCATCGAGTACTCCTTGATTATCTTGTCCCTGTAGAGGTCAGAGAGCACGTTGTAGGTACAGAAGGGTATTACCCTACCATCAGGAGAGAGATAGTGTATGTCACACCTCATCACCCTCTGGACATCGTAGTTGTACAGGTCCATGAAGTGCATCATTCCCAAGAAGAGCGACTTGTAGTGGAACTCTCCTAGCGCCTTATAGCTCCTCTGGAGTATTATCTTCCTGAGTATTCCGATGAGGTTAATGCCTGGGGGTTGCTTGTCCTTCTCTATGAAACTTGGGAGTTTAGCTACCACCTTGAGGAGGGTGAGCCACCTGTTCTTGTGCTCCTCCTTGATCTCCCTAGCCTTTTCCTTGAGGAACTGATAAAAGCCATCTACATCAACGAAGTCCGTTATCGGGATGAATCTAGTTACCCTCTTCTTACCATCGACCCTCTCGAACACTGGGAAGACGTAGGTGGCCATCCCGCAGGCGGGGTGATTGGTCATCATGAGCTTGGGCTCGCCGGTCACGGCCTCGATGAACTCGCTCACGGCCACGGTGAACGGAACCGGATACCAAGCCTCCCTGTATATCTGTCCATCGGTCTGCTCCTCTATCTTCCTTATGACATCTGGGATAGTTATCCTATACTTCTCCCTCTCGGCCTTGGGCATCTGTCCGGTGAGGGAGACCGGCTGGTAATTCACTCCTCTGACGACATCTATATTGTAGGCGGCGAACCTGACCATGTCACCTACCTCGTGATCATTTATCCCCTTTATCACGGTGGGAACGAGCACTAAACTCGTCATGCCCGCCTTCCTGGCGGCCTCTAGTATGTACGGGATCTCCCAGTGGTTCTTGGGGTTGGCTTCAGGGGTGACTCCATCGAAGCTCATGTATATAGTGTTGACCCCTGCTTCCCTCAGCTCCCTCATGAGCCAAGGTTTCTCCACGAAGATGATGCCCTGGGTGTTGAGTTGTATGTGAGTGATGCCCTTCCTCCTGAGGAGCCTAACTATCTCAACCAGATCCTCCCTCAGGGTGGGCTCTCCGCCCGTTATCTGGATGGCATTCCCATGGGCTGGCTTCTCCTTTATGAGGAGATCTACCATCTTATCTATCTCCTCCAAGGTGGGTTCATACACGTAACCGGCCTTCTCGGCGTAGAAAAAGCAGTACCAGCAATCGAGGTTACACCTGTTGGTCACCACCAAGTTCGCTAGGGCCGTCGTGTTCTGGTGGGCCGGGCATATGCCGCAGGAGAAGGGACATGGGGCGAGGAGTTCGGTGTGGGGGGGGTAGATCCCCCTTCCGGGAACCTCGAACTCCATGGCCCTCTTGAACATCTCGGCATCTCCCCAGTAAAGGTCTTCGAACTCTCCGTGCTCGGGGCACTCCTTCCTTATGTAAACAGCCCCATCCCTCTCGAATATGATTGCGGGTAGTAACCTATAGCAAACCGGACACACCGATGATGTATGTCTGAGTAATTTCTCCCCCTCCCTGAGCTTCGGCCGCGGACCGCCTATTGCAATCTTCCTACCATCGACTTCAATGAACCGCGGCGCCGGTATTTCCACAACCACCTTTTATCACCGCAGGATAGTGGTGGTCAACTTATAATAAACGCTTGCGCCAGTTAGGTCAGATGGCTTCAGAAAGGTTTGAGCACTACGTTCAAGTGTTGTATAATTCAATTTCACAATTGTTATCAGGAGATTTAGATAATGGGATGAATGTTATTCTGAAGATTATAAGAGAATGTGAGGAAGAAGGTGTCTGCGACGAGCGCATGGCCTCCGAGATGCTCAGATTGGCTAGGGCTCTAGAAGGATACATTACAAAGCAGTTAACTAAGGACGCCCTTCTCAATATACTGAGGGAACAGCTCGTCGATGGAGTCTTAGGGGACCTCGCTTTGCTGGTTCTCCGTGAGATATGTGACAGGGAGACCATTGAATCGCTGAGGAACTGGGCTGAGGATCCCAATCCTGAGGTGAGGGTGGCATACCTCAAGTGCGCTTCCAAGCTCTTCGACGAGGGAGAGGTTCCCTTAGAACTGCTGAGGACATTCAGGGAGGACCCCTCTCCTAAGGTCAGGGAGGCCCTCGTAACTTCCCTCTCGAAGAACGCGTCTAAGGATGACGTCTTCGCCTTCCTAGCTGGGATGCTGAGGGTTGAGAAGAGGAGCTCCATAAGGACGAAAATCCTCACGGCCCTCTCGAGGGTAGAGAGGGATACTAAGAGGGAAAGGAGAAGGAGCATCTTAGAGAGGCTGAAGCGCGCGATGGGTTGGCGGGAGTAAGAGTTATCTCTTTCCGTGGGACTCCCTGCGGGGTGATAAGATGGTCAAGGTCACATTCTTAGGACACTCGGCCTTCCTACTGGAGGGCAGTAAGAGGGTGCTCATAGATCCATGGATAGAGGGCAACCCTCAGTCCCCTATATCAATAGACCAGTGTAAGGGAGCTGATATCTACGTGGTGACGCACGCTCATGGGGATCACGGTCTCGACGACGCCGTTAAGCTGGCGAAATCCCATGGAGGAACAATCGTTAGTATCTACGAGATCGCGATGGAGGCCGGGAACAGAGGTGTCGAGAAGACCGTGGGAGCTAACATAGGTGGATTCTTCGAGGTAGATGGAGTGAGGATGGTCCTGACGACCGCCGTCCACAGCAGTCCCATTGGAGCCCCTACTGGTGTCGTGGTGGAGTTAGACGGTAAGAGAATATATCACGCTGGTGATACGGGCGTCTTCTACGACATGAAGTTAATAGGTGAGCTGTACAGGCCAGATCTGGCGCTTCTGCCCATAGGTGGTCACTTCGTGATGGGGCCCCTCGAGGCAGCCAAGGCTATAGAGCTTCTCGGAGTTAAGAAGGTGATTCCCATGCACTACGAGACATTCCCGGTCCTCAAGGGCAGGCCGGAGGAACTGAGGGAGTTGCTCAGGGAGGAGGGTCTGGACTGTGAAGTGATAGCTCTGAAACCGGGAGAGAGCTATGAACTCTGAAGTAAGGCCTAAAGAGACGCAGGTGATCGCGGAGCTCTACGATGTGGAGGATAGGGAGATATTGGATTCCCCCTCCCTCATGGAGGAGATGCTGAGGAGGTTAGCTGAGGAGGTCGGAGAGGAGAGCGTACATGTGCACGTACACGAGTTCGAGCCGTATGGCGTAAGCGGCTTCCTCATGATGAGAAAGGGTTACGTAGCCATACACACATGGCCGGAACACTCTTACGCTACCGTCAATGTGGTAGGATTCTCAGATGAGACGTGGGCTTGGAATGTGTACAAGGCCCTAGTCAAGCTGTTTAAGCCCAAGCAGCAAAATGCGGTGGAGGTGAAGAGCGGGTTAGACAGGTCTTGATCTCCCATCTACCTTTTTCACGGGACTTATCTAGACGGGCACTCCTCTACTTGGACGTTAAAGTTGAGGCCCGCCCTCCCGAGTCTTCTTACAACCCGCCCTAGCAAGTAGTTGCCCTTGAAGCCCTCGATGATGACTTCATAGAAGTATCCGGGTTCGACCTGCCCCAAGGCCACGGGTTTGTATGAAGGGGTCCTGCCTTGAGTCCCCTTAGGGGTGATCTCTGAGGCGAGTACCACCAGATCCCTCCCCAAAAACCTCTCGTTCCTTCTCTCCTTTATCTCCTCTATCAGTTCCATCGCCACCTTGCTTCTCCTCTTGATCACGCTAGCGGGGAGTTGGGGTAATGAGGCGGCCTTCGTCTTGGGTCTGGGTCCAAACCTGCTCAGGTTCACTACATCCGGCTCTATCTCCTCCAAGAGCTTCAGAGTTCGATGGAAATCGTCCTCCGTTTCACCTGGGAATCCAACTATGATGTCAGTGCTTATGGTGGAGTCCTCGTACCACTCCCTTATGCGCTTCACTAGGGAGATGAACTCCTCCACCGTGTAGTCCCTTCCCATCAACCTGAGGATCCTGTTTGAACCGCTCTGAACCGGTAAATGGAAGAATTTGTACAGTTTAGGGCTCTCGAATGAGTCGAGCAACCTATCAGCTATCCTCAGGGCGGAGTTAGGGGTCATCATTCCAACCCTGATCCTGAACTCCCCCTTAAGCGAGGTGATACCGTCCAATAGGTCCGGTAGATCGGTCCCGATATCCCAACCATACACCCCGGTGTCCTCCGCTGTCAACCAGATCTCCACTACCCCCCTGTTCAGGAAGTCCCAGATTCTGTCGATGATGCTCTCCTTGGGGAAGCTAGTCAGTCCTCCCCTAGCCAGCTTAGTTATGCAGTAAGTGCAGGAACCTAGACAGCCCTCGGCGATGGGAACTATCCCGATTAGATTCGCGGGGTCCCTATCATATGAGGCCTTATCCAGCCTCTTCCACTCCAAGAACTCCCCCTCTTTCCCCTCTAGAGCTAAGAATGCGGCCTCTACAATGCTATCTATGGATCTGGGCGCCATCAAGACCTTAGAGTAGGGCCTGAGCAGCTCGGGTTGAGACTTAGCCATGCATCCTGCCGCTATGAGGGGACCATACTCTGATAGCACCTTGGCCCTGTGAAGCATCCTCTGCTCAGTGGGCTTCTTCACATTACATGTGTTCAGAATGAGAACGTCAGCTTCCTCCGGTCTATCCACTCTTGTCCAGCCTGCCTTCTTGAGCAGGCTTTCCATTATTTGGGAGTCTGATCTGTTCATTGAGCAGCCGTGAGTCTCCAGATAGAACCTGAACTCACTCCGATCCAGACTCGGTCTCGACCGTAACCCCATCGAGGCTCGCCACATTCCCCCCGTAGTACCTGATCACCTTCACTATCTCGTCGTAGTCTAGGTCGTCTCCCTCCAAGATTATCTTCAGCCTCTCGATCGTGGAGTCGTAATCCTTCACCTCTATATCCACCTTCTTGACTCCCTTCAGCTCGGAGAGCCCCTCGGCCATGTCGACTATGTTAGGGTTGTGTGGCTTTACTACATCCAATACGAGTCTCCTGACTACGATACGTCTACTTTCACCTTCCTCATCCTCGGAAGGCCGGAAACTCAGCAATTCCCTATATCCTCCCCGAGTTCAATGGGTCACCGGTTTATTAATTCTTTTCCCTAGAAGCGAGCTCTATAAATAAAAGAGCCAAAATCTTATTTATAGTTTTCTTTCTTCCACCTTTAAGCCTAATTAGTTTTATTTTATTTTCGTATTCAGGTGGAATGGTAATTCTCCTTGAAAATGTGATGTACAGTTTTATCCCCCTAGCCACGCAGTAATCTAGTATCTCCCTTATATCCCTATTCCTGCCCTTAACCGCGCTTCTTGGTTGCCAGACAGCTCCGTATCCTAGATAGTTCAGTCTCCTCTGGATGGAGAAGTAGAGGTCTCTAGGAACCGTTCTATCGAAGAAGAAGGGGGTTCTATACTTCTTCCTTTTGACCCCCCTGCTCTTCCCAGACCTCAATTCCCTCCCTCAGGAGTTTTTTTACCCTAACCATCCTCAGTCCGATCTCCCTTAAAGCCGTCTCTATCCTCTCCCGATCCTCTCCCTTCAAACCCTTGTTATCGACTATGGCCATTTCGGGCGGTTCTCCGTTCCTCTCGATCGCCTGCCTTACCATGGTAACATCGACCCAGCTGGCATCTAGCTTCCTCGCCGTGTGGCCGATCGCATACATCGTCTTGAGTTCCACCCTAGTGAAGTGGTCGTTCACGTGTGGGCCACCAAAAGCTATTGTCGGGATGTATTTACCCACGGTCCAGTTCTCCAGCGCCTCTACTACGGATTCCGCTGCCATTCTTATTCCATTGGGATCGTTCCAAGCTTCCTCATCGCAGCCTATCTCCAAGAAGGCTATGGGCTTTTCGATGGTGGGACCATGGTGGGTCGGCTCGAATCCCACAGAATATCCCGTCCCTTCCACCCTCTTAGAGGCGGCCACCAAGTACTCCTTCATGAGGGAGGGTATTGCTATGCCCAGCTTGAAGGACTCGCCCCCATACTTAGCCCGACCGAAGTTCCCAGGGACATGAGCAGTAAGTATGGGTCTGTGAGGGGTACCGCTATGCCTAGAGAGTACCACCACGTAGTCAAAATCGGATACTCCAAGCTCCTCACAGCTTTTTACGTAGAGAATCTCCCTCTCGAAGCTGACTAACTCTATGCTCTTACCTCTCAAATCGAATTGCTCCCCCAACCTCTCACTTATCTCGGAGGCCATGTTCCTGCCCGCTGGATCTCTCAATGAGTAAAGGAGGGAAACTTTCGTTTTCATAGGTTTTAGGCGGGGAAACTCTTTTTTAAATCAACCTAGGATTGGCCACCGATGGACACTCACAGAGCCATAGCCCTGCTGCTGTCACCGGTGACCATAGCAGCCATCTCGTCTCTAGGAGTCTATGCCATGTACCCAGATCTCTTGAGCCTCATAGTGTCCTTCCTGTTGATCGTCATCTGCCCCGTGGCCAACGTTGTGAAGAAGTCTCTCTCAGGGGAGATGGACATCCTCGTCCCGGATAGGTACGCTAGAGGTCCCTTTTTCGCTCAGGCCATAGTCTGCTATTCTGTAGCCACTGTATTGCTTACATCACTGGGCTCATGCCCGATGGCCGTTCTCTCCCTATCTTATCTGGCGGTCACACTAGCAATAGCCGTGATCAATCACTGCGCCACCAAGGTGAGTGTTCACATGGC
Source organism: Thermoproteota archaeon (assembly GCA_027491395.1). GTDB lineage: Archaea > Korarchaeota > Korarchaeia > Korarchaeales > Korarchaeaceae > Korarchaeum. Next base: position 100,357 of record JAOZFI010000041.1, on the reverse strand, counting down.
GGGCCTAGCTGGTCCGGCCACCTTCTTAATGATCTTAGGGAATTATCCCCTAGGAGCTCTGCTGATGGCCTTGGTCCCCGTTTTGGCTTGGTCCAGATGGAGATCAGGCTCCCACACACTGGGTCAGATCCTGCTGGGCATGGTGGTCTCCGTCCTAATAACCTCTGCCACATGTTTAGTGGCTTGGAGCCTCAAGTAGGGATGAGAGCTTATCCCTAGATATCCTTAAGTAGTCAATGTCCGATACGTGGGGTTCCAATGTCACCGTACCCTTGTATCCCCAAGACCTGATCTCCTCAACAGTCTCATTCCACGGTATCCTGCCAGCTCCTATGGGGAGGTGAAGATCCCTGTTGAGGTCATTGTCGTGGGCGTGTAGATGCATGATCTCACTGCCGAGCTTGTTTATGTAGGATTTGAGCTTATCCACACCTCCATTGAGGAAGGTGTGTCCGATATCGAGGGTGACGAACAGCTCTGGAACGTTATCCACTAGGTACCTTATATCGGAGGGCGACCTGAAGGCACCGTGATCCACATTCTCGACCAGTACTTGAACCCCCTTCTCCTTGGAATATGCAACCAGCTCCCTGAAACCCGCTACATTGAACTCCCTAGCCTTCTCCCTGATGGCGGCTAGCCATCCTGGGGTGAAGGGGTGAAAGGTTGCGTAGGGGGATTCCAGTCTGGCGGCGATATCTAAGACCTTGAAAGCCTCCTTGAGGGCCCCCTTCCTAACCTCATCATAGGGATGGCCTACCTCCAAGTACCAAGGGGAGTGTATCAGGTAAAAGGAGTTGTGAGAACTGGCCAGATCATTCAGCTCGACTATATGATTGAGAATCGTGTCTACCCATGAATAGGGCCATTCGACCGTTATTTCTACGTAATCCAAACCGAGCTCCAGAATGGATTCTATCTCCTCCATCAGGTCTCTATGGGGGTTGTTCATCCCCCCGTAGGTGAAGTCGACCATCAAGCCACCAACCACTATTAATATTTGAAACTTTATCATCCTGCATATGCTGGAGTACGCCGCCGGGCTCCTAGAGTGGATACCCGTATGGCCCCTTCCCTCGGGACACCTCGCTGGAATACCGGGGATATACCTAGCTAGGGAGGGGTTGGAGCCTAAGGCGGCGGTATCTGCCCTGATGACCTCCTCGTTACTAACCTTCTTACTGAGAGGGTGGCTGAATTACGTCGATCCCACTATGGGAGGGTTAATAGTAGCTGGTCTCTCATTAATCGGACTTTTAGCTGTAGCTTTTCTCAGGTGGGGACTTCTCTCTGTAGAAGAAGGTCGAAATCCTGATGCTATGGATGGTTTTGTGTCTGGATTCGCTCAAGGCGTTAGCTCGATAGGGTTTGGGGGGAGCGGCCTTTCCATGGCCTTGCTGACCTCATCTGGGGTTTCCATTAGGAGGGCCATAGCGATCTCCTCGATAGCCTCCCTACCACCCGTACTGGCTCAACTGATTGCTGAACCTCCTTCTCCATTTTGGGGGCTCTACTTGCTGGAGGGATTCGTGGTCGTTATTTTCCTGAGTAAACTGAGTATGAGGCCTAGCAGCTTTGGCTTCCTCACCTCCTTAGCTCTTCTCGGCAATGTGTATCAAGTCAGATTCATAGGAGAGCATCTGGAACATTATCAAGCCATGGCAGAGGAGATCTCTTCTTTCGTCAGGAGACATGGGGCAATAGGTCTCTTCGCTGCGATGATTCTCCAAGCCGTGATCTCACCCATACCTGCGGATGCTGTCCTAGTCGCTGCTGGGGCTTTGGGCATGAGTCCTGTTGAGGTGGGGATATATGGTGGTATGGGGATAGCTGTCGGCTCGATCATCAACTACTTCATCGCTAGGGCTTTGGGAAAGAGGATCCTAGAGTACTACATAAGGGAGGACCTGTTGAGGAAGGTCTACTCGTGGTTTGACAGGTGGGGTGGCTGGCTGGTCTTCATAACTAGGCTTATCCCATTTCTTCCCTTAGATGTCACCTCTTACGTGGCCGGAGCTGTCGGGATGAATTTCCTCGTCTTCGTATTGGCGAATGTACTAGCAATCGTCCCAAGAGCTACATTCTTCGGTCTGGTCGGAGCCAAGCTGGCAGAGGGTGATTGGACCTTGCTCGTATTATCGGTGGTGATGCTGCTAGTAGGGGCCTACTTCTTCAGCAGACAGGTGATTAAGGGTGGGAAGGGAGAGTGACTAGAGGGCATACACTATTAAGCCCGAAGGATCCCATCTTCTGGGGGCCCGTAGCTCAGCAAGGATAGAGCGGCGGCCTTCGGAGCCGCAGGTCGGGGGTTCAAGTCCCCCCGGGCCCGTTTCACAGTTGAACGAGTTAGACTATTATGAAAGGAGTAGTTCCCAGTTCCGATGAGGCCGTATAATCGAGTTAAAAGAAAGAGGGTTAGGGAGGCCGGCTTACTTCTTCCAGATGGCCTCTACGGCCAGCTCGATGTCTCTGTCGGTGACGGTCTTCCTCTTGGCGTGTCTGGCTAGGTCAACAGCGTACTTGCCTACCTCGTAAGCGAACTTCTCAAGATAGTAGGCTAGCCTGGCCTTAGCGTCATCGCTGACCCTCTCAGCGCCGGCCTCCTTTATGATCCGGTATACGGGAGCAAGGGGTAGATGCTTGGCAGGCTTCTGGGGCATATAGTCTCACCTCTTGACAAACCCTTATAGGGCCGTATTCAAACAATGGAAGATTAAATATAAGCTTTTCTATTTTCTCGGCGAAGAATCGATCGATCGAAGTAATTGCCTATATCTCGATAGCCTTATCAGTGGTATGGTATCCCTCTACAATCCAGTAAATGATAGAAGGGTTTCCAATGCTCAGAAAGAATATAAATCTAACAATGTATATTTATCCATTGTTGTATTGAATAATTCTATTTTATTGAAATTTACTATCCTAAATAAATTTTAGTGTGTATATTATTGATGATAGCATTAACGGATTTGGTATCATGCAAGGAGATAGAATACTTGGGGTATCTAAGAACAAATCTATGCTGTGACCTTTCATCTTCTATAGCCGTATAATAACCTTTCCCTCCCGATGAGAGCCCCTATATTGTGACAGATTGGTTGTAAGATCTTAGAATACCTGTCTCAGAATAATTTTCAGTAAATCATCGTTTTGAAAAAGATATCTCGAACCATTGGGGCCAGAGATGGGTAAATCTTGCATATTTAAGATCAAAATTATATACCTACAAGGATCGAAATTCTACCCGGAAGCAAGGGGGTAATCTTGACGAAGGGTTTGAGGCTTTTGTGTTCGACTGACTTCATGTGGGGAGCTGAGCTCCCTGAGGTGGTCATGCTACTGGTCAGGTCCGGATGCGAGGGTGTCGTGGTCTCCACGGAGCCTCCGCGCTACCTGCCATCCCTGCTCCACAGGTCAGTCATATCCCACCTGAGAACGGTTGTGAGGGAACTTGACACGATAGTGGCAGTGAGATCTCCTGTGAGCGATGTGAACGTGTTCAGCACTAATCCCCACATAGCGGAGGCCTCCATCAAGAGTGTTGAGGAGGCTATGAGGCTCGCTTACTCCATAAATGCTGATTTCCTGGTCATCAGACCCTCCCAGAGACCTTACGAGGGCAATCCGTTAGTCGCCGCAAGGAAGCTTCAAGCCCTAGTGACTAGGTTGGGCAGGGATCAGTACGCAGCGTTTGAGCTGATTGGTAGTAATTCCAAGGAAATAGCGGATAGACTTGCGGATCCAAGGTTGGGCGTCGTGTACATTCACGATCATACTCCAGCCATTATGTTAGCTCATAGGAAGCTCGTTGGCGTGGCTGTACACATCTCTGACACCAGGCCCCTCCATAGAGTAATCCCTGGGCTGAGGGAAGATACACCCTACCTGCTGCTGTACCCCGATGAGAGGAGAATGTTCGAAACTGCTATGATCAAGAGGATAGTTCTCAGGGCCAAAAATTGGAGGAATAGTTTGATCTAGAGCCGCGTTTATACCAGAATGTCCTGTCTGTCCCATCCATCCAAGATCTTCTCTATTTCCTCCTTTATTCTCTCAAGTAGCTTCTTAGCGAACTCTTCCGCTTTGTCGGGGGACGGGATGGCATCGACGAACCCGTCGTCATATGAGAGTATGGATCCGGGCATCGGCGTGGGGGATATACCCTTCCTCAACCTGTATATCTCCTCCTTCTCCATCTTCCCCTTCACTAGGCTAGGATCAACTGCCATCACCATAGCTGTCTCATCGACACCCGCGTGTCCGCCACTGCCACCGAGCAGTTCCTCCGTGATGTCTGAGGAGAGCTCCCACCACATCACCATCAGACTCTTGAGGCCCAATTCCCTCCAAGCTCTCTTCATGGCATTGGTGATCGCCCTAACTTGACCGGAACCACCGTGACCGTTGAGTATTATCACCCGCTCGAATCCGTTGTTGGAGAGTTCGGTCAGTACGTCGTACGTGAGCGCCTCCAAGGTGCTCTCCCTCACGCTCATAGACCCCCAATACCCAGAGAGGCCAGTAACGACCCCGTATCTTATGGGGGGTGCGATCAGTGCATTCAGCTCCTCGGCCAGCCACTCCGCTATCCATTCAGGTATGATGAAGTCAGTGCCCAGAGGCAGGTGGTTTCCATGAGCCTCGCTGACGCCCATGGGTAGTATAACTAGGTCCGTATCCTCCAAAGCTTCCTTGAACTCCTTCCATGTGAGGAGCCAGATCCTCCTCTCCCTTCCATTCAAAGTCTCACCCTTTCTAGGAAATCGTCGATTACCTTGTCCAAGGTGAGTGGCCCTATCTCTTGTAGTTCATACTTCACATGGGCCGTTGGCTTGTCTATCTTCAGATACCTGCCCAAGTCAGTTGGTGTTCCTAGGACAACCGCTTCCGCAGGTATCGCGTTAATCGTCTCCTCCAGCTCACGCATCTGCCTATTGCTGTAGCCCATCGCCGGTAGCACGGGTCCCAGATGCGGGTACTTATCGTATACCTCCTTTATGGACCCGACTGCGTAGGGTCTGGGATCAATTACTTCAGCATGAAGCCTCTTCGCCATCAAATATCCAGCACCGTAGCCCATCTCGCCGTGGGTGACCGTCGGGCCGTCCTCCACCACCACTACCCTCCGGCCCTCCACCAGCTCGGGCTCCTCGACCATATAGGGCATGGCGGCGGTGATCACTCTAGCCTTAGGGTTGACCCTCTCTAAGTTCTCAAGGATCTCGTTTACTTGGGTGTAGCTTGCCGTGTCCACCTTGCTTATTATTACCACATCCGCCATCCTGATGTTCACGCTGCCAGGCCAGTATGTAAGCTCATGCCCTGCTCTGAGGGGATCGGCTACCGTGATCATCAGGTCCGGCTTGAAGAACGGGAAGTCGTTGTTTCCACCGTCCCACAGGATCACGTCTCCCTCCTTCTCCGCTTCCCTTAGCACCTTCTCGTAGTCCACTCCAGCCAGAACCACGTTGCCCAGCTTCAGATGAGGTTCGTAGTCCTCTCTCTCCTCAATAGTGGCGTTATACCTGTCTAGGTCCCTAGGGAGGTGAATTTCTGGACCACTTGCTTCTTCAGGTCTCCGTAGGGCATAGGATGCCTGACTACCGCTACCTTGAGCCCTCTCTGTTTCAGTATCTTGGATATCCTCCGGCTGGTTGGGCTCTTCCCAGCCCCCGTCCTGACGGCTGTGACAGCAATGATGGGCTTCTCCGACTCAAGCATGGTGCTCTTAGGACCTAGCAGCATGAAATCGGCGCCGTTGGCCTGAGCTACCGCAGCCCTTTCCATCAAGTACTGGTGAGAGACGTCGCTGTAAGAGAAGACGACTAAGTCAACTCTCTGCTCCCTTATCAGCCTAGGGAGATCCTCCTCCGGGACTATGGGTATGCCCTCTGGGTAAAGCCTACCTGCCAGCTCGGGCGGGTATATCCTGCCTGCTATATCGGGTAGCTGGGCCGCCGTGAAGGCGACCACCCGGTAATCCTCATTGTCCCGGAAGAAGACGTTGAAGTTGTGGAAATCGCGGCCTGCGGCCCCCATTATGACGACCTTCTTAACCATGCGACCACCTAGCCTCCTCATTAGGAAAGAGATTTAACATTTAGTCGGGATCTTCGTATCGTGAGACCGGAAAGGGAACTCATCGATCTGATCAGAGAGATCATCAGTAGGGATCCTGAGGAGCTTCTAGAACCCGGTAGAGATGATGCTTCAGCTAGGAGGCTGGTCGATGGGATCTACGTGTTTAATACCGACATGGTGGCTGAGGCGACCGATCTATTACCGGGGATGAGCCTCAGGCAGTTGGCCAGGAAGTGCGTGGTCTCCAACTTCTCAGATCTGGCTGCTAAGGGAGCTAGACCTCTCTTCTTCATGGCCTCCGCTGGACTAAGCAGGGATATGAGCGACGAGGAGTTTATCTCTGTGGTGAAGGGATTGGAGGAGGGATCTAGGGAATTCGGCGCCTACTTCGTCGGTGGGGACCTTGGAGAATCGAGAGAACTCGTGATTGCAGGCTTCGCAGTGGGTAAAATCGAGAGTAACTTGGTGAAGAGGTCTGGAGCAAAGCCGGGAGATGTGCTGTTCACTACGGGTTGGTTTGGACTCACTTGGCTGGCCTTCCAGCACCTCCTCGGGGGCATGGACTTGCCAAGCGATGTGAGGGTTGAAGCCTTGAAGGCGGCTTACGAACCGATAGCTCGAATCCAAGAGGGTATCGCTGCATCAGCTTATGCCTCATCATCAGTTGATAGCAGCGACGGGCTCTATTGGTCGCTCGAGGAACTCTCTAGAGCGAGTGGATTTGGATTCTTAGTTGAGAGGATTCCTCTCCACCCAATGGTGGAGATGCTCGCTTCTAAGGGAAGGATCGATCCGGTGGAGGTAGCTTTTCATGGAGGAGAGGAGTATGAGATAGTATTCTCCGTTCCTCAAGACAGGGTCTATTCTCTAGAGGAGGAATTCTCCAAGGAGGGCCTCTCCCTAATCAGGATCGGTAGAGTGGTGGAGGATAGGGGAGTCTTCGTGAGACTGGATGGTAAGGTAGAGGAAGTTGAGGAGGGGGGATGGGAACACTTCAAATCTCGAGCGTGATCAGCTCGCCGGGCTCGGGCAAGACCACCTCGGTGTTGAGATTCGCCAACCTCACCCTCTTCTCCACTTCTTGGAGCTCCGAGGAGTCCCCGTGGAAAGGTACTACTACTCTAGGTACTAGGGCCCTGATTATCCTCACTGCCTCCTTAGGATTGGCATTTGGGGAGGGACTCCCTGAGGGTACGAAGGCCAGATCCACAGGGGAAAAGGCCTCGAACATGTGGGAGAATCCCGAGCTATCGCCGTGAAATATTGCTTTACCTCCGATCTCCAGCAGGAACACCACGGGATGAACTCCGGGATGCACGGCCCTGAGCGCGTGAACTCTAATCCCTAGAACCTCGGTACTCTCCCCTTCCTTCAGCTTGATCAGTCGATCCCAGTCCACCCACCTCCTTATGGTCCTGAAGACCCCCTTATTCACGATCATGTACGGGGAGAATTCCCTTATCAGAGAGCTGAGAAAATCCGGATCGAAGTGCCCGGTGTGCTCGTGGGTATAGAATACGGCATCCACCCAAGCAGCGATGCTGTGTAGCTCCTCTATGGCGAAGTGATCGCCCGGATCCATCAGCAGGTTGAGGTCCTGCACCCTGAGTAGGATCGCCGAGCATCCCTTCCAGAGAAAGGAGATCATTCCCTCTCCAACCTCACCATATTGCCGGTTCTCAGTTTTTCAAGCTCTTCCAGCCCCTCGACCACTCTACCGAGCGAGTTAACGCTTTCATTGAGTCTAACGTCCTCCAATGCTATCATTATCATCTTCTTAGAGGGAGAATAGGCCACATGCCCTTTCCTCAGTCGATTCCTCGGTTTCTCCAACCTCGTATCTATGGGGGCTGAGATGTATATCAGGTTGTTGTCCCTTACCACCATGCCCTGCAGCGGGAGGTTCCTGTAGAGCCTCTCTATCGTTATAGGGGAGAGGTGCCTCAGGAATTCTACGGAAACTTCTTTTAATAAACTGCCGGATCTGATGTATATAAGATACTTCTCTACCCCTTCTGATCTATTCCTCAAATATAGTTTCACCCCCGAGGAGGGAAAATTCACAAAGAAGGGTTAAGAGTTCACCCCTCCTTCGGGGCCTTAGCCTTGGTTCCCCTATAAATCCTTATCCTCGAATTGCCATCGACATATATTACGAGCCCCTCCTTCTCGAACTCGCGCAGTAATCTCCTAGCGACACTCACCCGGATATTATACTTCAGGGCGAGGGATTGAGGCGTGACTACCTTGGATCTCTGGACCTCCTTCTTGATCTGCTCTAGGACGGAGGGTTTAACCTCTATTTCCCTGATTACCTTCTCTGCCTTTTCCGCGCTCATAGCAGATACCCCGTGTTAGTCGGATGCCTCATTTTTAACTTATCCCTCTTGGGGCTCGAGTCCGCGCCCGCCCAGTTGGGATATGGATCTCCTCAACCTCTCCTCTTCCGCCCTTAGTAGGTCTATCCTAGCTCTCCTCGCCTCGATTTCCCTATCCAGAGTTTCTAATAGCCTCTGCCTAGACTCAAGATTGGATAAGAAGGATGAGAGGTCCCTCAACTCCTCTGACAGACCATTCAGTCCGGATTTGTAGTCCCTGAGCGTGTCGGACATCTTCCTTAGCTCCTCGATCAGTGGTCCACTGCCTGATGTAAGGTTTCGAGCGGCTTCCTTTATGTGTTCGGCCATCTTCCTTATATCCTCGGCTAGGTCGTTCCTTATGTTTCTGAGCTCCTCTATCTCTCCCAGCAGGACAGTCTTCTGGCTCTCAAGCTTCCTCACTTGGTTTCTGAGCTCCTTTATCCTCTCCTTCAGGGAAGATTCCTCTCTCCTCATGGATTCTATTTTAGCCCCAAGCGAAGACACCTCCGATTCCAGCACCGATTTTCTGGACTCTAGGGAGTTGTACTCGGACCTGAGTCTCTCCCTCCCCTCCTTGAGAACATCCAAGTCCCTCTCCAACTCCTCGATCTGGGATTCTAGATGGCTCAGTTCAGCCCTTCTCCTTGTTATCTCGTCCTCCAATGATAGTTTCCTTCTCTGGAGGTCCTCTATACCCTTTAGGAGGGTCTCATGTCTCGTGTTTAGCTTCTCGGTCTCGGCGCTTAATTTAGTGACCAGATCTCTGAGCTCGGTTATCCTCTCCTCTAGCTCCTCCTTTTCAGCTAGCTTCTCGTCGTAATCTTCGTGGTCCATCCAATCCTGCCTGTGGAAAGTTAGTTTTTAATTTATTGGAGGACGGGCACCGAGATCATTAATATTAGCAGGTAAAGGAATAATCCTCTCCTCTTCTTTCTCTGCGGTACCTCACTATACTCATCCAACACCGCAGGATAGGCTGGCATCAACTTGGCTATCAGCATCAGGGCGCCCAATAGTGGGTTGATGAGTATCATCCCCAAGACTGCTATCCATTCGAGCCATCTCATCCTGCCTCCGGTGAGTGAACTGGCTACGTGACCTCCGTCCCATGGGATGATGGGCATTGACAGGAAGAAAGATATCAGCAGGGCACCCAAACCGGCGAGCGCCAGAGGTGACAGCAGGAACATGTTCCCGCCGCCAGGAGAGAGGGCGACTTCCATCAGCAGGAAGACGAGGGGGGTCGGTAGCATTCCAGCTTTCCCTTCCTCTATCCAAGTTGAAGCTACATCCGATGGAACGGGAACCGATTGGAGGAGCCCCAAGAGGGAGATTATCAAACCGATCGAGAGGCCCGCTAGTAAACCGTAAAGCGCCACATCCTGCTGCTCTTCCCTGTTGATGAAGGGCCTGTCCCTCACGAGCAGGTCCCCCAAGGTGCCGAATCCGAGGGGAGGGGGAGGCGCCGGAATCATCAGGTCCACCTTGTACTTGCCCTCCCACCTGAGCGAGTGGCCCAGCTCGTGCACCAGCAGGAAGGCCAGTATCCCGAGCGAGTGGAAGATTGTGGAGCTGAGTATATCCACCTGCATCCCTAATTCTCTCAAGAGAGAGGCAGTTCCATCTGAGATAATCCAAGCAGAGAAGAGGACAGCAGCGACGGTAACCGCAGAGAGGGCATATCTCAACTTATCACTGACACCCAGCTTTTCGGGAATGGGGAATACGAGCAACTTGAGATTCTCCCCATCGTGAAACAGCTTGGGGAGAAGGTCCATCTCGGTTAACTTCATATACAGACTCTTGAAAAGGGGCCCGGTCTCGAAGGGGCTTATCTCCTGCAGTAAGAACTCCACCTTATCCTCATAATAGACCACATCTTTCACTTCGAAACTCTTAGCCACTACATCCTCCACTGAGGGTGGTATTTTCGACATAAGAGATCCTGCACCATTCGTTTAAAATATATGATCTCGTTGAAATTCCATGTGATGCTCCAAGGCTACAGGATAAGACCCTTCAAGCCCGAGGACTTGGAGGAGGTTGAGCGCATCAACAGGGTCTTCTTGCCTGAGAACTACCCCAGCTATTTCTTCATAGAGAACTACAGGAGGTTCCCGAACAGCTTCTTGGTGGCGGAAGACGATGACGGTAAGGTCGTTGGATACGTGATGTGCAGGGTCGAGAGCTATTACGCTAGGGATCAGACTATCCTGCTTGGCCACGTCCTCTCCATAGCTGTGAGCAAGAAGCACAGGAGGAAGGGTATAGGCAAGGCACTAATGGAGGGAGCGGAGAAGGGTCTGAAGGGATACGGGGCTGACGCGGTTTACCTCGAGGTAAGGGTCTCCAACGAGCCCGCGATAAAACTGTACGACGGTATGGGCTACAAGAAGCTCGGGATAATTCCCGCCTACTATGCTGATGGGGAGGATGCCTATCTGATGTACAAGATGTTAGATGAAGGGGTGGAGGAGGCCCTCGTTGAGGAGGTGCTAGGGAGGAGGGTTGTGAGAATATGAGGACCATCGATCTGAGGGGTAAGAGGAGCCCCTATCCGATAATACAGATAGCGAAGACCGTGAAGAAAGCCTCCCCAGGTGAGACGGTAAACTTTCTCATTAATGATAAGGAATCGGTAGACGAGGTTTACGACTGGGTAAAGAGGACCGGTCACATATTAAAGGCCGTCGTGAAGAGAGGGGATCACTGGCTGGTCCAGATAGCAAAGAGGGAGTGATTTTTATTTCCTCACCTACTAGCTAAGCGATGCGACATGCCTAAGGTCAAGGATCCCGGCCTAGCTGAGAAGGGCGCGTTGAAAATAGAATGGGCCAAGGCCCATATGCCCGTGTTGGACACAATATCGGAGAGATTCTCCAAGGAGAGGCCCTTAGAGGGCATCAGAATAGCTGCGTGCCTCCATGTCACCAAGGAAACGGCTGTCCTAGTATTGACATTGAAGGAGGGTGGGGCGGAGGTCTGCCTGTCGGCATCGAATCCCCTCTCCACTCAGGATGACGTCGCGGCGGCCCTCTCAGAGGGGGGAATAGATGTGTACGCTTGGAGGGGGATGAGCGAGGAAGAGTACTTCTGGGCAATAGAGAAAGCGTTGAGCTGCAAACCTCACATCACGATGGACGATGGTGGGGACATTACGGTGATGGCCCACGAGAAGGGATTCGCTGACGATGTGATCGGCGGGACCGAGGAGACCACCACTGGTGTCCTCAGGATAGAGTCCCTAGCTAGGGATGGGGTGCTCAAGTACCCGGTTATAGCGGTTAACAACGCGGAGACTAAGTGGAACTTCGATAACGTCTATGGAACTGGCCAGAGTACGATCGACGGTATTCTGAGGGCGACTAATGTTATGATAGCCGGTAAATACTTCGTGGTAGCCGGATACGGACATGTCGGTCGGGGAATAGCCATGAGAGCCCGCGGAATGGGTGCCAAGGTCATAGTAACGGAGATCGATCCCATAAAGGCCCTGATGGCTGCCATGGACGGCTACTTAGTTATGCCAATGAAGGAGGCGGCTAAGGTAGGGGACATCTTCGTAACCGCCACGGGAAACAAGGATGTAATTAAAGCGGAGCACATAAGCCTGATGAAGGACGGAGCCATTCTGGCTAATGCGGGACACTTCGATGTGGAGGTATCGGTCAAGGACTTGGAGCTAATGGCCCTCTCCAAGAGGGGGATGAGGGATAACGTGAAAGAGTACTTGCTTCCCAACGGGAGGAGGATCTACCTGTTGGCGGAGGGCAGACTCGTGAATCTGGTTGCTGCGGAGGGGCATCCAAGCGAGGTCATGGACATGAGCTTCTCCAATCAGGCCCTAGCTGTCGAGTACCTGATCAAAGAGGGGAGGAACCTAAAGCCAGAGGTGCACTCGGTTCCGAGGAGCATAGATGAGGAGGTGGCTAGGCTCAAGCTGGCGTCCATGGGGATAGAGATAGATACCCTAACAAAAGAGCAGGAGAGATACTTGAAGAGCTGGCGTGGATGATCATGGAGGAACTTCCTCTAGGTGCGCTCAGGGTTAGGGGCTGGAGCAGGGGCTGCGGGCTCTGCTGGGAAGGGGCTAAGATAGTCCTATTCGTGACCGGTAAGTGCCCCCTCTACGAGTCCTGTCCATACTGCACGATCTCCGAGTGGCGCCGCGACAAGGACTTGGTGCTGGTTGACGAGAACCCAGTATCTAGCGATGAAGATGTGATCAGGGAGGCGGAACTCGTTTCCGCCTTAGGTGCTGGGATCACTGGCGGAGAACCCTCGCTAGTAGTAGACAAAGTGGCCCACTACGTCCAGATCTTGAAGGACAGGTTTGGCGACTCTTTCCATACGCACATGTACACCAACGCCGTGGGGATAGATGAGAGAAGTCTGTCCATTCTGAGGGATGCCGGGTTGGATGAGATCAGATTTCACAGCTGGGATAGGAGGATCTGGGAGAGGATGGTACTAGCCTTAGACGAGGGATTCACCGTAGGAGCGGAGATGCCCTCTATACCTAGAGAGCCTTGGGTGTCGAAGCTGAAGGAACTCGCTTCCTACCTAGACAGGATAGGCGCCAGCTTCATAAACCTCAACGAGCTGGAATTCACGCCATCTAACAGGAATAGATTGCTAAAGATGGGTTTAAGGCCCAAGACGGACAGCGAGGTTGCTGTTCAGGGAAGTGCGGAGGCTGCGAGGGAGGTGTTGGAGTTCGTCGAGAGGGAGACAGGCATCATGGGTTACTATTGCCCGGCCCTCCAGAAGGAATATCAGGTGAGGATGAGGTGGGCTAGGAGGGCCAAGAATGTCGCGAAGGAGTATGAAGAGCCGACTGATGAGGGCACCCTTATCTACGGGGAGATCGAGGGCCCGGAGGAGGCTCTCCTATATCTCTCAACCAAATACGGAGGCGTGATCTCCGGAGGTAAGCTCCTCATAGATCCATACACCTTCCAAGATATCGCCAAGGAAGTTCGGGAATTCGGTTTGGATGGGAGGCTCGTGGAGGTCATGCCCACAGACGACAGGAAGGTGTTGCAAATCTTTCCCCTAGATTTCATCCTGAGGGAGATGAGGAGGAGTGAAGGAGATTGAGAGGAAGGTATGGGAGGCTTTGAGGAAGGTCAAGGATCCGGAGCTCAAAGTGAGCATGGTGGATGCTGGCCTGATAAAGAAAGTAGAGGAGAAAGGCGGTGTGGTGACAGTGGAGTTCACTCTCACGACTCCTTTCTGCCCTTATGCAGATCTTCTCGCGTTAGCGATAAAGAAGGCGGCGGAGAGCGTTGAGGGGGTGAAGGAGGCCAAGGTTAGGATAGTGGGGATAAGGGTGTGATTTTAGAATATGACCTCCTCGCCTAGCTCTGGAGAGAAGGCCGCCATTCCCATCTTATCCTCTAGCTCGTTGGCGAACTCTTCCGATTCCTCCCCATGGACCACCATTATGCTCTCTGGCTTCAGTTCCCTGATGAGCTTGAGTATACCGGACCTACTGGCGTGGGCAGAAAAGTTGAGCTGGTTTACCTTCATCATTATCCACGTTTCTTCTCCCTCTATCTCCATCCTGCCCTCCTCTATCAGCCTCCTTCCCTCGGTTCCGTCCACTTGGTAGCCTGTCAGGGTTATGGTGCTGTTCTCGTCCTCCTTCCTCTCCTTCACATAGTAGTGAACTGGGCCGCCCTCGAGCATACCTGAAGTGGTCAGCACCACATTGGGCCTCTTGGTTATCTTCTTCCTCATGTGCCAGTTCCTCACGGAAGTTATGGTCCTCACGGCTAGCTTCAGGTCGTCAGCGTCCCTAACCCTGTTCGAGAAGTACTCTGTTATCTCCGTGCTTTTCCGGGCCATCCCATCTAGGAAGAGCCTTCCCTTGAACCCCCTAGCCCTCAGAGCCATGGCGACCTCCAGAAGCCTGCCTATCGCGAATCCAGCGACTATGGCCGTCCCGCTGGACTTCAGGGTTTCTATCACTATCTCCTTGAGTAGGAGTTCCTGCTTCGCTCTGGGCGGGTGCTCCTTCCTAGCATAGGTGGATTCCGTTATGAGTATGTCTACCGGCGGTATGTCATCGATGCCAGCTGGAGGCATCAGCCTAGAAGATACTGTATTGAAGTCTCCCGTGTACAGGACGCTCGTCCCGTCGTACTTTATATGGAACATGGCGCTGCCGGGTATGTGGCCAGCATTTACGGCGGTGACCTCCAAGTCGCCCACCCTGAAGGGAACGTTGAATTCCACTGGCCTGAAATTATTCAGGATCCTCCTCACCTCTTTCGGTCCGTACCCTATGTGATGGCCCTTCAGCTTCGCCACCTTTATGGCATCGTACAGCAGAAGCTCGGAGTACTCCCTAGTGATGTCTATCCCGTAGATGGGTACGTCGTGTCCATGGCTAACCAGCCTGGGCAGCGATCCAGAGTGATCCAAATGCGCGTGAGTCAGCAGGACAGCATCCACTTTCTCAGGTATAGGAGGGAACTCGGGGTGCTCCTTGGGTATTAGCTTCATGCCGTAATCCAGCAGCACCCTCGTACCTCCTGCCTCAAGCAAGAGTGCGCTCTTGCCTACTTCACGGGTTCCACCCAGCGCAGTCACAGATATCTTTCCCATTCTCTTTCTCACCTCTTATCTCGGACCGTTTCTAGCGGTCCTTTACAGGAGTAACGTTCTTCTTACTGATTTAAAAATAGTACCTTTCACGTAGAGTGGGTGGGTTCCATGGGTTACGTCTCGTTTTCGGACTTTAAAAAACTGGATTTGAGGGTTGGAGAGATAATAGAGGCAGAGAGGGTTGAAGGCAGCAGGAAGCTCATAAAGTTGGTAGTGGATTTAGGCAATGAACGAAGACAGCTGGTCGCGGGCCTGGCAGAGCACTACGAGCCCGAGAGCCTAATGGGTAAACAGATAGTCGTCGTGACGAACCTGCAACCGAGGAAGTTCATGGGCATAGAGTCGCAGGGTATGCTACTCGCCGCGGTGGTGGGAGGGGGCAGACCCGTTCTGCTGACCCCTGAGGAGAAGGTCCCGCCGGGCACACCGGTCTCATGATTCCTCATCGGAGCTGCTGGTGCCCAGTATCCTGTACACCTCTACCCCCTCATCTCCTATCCTTTTGAAGTCCAGAAATGCTAGGCCCCTCCTCTCTAGCCTCTCCAAGACCTGCTTGGCCGTGTCGACTGGGAGGTTCAGGTCAGCTGCCACATCTGCAACGGTCACGTACCCTCCTTTCCTCCTAGCGAGCCTTATCACCCTCGCCTCGAGAAGTTCCTCAGATACTTGGGCCCTTTTAACCATCATATTAGCGTATATGGCTGCTCCTCCCAAGAGCAGCATGGTAAATCCCGGCAAGACCCTAGAGGGGTTGTAGGAACTTGCTATCAGGAAGACCAAGCCGAAGAAAATCAGGATAGCTCCCGCTCCATAAGCTAAAAAATCCCTGAGAGAGGGCAACTGGGATCAGCCCCCAACTTCCTCCTTCAATCTCCTCAATTCTTCTTCGAGCTCGCTCTGGAGCTCAATCTTACCCAGTTCCCTCTCTATCTCGTCCTTCTCCTCAGGTTCCAAGACATCGAGAGCCCCTCCGGTGGCAACCAGTTCGTCCAGAGCTGCGGCCCTAGCTTTCATCTCGTTGACCTTGTCCTCGGCCCTCTCTATTATCTCGGCAGCCGATGTGAAGTCCTCGGACAGTCCGGTGACCATCTCCTGAACCTCCACCTGAGCCTTGGAGGCCTCGTATTCCGCCTTGAGCTGCTCCTTCTTTGCCTTGAACAGGTCTATCTTCGTCTTGAGCTTGTCCCTCACCTCCAGCAGTTTCTCCTCGTCCTCCTTCATGTCAGCTATCCTTTCCTCCAATATCTTCTTCTGTCTGACCAGAATGAGCTTTCTCTCTAGGGCCTTCCTGGCCAGATCTTCCCTACCGGCCTTGAGGGCCCTCTTGGCCTTATCATCGAGGTCCTCTATCTTCTCATCTATCCTCTCCAGCTCGAACTCCAGCTTCTTCCTAGCGGTGATCGCCCTAGATAGGGCCATCTCCACATCGTGGAGCTGCTGTACGAGCTTGTCGTACGCGTAATCCAGTTGCTCTCGGGGGTCCTCGAAGTTGTCCAACAGCTTATTCAACTTGGCCTCGATGCTCGTCTTGAGTCTCTCCCAAAAACCGGGCAACATGCATCACCGTGAATCCTCGAGGGACGGGATAAAAAATTTGTTCATCGGGATCGGGCTACCGAGCGACCGTACTGCCTGAGCCCGTAAAGTGCTGCAGCTGCTCTCTCTGGGGTCGGGTAGATCGGTATCCCCCTCTTCTCCATCCTGTGAAGTACCTCCTCGACGTCAGGGGTTGTAGGGACTGCAGTGGCCACCACTGGTATATTGGATCTCTCGACCAACTCCAGCAATAGCCTCTCGGTCTTGTCCGGAACCATCCCGGGGACCCCGAACAGGGGTATGAGGAAAAGGGCATCATATTCGCCGCTCTCAACGAAGGCTAGTCCAGCCTCCAAGAACTGCTCCGGTGTGGAGTCGCCGGTAAGGTCCGTCGGATTGCCCACTGGGTAGTACGAGGGAAGCATTTCCCTCAATTTCCTCATCAGCTGCTCGGAGGGGGGAGTTACCCTGAAGCCCCTGACCTCCAAGGCATCCACCGCCAGTATCCCGAATCCGCCACCGTTCGTCAGTACTGCTACCCTGTCCCCGAACATGGGTGGTTGGGTCGCTAGGGCCACCGGAACGTCCACAAACTCGTTCAAAGTGCTGACTAAGATCCCTCCGCTCTGAAGGACCGCTGCCTGGAATATATCGCTCCTCCCGGCTAAGGATCCCGTGTGGCTCCTCACGGCCCTGTCTCCTGACGAGGTCCTTCCACCTTTAAGGACGACCACGGGTTTCCTCTTTGAAGCCTCCCTTATAGACTCCATGAACTTCCTCCCGTCGGCCACACCCTCTATGTAGGCCGCGATGACCTTGGTGTCATCGTCCTCCGCCAAGTACAAAATCAGGTCCCCCTCATCCACATCCAGCCTGTTGCCGTAGCTCACGAACTTGCTCATCCCCCTCCCCTCCTTCCTGATCATCGTGAGGAGGGTACTTCCCAGGCTTCCGCTCTGCGTAATTATCGAGACCTCCCCGGGGCGTGGCCGGGGTATGACCTCCTCCGGGAGGAAAAGGGTATCTATCCTGTCCTTGGGGTCAAATACCCCCAAGCAGTTCGGGCCTATCACCCTCACACCATGCCTCTTCGCCACCTCAAGCAGTTTCCTCTCCAACTGTTCATTCCCTATCTCGGAGAATCCCCCAGACACCACGATGGCGCCCTTGGCCCCCTTCTCAGCCGCCTCCTCTAGGGCTGAGGGGGTGAGGTCGGCCCTCAGAGCTATGACCGCCAAGTCGATATCGCCAGGTATGTCCGAGACCCTAGGGTAGCAGTTGAGCCCCAGTATCTGGTCTGCCTTCGGATTCACTGGGTATATCCTCCCCGGGAACCCTATCTCTATCAGCCTCTTCAGGATGACGTGTCCAACTCTCTCAGGGTTCCTAGATGCGCCTATGACAGCCACCGATCTCGGCTTGAAGAAGACGTCCAGCTCTCCCAAATTATCCCCTAGGTAATCACTGGAACACGTTAAAATTTAGCAGTCGTGAGTTAGCTGGAATGGTGGTTGAGTCAGGGCTGCCCTTTGAGTCAATAGAGGAGGCATTGATCGAGGCCAGATCACGGGTGTCCTCCTTTCTCTTCCCGAAAAGCGGAGTGGAAGGTGACGCCCTGCTCTCGGTGATAAGAAGGGAGTGGAGGAGCGGTATAGGGCGGGGGAAGATGGAGAGGATAGCTGCCGTCGATGGGAGCAACAACAGCGACTACCTCACCCTAGGCCAGGTGATCTTCGTGGTCTCAGCTTCCCTCTTCATGAAGGATAGCGAGCCTGTGATCGGTAGAAAGTACCAGATAGGGGTGATGGACGACTATCACTACAGGGAGAGGGTCTCCTTCTGCCGAGAGACCATGGAGATCAAGATGGCCCTCAGATCCTTAGAGCTAGAGCCGGAGATCCTGCTCATGGATGGCTCCTTCTTGGCCATGGTCGACAGGGGGTTGTGGTCCACTCCTTACGGTCAGAAGGTGCCCTACCCCATGAGGAGGATCTTGAGGGAGGTTGAGTCGGCCTTGGGCGTGGATCTCACCCAAGGACTGCTCTCCCACACGCACCTCATGGACATCTCGAGCATGATAGAGGAGATCGTGACCTCGGTGCTGGAGGATGAGAAGGGGAGACCGCCCGAGAGGGACGAGGTTAGGAGGACGATGGCCTTCATAGAAAGGTACGAGATGCTCTCCAGCCTGAACGAACTTCTGAGGAGAGGAGGGGGTATTCTGGTGGCTGTGGCGAAGAGATCAGGCAGCAGGCTCTACTTTAACTCGCGCCTACCAGATATGGAGGTTGTGAGGAGATATACCAGCCTGGAATCTGGCTACCTGAGCCCTAAGTCAGCCGAACTTCGATTCCCTGAGTACTCGGGAATCGAAGATACCTACCGGATCACGTTGACCTACGCTAGGCTCGAGAGGGCTACCAACCCGCTGAGGGTGGAGGTACTCGGGGATGCTGATGAATCGTTCTTGGAAGAGCTGCTGGGTTCTCTAGCTAGATACTCTGTGAGGGGGTACCCTTATCACCTTAGGAGGGTACACGAGCTCGCCAAGATAGGGAGAGATCTCATGTCCCACCTAGCGAGGAACCTCCTAGTTCCGGAGGTGAGTGGGAGGGAGAGAATTGGAGAGTGACGTTTTGGGGAGAATCGCTCCTAACTCCACGCCCGTGCAGGCCGAGATGATAGCCTATGCTGGTGTGGTGCCCAAGGTGGGGGACTACGTTGTGATAGACAGCGAGGAGTCCCAACTGATGGGTATGATCAGTAACGTGGTTAGGGGGGCGTTGGAGCTGGCTAGGAGTGATCTCCTCCAAGCGAACTACTACGATACGATACTTGAAGTGGTGGGATCACCATCCGACTGGTTGAAGGCGACCATAAGAATGATAGGGGTGCTCTCGGGAAGCGATTTAGCTGGCCTCCCTAGGGCGCCTCCTCCAACGGGGGCTCTCGTGAGGAAGGCCCCGGCAGACCTCTTGAGAAGGATCTTCGCCCCTCCTGAGGGTAGAGAGGGGATAAAGCTGGGGAATCTCCTGACGAGGGGCGATGTAGTCGTCCATTTGGATCCAGATGAGCTTATCTCTAGGCATCTAGCCGTGCTGGCCGTTACTGGTGGCGGTAAGTCCAACTCGGTGGCCGTAATCTTGGAGGAGATAGTCAGGATGGGAGGAGTAGCCATACTGTTCGATGTGCACTCGGAGTATACGGGCATGACGTTCGGATGTCCCCACTGCGAGGTAGAGACAGTGGATCCCGTCCTAGATCCCAACACTCTCACAGTCGAGGAGCTAGGTGGTCTGCTGGGAGTTACCTACGATAATGCACCCAAGCAGTTCATCTACCTGAAGGCCGCTTACAAGAGGGCAAAGGAGCTCCTCATCAGGGAAAGGCTTGGAGAGTACCTGAGGAGGGCTGAGATCGAAGCTGAGATGGATAACTTCCTGGCCGGTATGCAGGCCATAATACAGCTGTCCTTAAGGGAGAAGGATTCCGATGATAGATTTCTCATAGCATTTCCTAGCAGCGACAGGGGGAGCGTCGAGAGCCTCCTAGCTAAGGTGGACTTCGTGAGGTCGAAGTACGGGAGGGTCCTCAGGCCGGCTGCCGGCGAACTGGTGGACCACCTGAACTACGGGAAGTTGGTAATAGTGGATCTAGGTCATTTGGATTCGGATCTCACCGACGTCGTGGTGGGGAAGACCTTATATACCATCCTCATGAGGGCGAAGCTGAAGAGGATACAGAAGGGGTACGAGGACTTTCCAACACCAGTCTTCGCGGTCTTGGAAGAGGCTCACGCCCTCATACCATCGGTGGAGCATACCTACACGTCGTCAGCTGCTGCATCTATAGCCAAGGAGGGCAGGAAGTTCGGGGTCGGTCTGTGCCTCGTCAGTCAGAGGCCCAAGAGGCTCAACTCCGATGTCCTCTCCCAGATGGTCAACAAGATAATACTGAGGGTCGTGGAACCCGAAGACCAGGCATACGTGAGGAGGGCAACCGAGTTCCTGAGCGAGGAGATGGTCTCCTATCTGCCCTCCCTCGATGTGGGCGAGGCCGTGGTGGTGGGGCCTATGGTGAGGATACCAGCATTAGTCAAGGTGAGGCTGTTCGAGGGGAAGAGGGGAGGGGAGAGCCTGAAAGCCTATGAGATGTGGAGGGAAGGCCTGAGGAAGAGGTTGAGCGCATCTACCGACGAGTACTACGACTCCATAGGGGGGTAAACTTGAGGATAGTCCACATGTCCGATAATCACCTCGGGAAGGCCCAGTTCCATCTGGCCGAGAGGGAGGAGGACCTCTACAAGGCGTTCGACATGGCTGTAGATCTGGCGCTCCAGCAGGATCCTGATCTTGTGATACATACCGGAGACCTTTTCGACAGCTACAGACCCCATCCCAGGGCCTTCGTTAGGGCCTTCGAGGGCTTGCTGAGGATAGTGGAGAGAGACATACCCATCGCGATAGTAGAAGGGAACCACGAACTGGGACCGGATACCGTCAGGAAGAGGATAGCCTCACCTCTGATAAACCTGAGGAAGCTCTTCGAGAGGTTAGGGTACGGGAAGCTTTTCGTGAGACTGGGGCCCGGCGCGGTCAGGATCGGTGATGTAGTGGTGGCTGGCGCCCCCTACGCCAGCAGGGGAGTCAAGATAGCTGACACAGTAGAGAGCTTAGACAGAAAAGCCAAGAATCTCTGTGAGAGCTGTCCCAAGGTTTTGATGCTCCATCAGGGCGTAAGAGGGATGATAAAAGCCATCTATCCGGAAGTCGATTTCTCCGAGATAGCCAAGAGTTCCTTCGACTACGTCGCCATGGGTCACTACCATAATAAGGTGGTCAGGAGGAGTGGTAAAAGGATATTCGCCTATTCGGGATCCACGGAGGTCATAGAGACCAGGGAGATCCCCCTAGCTGGAGAGGGGAAGTACGTGCTTTCCGTGAAGATCGACAAGGGCTGCATCGAAATGGAGGAGTTGAGGTTGAGTACTAGGCCTTTCCTGTACTTCTCAGAGACCCTGATCAATACCCAAGACCTATACGTCCTGATAGAGGGATTGAAAAAGCAGTTAACGTCCCAAGAGTTCGATGAGAGGCCCGTGGTGTATGGAAAGCTCTCGTTGAAGGGAGACGTGAGGCCGGGCATGCCTACTCTCGAGATCAGGAGGGCTCTAATGGACCTCTCTCTCTACGTGATCGTCAGGGAGAGCAGAATCACTGAGGAGGGTGAGGAGAAGGGTCTCCTCACCGGAGTTGGCTTGGAGGAGCTGGTCCAGAACGCAGTAGCATCTCTAGATCTGGACCAAGAGGTGAGAGCTCTGGCCCTGAGGATCTTCGATCTCTGGTACAGGGAGGGCAAGAGGGGAGAGGCGTTCGTCAATGGGGTTCTCGGCCTCATGGAGGAGGGATCATGAGGATAAAGCGATTAGTAATGGAGAACTTTGGTTCGCACGAGAAGACAGAGGTAACGTTCTCGGACGGGATAAATGCGATAATAGGGGAGAACGGCGCGGGTAAAACGACCATACTGGAGGCGATAGCTTACGCCCTGTATCCTAGGAGCGTGGGCAAGCATGAGAACCTGATCAGATCCGGCGCGCGTAGGATGAGGGTTCAACTCGAGTTCGAGCTGGATGGCCGGAGGTATCTCCTGATCAGGGAGAGGGAGAGGGGAGGGATTTCATCGGCCTCCATACACGATGTGACAGATGGGAGAAGACTCCTCCAGAGGGATCAAAGTAAGGTGAACAGGCAGATCGAGGCCCTGCTGGGTATAAGCAGAGAGACATTCCTCCAAGCCATCTACGTCAGGCAGGGCGAGATAGCCCAGCTCCTCGAACAGACTCCTTCGAGAAGGAGGGAGTTGGTGGGGAGGCTCCTCGGCATAGAGATGCTGGAGAGGATATGGGAGGGGCTGAGGGATGTGATAAGTCGCTTGGACGCCGATCTCCAGTCGGTAGATAGTGAGATCAAAGGTATCGGGGATGTCTTCAAAGAGAGAGCATCCCTAGAATCTGAGAAGGAGGAACTGCTTGAGGATCTCCAGAAAACTTCAAAGGAGGAGGAACTACTGAACAGGGAGATGGAGAGGCTGGAGAAAACTAGAGAGGATTTGGAACAAAAGAATCTCAAGTATAGGGAGCTCAAGACCAAGGAAGAGTCTTTAAGGAGGAGACTAAGCGAGGTATCGAAACAGTTCGATGTTAAGAAGAAGAGATTGATGGATCTGGAGCGTGAGCTCCTTAGAATGAGAGATCTGGAGATCAAGGCTTCCATGTACGAGGAGCTCGAGTACGTGAGGGGTCTCTTGGCTGAGATCGCTCCGCTAGATGAGGAGGTCAGGCGTTTAGAGAGGATGCGACGAGAACTCGCGAAGTATGAGGAGAGGGTCTCCTCTTTGAGCATCCTTAGGGAGAAGGTGTCCAAACTCAGCCGGGAAATTGAAAGGCTCCAGCAGGAGGAGGTTCTTCTAGCCGGCATGGAGGAACGTCTCAGGCAGTTAGAGAGTAAGAGATCTCAGCTAGAGCGCAAGATGGTGGAGCACAGGCGTGAGGTTAAGGAGGCCCTCTCAAGCCTGTCCGAGCTGCTTGGCAGGTGGATAGAGGATCCGGAGGAGGGTGAAAGGATCCTCTCCGAGGAACTTTCCAAGTTAGAGGGTGAGTTGGACTACTTGGATAAGGAATTAAGTAGTATCATCGAGGAGAGGTCGAGATTACTTCAGAGGAAGGAACAGGCATTCCGGTATCTTTCGGATCTGGAGGGGGATATCGACAGATGTCCCCTCTGCGGGTCCAAGCTAGATCCCAGTTCCGTGGAGAAGCTGAAGGACGAATTGGAGCGCGAGATAGGGGAAATAGATTCCCTGATAATGGATAAGGAGAGGGAGCTTAGATCCATAAGGGAGAGAAAGGAAAACATCTTATCGAAATACAAGGGGCTGAGCTCCTTTAACTTGGAAGGAATCATCGCCAAGAAGAATGAGCTTGAGTCCTTGGAGAGGGAAATATCGGAGATCAGCGATCAGTTTACCTCACTCAGGGAGAAGATATTCCCTCTGAGGGAGAAGGTGTCTCGCCTGAGCGCGTTGAGGGCCGAACTAGAGACCCTCAGGAGGGATCTAGCGGAAAGGGAAGCCCTGCTGATCAGGATAGAGGAAATTAGAGAAGAACTGAGTGAGAGAGACGTGGATAAATTGAGAGAAAAGTTGGAGAGGCTCAAGAAGGATTTAGAAGAGAAGCTCACGTCCTTGGGCTTGCAACTGGAGTCAGTTGAGGGGAAATACAGGGAGGCTCTTTCCGCTGTGAAGGAGGTACAGAGGCTCAGAGGTATCCTGTCCACGAAGGATGGACTTGCCTCCGAGGTGAAAGAACTGGAGAAGAGGAAGCTCGAATTGGAAGGAGAACTTTCGTCCATCCAGAGAGAGATAGAAGAGCTTTCCTTCGATCTCTCAGAGCTTGAGAAAATCAAGAGAGAGATAGATTACCTGAAGAGTAAGCTTAACTCCCTCACTCAGAAGAGGAGCCGAATTCGGGGGAAGATTGAGGAGATAGATAAGAGGACGGAGATTATCAAGAAGAAGGAATCCAGATTGAGGGAGTTGATGGGGAAGAAAGAGTCGTTAGAGGCCTTCAGGCTGAAGATCCTCAAGGTCAGGGAGGTCTTCAGCAGGGATAGGGGGATCCAGCCTCTGATAAGGGACAGGGCGAGACCCGCCGTGGAGGAGGAACTTAACATCATATTCAGCTCATTTAACTTCGAATACGACTCCGTGACGCTGGATGATGACTTCACTCCAAGCCTGAAACGAGGAAGAACGGTGTTCTCTTTCGACAGGTTGAGCGGTGGGGAGAAGATATCCCTCGCCTTGGCGTTAAGGCTGGCGATAGCTCGATTTCTCATGATGTCGAGGGTAGAGACATTCCTCTTGGACGAGCCGACCATTCACCTAGATGAGGAGAGGATCAATGCACTAGTTGAAACCATGTCCTCCCTCAATGTACCCCAGCTGATAGTGGTCACGCACTCTCCTAGGTTCAGGGACATAGCCTCCCACTCCATACTGGTCAGCAAGTCTGGAGAGGTGTCATCCGTCGAGGTCGTCGATGAGGGCACCCATGTTAGTGATTAAATAGGTCCTCCGGCTCATTGTTGGCGGGGAATCCCTTGGGCGACGAAAAAAAGAAGAGGCCTTACGACGATCCCTTCGATCACTTCATAAAGGACATGATAGATCTACTCAAGAAGATGGATGAGGATCTCTCAAGATTCGTCAATGGCGATGTATCTGGTTGGAACGAGGATCTCCCCTCAGGGGGGTTCGATGTGGGATACCCCTCTGACACGGGTGATCTCGGTGGTGAGGGTGTTGAGGGGGGAGGTGCTCCTTTGGAGCTGGAGGAGCAGAGGATTGATGTGATCGAGCTTGATGAGGAGATAATAATAGTCGCCGATGTACCAGGCATAAGGAAGGAGGACATATCGGTCAGGGTGAAGGGAAGGGAGATCACCATAAGGGCCGGTGATCTCCACAAGAGGTTCCAGCTTCCTATCGAGATAGATCCCAAGAGAACAAAGGCCACATACAGGAATGGCATCCTAGAGGTGAGGATCTCCAAAAGGTAGATCCCTTGACTCGCGTATCCTCCTCAACCCTCTTGGAGTTCCTAGGTTACAACTACAGGACCTATTCAGAGGAAGAGATCAAACCCGAGAGGATCGACCTGACCTTCGGGGACCTAGCCCCCTCACTTAGATCCTATCCTGGTAAACCCTCGGAGATCGCTGACATGAGACTCTACTCGCACCAAGTCGAAGCTCTCAAGGCACTGGAGGAGGGTAAAAACGTCATCCTGATTTCCGGGACCGGTAGCGGCAAGACGGAGGCTTGGTTCTTCTACGCCGCTAAGGGCAAGCGGGCACTGGCCATATACCCGACCCTAGCATTAGCTAACGACCAGGTAAGGAGGCTCGAGGAGTACTCCAAGGCGCTGGGCATCAGCTCCCAAGTGATAGATGCGAGGAGGAGGACCATCTTGATCAAGGAGTTGGGGAGGAGCGGTTTGAGGACCAAGATCTCGAATATCGATCTCCTGATAACGAATCCGGCTTTTTTCATGACGGATCTAAAGAGGATGGCCACGAAGGGATCCTACTTATCTGACTTCGTGAGAGGTATGGACCTACTGGTGGTGGACGAGCTCGATTTCTACGGGCCTAGGGAGCTCGCCCTCATAGTCTCCATGATGAGGATAATTTCCCTCTTGGTGGAGAAGTCCCCCCAATTCGTGATCCTCACCGCGACGCTGGGGAATCCAGAGGAACTTGCTGAGTGTTTGACGTCGATAAACGCTAGGGAGACCGTGATCATAAGGGGAAAACCGTTCAGGGTGAGAAACGAGGTCTACCTCGTCCTGGGCAAGAACATGGAGCGGATCTGGGAGGTCGTTCAGAGGTACAGGGATGAGCTCCTTAGTCTTCCAATAGGTGGGGACCTGAGGGAGGCGATCGCCGATTATAAGAGGTTTGAAAGGGATGTATATCGAGTGGTTGAACTCTTAAGATCCGTTGGCATTGAAGTTCCCCAGCCCGAGATGGATCCGGCTGAGGTGATATACCACTACTCCGAGGACGATGGGGTCACTCTAGTCTTCACTAGGGGCATAAGGTCTGCGGAAAGTCTGAAGAGGAGACTCAAAACGGAATTTGGAATGGAGGATGTCGCCTCTCATCATCACTTAGTTTCTAAGGAGGAGAGGGAGGAGATAGAGGAAGCGGCTCGGAGGGGAGGGATCAAGGTCCTGATAAGCCCCAGAACGCTATCCCAAGGATTGGACATCGGAACGGTGGTGAGGGTAGTCCACTTGGGCATGCCAGAGAGTGTCCGCGAATTCAAGCAGAGAGAGGGCAGGAAGGGCAGGAGAGAGGAGTTGGGTTGGACGGAGACGGTGATCTTTCCCATGTACAGATGGGACAAGGAGCTCCTTCTGAGAGGCGTGGAGGCCGTGGAGCAGTGGCTTCAGCTCCCCCTGGAGGTCGCCCTCGTCAATCCGAAGAACAAGTACTCCATACTATTCGAGGGGCTCTACAAGTTCGTCCATCCTCGGCTCCGGGATCAACTGGATCAGGAGGAGATAAATCTCCTAAAGGAGTTAGGGCTCATTTCCCCATCAGGCCTCACCCAGCGTGGGAAGAGGGTCTGGGATAACCTCAACTTCTATGAGTTCGGGCCGCCCTACGGGTTCAAGCGAGCGCTGAGGGAGGACGGCAATCTCCGATACTTGGAAGACATAGGGCACTGCGACTTGGTCGAGAGATTTCAGCCGGGATCCATAGACTATAGCAACGATTCTGTGGTGGTTGACTTCCTCAGGAGGGGGAGGGTCATAACAGGGATAATAGAGGAGCCCCTGAACTACTCTACGATCTACTCCTTCGATCCGCTCGCCTTCGTGATAGAGGAGTACGAGAGGACCAAGGCGGAGTGGGGAGAGAGAGCGGACATGATAGACGATTATTACAGAGGGAGGATCGGGAGTGAGGTGGTGTGCGTTGTGGATCCTCCCACCGACGGGTTCGGAGTGAAAACGAAGGTCCCTAACAGGGTCTACTGGAAGGTGACCTCCTCCAAGGTTAGGCCAGTCCCCCTAGATGGTAAGACCCTGTTCATAAGGGAGAGCAAGTCCCTCCCGGTCATAGGACCCACCGGGGGTGTTTATAGGGATTACACCTATGGACTATCGATCGAGCTCGATCCCGGCGAGGACCTGACTTGGCTGAGAATAGGCCTAGCGACTCTAATGCTGGTCATGAGGGTCTCGAAGGGGATACCCATAGATGCAATAGCCTACGAGGTAACGAACATCGGGGATAAGAAAATTTTGCTTCTCCACGAACCTGAATCAGCTGGTCTTCTCGAGCAGTTAGATTGGTCAGCGGTGCTTAAGGACGTGGAAAGGTTCCAGCCAGACGATCTATCTGAAGTGTTGATGATGCTGATAGATGATCAGGCCCATTACGAGCTAGTGGTCTCGGGGTTGAGGTGGGATCTGGCCATGAAGTTCGCCGAGAGGGCGCTTGGCTATCTCCTGTTGAAGCAGAGAATATCTGTGATCCTAGAGGGAAGGGAGTTTCTCGTTCCGAAGCCGTCTAGGGCCCACAAGATCCTGACGATGGATGCTGTGGTTATGCCCATCTCCGACGCGGTGACCCTCGGGGTTATAGCCGTGTTCGATGGTGAGGATGTGGGTATCCAGACGATAGCCAAGGAATTCTTTGAAGGGCAGAGTTATGATCTATCTGGGTTGGAGAAAGCCGTTAACGAGGGTTTCGCACTGATATGCTGGGACTTCGCTTCCCTTACTAGAGATCTAACCATGCTGGGGCAGAAGACCCTAGTCTATGTGCTCCAAGGACTGAGATCCGAGGGAAAGGTAGTTGAATTGAGACCATTGGTGGAGGACTTCCTAGGGATCTCGCCCGTCTCCTTGGAAGAGGTAGCGAAGAGAATGTGGGGGATAAAGCGCTCTCTAAAAGATGCTTTGGTTGAGATCAAGAGGTCTGTGAGTAAGATTGAGGAGAGGAGTGGGGTCGACTGGAGGAGATACACCAAGTACTTGAGGGAGAAGGTCAGAGAAATAGTGGAGGATAGAGTGAGGTCTCTATACCTCACCTACTTGGCGCTGAGCGGTCAATAGACGGGGACCATCCCGTCTATGAGCCTGTTGACGAACTCCCCTATGTTATCGAGTTCTGACGCAATGATCTCCTCTATCTGCCCCTTTATGTCCTCAAAGTTCGCCTCGGTGTACACCTCCGCCGCGGCCAGCGCTGGCTCATTTATCGGTTTTCCTATCCTGCTCAGCAGCCAGACGTAGACTTCCTGAACTTCTTCCACTTCCTTAACTATCTTTCTAGCTATTTCGTGTGTGTATGCATTGTATATCTTACCTACATGACTGACGGGGTTCTTCCCGGCAGCCGCCTCCGAGCTCCTAGGTCTCATCAGGGGGATGACTCCGTTGACCCCGTTCCCCCTGCCGACCTGGCCCGAATCGCCTCCCTCGGCAGAAGTGCCTAAGACGGTCAGGTACACACCGTGTACTCCCCTGCCCTCCACATCTAGCGTGTTAATGTGAACATCGATTTTATCGAAGTCATTCGCGAACCTCTCCTTCAGGAAGGAGTTAATCCTGTCCAAGACCTCTTGCTTACTCCTGAAGTACTCTGGCTCGCTGGAAACGAACCTGTCCACGAAAGCGAGCGCTATGGTCAGATCCAAGTGATTGTTGTGCCGGCTTCCCATGACCTTTATATCCTCACCGGTCTCCTCGAATTCCTTCTTGAACTCTGGGGAGTTCAGATACTTCTCCAGCTCCAAAACCACCCTCTCAGTTCTGGAGAGTGGAGCATAGCCCACAGCTGCTGATGTATCGTTGGCGCCCATTATCTCGGAGCCTCGCCTGAATATGTCTGTCAGCTCAGCACTCCCCTGTTTTAGCTCTATCTGATAGCGGACATGCTCGTCGGGATCGACGAACCGTAGGTTCTCCCTTATCCAGCTCTTAGCTGCGTTCACGACGATCTTTTCTAAGTCTATGGACTCTCCCGCATAGGAGACAGTGGCTCTGTCACCGAAAACAATCAGCATGGGTTCAATTACCTTGCCTCCACCGAACTGTGGCTCGGTAACGCCTGCAGCCAACAGCGACTTATCCGCGTTGTAATGGAGGATACCACCGAACTTCCTGAGATACTCCTTATTCAGCTCCAAAGCTACCCTCTCCATTATACCGTCTGTGATCGTATCTGGATGGCCCTTGCCCTTTCTCTCAACAATCTCAATGGGTTGCCTGTCCATGGGGAGCTTGTTACATTTGGAGACCTTCAGCATGAAATCACCTACTAAGGGCCGGATAAGAAATTGATAAATCTTCCATCGGCCACATTACCCAAAAATGCTGGTGCAGAGAGGAGGAGTGGAAGGGTAGGATCACCCCGAGAGGGGATCTAAGGCCCGATCCTCCTCCCCGGGATCATCCTCTCACCCCCCCATTCCTCCTCCGTGATTATTAATCCCGAGCTTATATTTAAGATTTTCGTTTCATTTCGTCAATTTAGCAAAATAAAGATGTGATAAACCGGTAAATTAGATTTATAATAGGGGTATATGAATATTAAATGAAATTATTTTTAAAGAGTAAGCAGTACACCATTTCACCATTCAATCAGCCCATTTCCCTCAGAAAAACAAGCAAAGCTTATAGTTATGTGGAGAGGACTTGGAGCGTTCGATTATGACGCTCCTAATAGTGACCACAACCGGACTCTGTAATCTGAAGTGCTCCTACTGCGGAGGGAGCTTCCCTCCACATCTGGTTCCCCCGAAGGAGCAGTACGAGCTAAAAGATCTGATAGCCCTAGTCAAGAGCTTGGATGCGGATGTCGCTTTTTATGGTGGAGAGCCCCTGATCAATCCCAAACTTATCGAGAATGTCATGGATGCCCTAGGGCCTAGGAGGCGTTTCATAATCCAAACCAATGGGACACTCTTCGATAATCTGCAGGAGGATTATTGGTTGAGATTCGATGCCATACTTCTCTCCATAGATGGAAGAAGGGAGGTTAATGACCACTACCGGGGCAAGGGGAACTACGATACCGTGTTGAAAACGGCCAAGCGCCTAAGGGAGCTTGGGTATGGCGGTGACCTAATAGCTAGGATGACTGTCTGGGATCGCAGCGATATATTCGAGGAGGTAACTCATTTGCTCAAGCTTGGTTTGTTTGACCATGTCCACTGGCAATTGAATGTTATATGGACCGAGCCGTGGGATTTCAGGAAATGGGCTGATAACTCATACCTTCCTGGAATAAGGAGACTGGTCTCCCTGTGGGTTGAGAGGATGAGGCAGGGGGAGGTCACAGGAATAGTCCCGTTTCTAGGGATAGCCAAGGTGGCCCTCTTCGGTGAGTGGAGGAGCCCTCCCTGTGGCGCGGGTTCTGAGACTTTCACCCTACTCCCAGACGGGAGGATAGTGGCTTGTCCCATCGCTGTTGACTCCGAGTGGGCAGTTGTGGGAGATGTGAGGAGCGGTATTCTGAGGAAGGTTATCATAGGAGAGCCCTGTACGAGCTGTAGCTACTTCAAGTACTGTGGAGGGAGATGCCTCTACACCTACATGGAGAGACATTGGGGTGAGAAGGGTTTCAGAGACGTGTGCTCCGTTACTAAAGCGACTATAGACGAGGTCTTGTCAAGAGTAGGTGAAATAAGATCTCTCATAGAGGAAGGCGTGGTGAAGCGAGAGGAGATATATTATCCTCCCTACGATAACACTACGGAGATAATCCCGTAAGGTGATCGCTTGAACTGGGACGATCTCTTGGTCGAGGCCTTCTCGAATAGGATCAGGGTGAGGATCCTCAGGCTCCTGTCCTCAGCAAAAGGAGGGATGAACATAAGCAAGATAGCCAGGACCCTTAATATATCTTATAGCTCAGCCGAGAGGAACTTAGAAGCCTTGAAGTCGGCGGAGATACTGGAGGAAGTCAGGCTAGGTAGGGTCAGATTATATAGGCTCTCAGAGAGGAGGGAAGTTAGAGTCATACTGAGGTGCTTGGTACCCCATGAGCTGGAAGGCCTTCGAGAAGATAGTTGAGCGATACGACAAGTGGTACGAGGAGAATAGGGATATCTACTTGACTGAACTCTCCTGTCTGGAGAGCTTGCTAAGAAAGGACGGCCCGTGCTTAGAGATAGGTGTCGGGACTGGGAGATTCGCGGGGCCTCTTCGAGTGGAGGTAGGGTTGGATGCTGCTTACTCTCCTCTGTTGCTGGCAAGTAGGAGGGGCTTAGAGGTCGTTCAAGGTAAGGCGGAATCGCTCCCCTTCAGGGACTCGTCTTTTTCATGCATCATTCTAGTGGTCACCCTCTGTTTCCTAGAGGATAGGGATGCGGCCATTAAAGAGATCGCTAGGGTCCTTAAGAAGAGAGGCTGCCTTTACGTATGTATAATTCCTTCGAACTCACCTCTAGGGAGACGATACTCTGAGAGAGGAAGATCTGGTTCCATTTATTCCTACGCAAGCTTTCTAAGTAGAGAAGAACTCCTCTCTCTCCTCAGAGGAGGCGGTTTCCTCCCGATGAGTGAATGCCATACCTTAATAGAAGAAGGGGTTCCCAACTTCTTATGCCTAGAAGCCATTTACCCGGGAGACTAGATCCTGAGAACACCTTTTTACTTGTTATAGATGTGCAAGAGCCTTTCTCCAAGGTAATCAGGGAATTTGCGTCCATAGTGGGTGCCATAACCTTACTGGCCAAGGTATCCAAGCTTTTAGGCATGCCCGTGGTGGGGACTGAACAGGCCCCCGAGAAACTCGGCAAGACCGTCCAAGGGGTGGATGAGCTGCTAGGCGAGAAGATCGAGAAGACCTCCTTCGATGCGTTCGGGGATGAGATGATTAAAGAAAGGCTGCTCAGCTTAGGGAGGAAAAAGGTCCTACTTACTGGGATAGAAACTCACATTTGCGTACTTCAGACCGCACTGAGCGCTGCCGCCCACGGTCTGGAGGTACATTTAGTCAGCGATGCCACTGGCTCGACATTTCCTGAGGATAAGGAGGTAACGCTCGCGAGGCTGCTACAGGAAGGCGTTTACTTAACGACCTCGGAGTCGGCAGTTTACGAGCTTTTAGGCAGCTCAAATCACCCGAGATTCAGGGAAGTCGTATCTTTGGTGAAGGAGTACAGGATGAGGAGATCTAAAGGAAAAATATGATAACGCGTGGAATATTAGGAGGCTGGCCAAGGCCTCCTTCTCCTTCTCGCGTCGTTAGATCCGTTCCTCGGTCTTTTTCTGGTGGACTTTTTCACCGCCAATCTGCGGGATCTCCTAGCCCTCTCCCTAGATTTCTCGACGAAGGCGTTGCTCTTGGAGTCCCTATAGGCTAGATAACCGGCCCCTACAACTATTAGGGTACCCAGACCGGCAGCGATCTCCAAGTTACCGAAGTCGGAGCCAGCCCACGAGGCCGAGCTGACCTTCTCTGGGATGAAGGCCATAATTCTCTTGGAGATCCAAGGGGACCAAGCGCCCTTATCATCCTTGACC
This sequence comes from Thermoproteota archaeon, assembly GCA_027491395.1. Taxonomy (GTDB): domain Archaea; phylum Korarchaeota; class Korarchaeia; order Korarchaeales; family Korarchaeaceae; genus Korarchaeum. The sequence continues at coordinate 67,657 of JAOZFI010000041.1, read as the reverse complement.
CTGAACTTCACGGTGTAGTTGCCGCTAGAGGTGTAGGTGTGGTTGATGAACTTATGAGGGATGGAGTTCCCCTCCAGCTCCCCTCTGAGCTTCTTCCCGTCACCGAAGTCCCATTCGTAGGCGACTACCTGACCATCAGGGTCAACACCCATGCCTTGGAACAGGAAGGTAATGTTGTCCCTAGTTCTCACCTCGACTATGGATGCCTGAGGCGGCTTGTTACCCTTTACAGCCACGCTGACCGTGTAATACGGGGAAGAGACACCCTTAGAATCTATCGCCTTCACCTTAACCGTGTAGGCCCCTTCCTTCTTGTATATATGAGTCATCTGCGGACCCCCGTTCTTTATAGTACCGTCGCCGAAGTTCCACTGAAATGTAAGTCTATCTCCCTCCGGATCGGAGGCGGTGGCCCTGAAGGTCACGGGAACTCCCATAGAAGGTTCCACTGGGGTGAATTTGACGGCGGTTATGACTGGTGGTTTGTTCTTTGGTTTCGGTTTGGTCTGAGAGCGTATGTAGAGCTCCTCAGTAACTGGATCGGAGTAAGCGCCCTTATCATCCTTTGCCTTCACCTTGACTACGTACGTACCCTCCTTAGAGTATGAGTGAGTCACCACAGTGAGATTAGCCCCTTTAGCCTTCTTCCCGTCACCGAAGTCCCAATAGTACTCAACCACATGCCCGTCCGGATCTATCCCCTCCACCTCGAATACTATCTTTTCACCGGGCTGGGCTGGATTGGGTGAGACTCTCTTGAGCTTTACCACGGGATTGTAGTTGGACTTCTTAATGGTGACCAGCTTCGTCTTGACGTTGGATTCCTTGAGCCAGTCGTCAGTCACTTGGAGCTTAACTGTGTAGCTTCTGTAATCGCGGTAGGTGTGCTTCACCATCATCTTGTAGGTAGATTCACCGATCTTGGACCATCCACCGGTCTTCTTCACGATCGTCCCGTCACCGAAATCCCAGATCCACTCCCTCAAGCCACTGTCCGGGTCCTCTACTACTCCTATTAGCTCCACCGTCTTTCCGGTAATCCTGTACACCGTTATCTCCACAACTCTAGGTGCCACGTCGGTTGAGGAGTCCACGGCGGGACATCCTGTATCAGCCGAAACGGCCACCGTCATTAGCGTAAGCAATAGCAGGGCTGAGATAAGTGTTATTTTCGTTGCTCTCATCAGGTGATTGCTCTGGTAGCCCTAAATAAAGGTTGATGCGGATGAACTTCTGATTTACTAGTGAAACCGTTTCATTTGTAATAATGCTATATTAATAGGATCTTATCATCATAGGATGAATGAATTCACATAAAGATAGAAATTATTTTAACAAAAAGGAGGAGGGATTTCGCTCTCGACCCTATAGCCTCTCATCGAGTGGTATGTACTTGGCCTCCATCGGACCCACATACAGAGCTCTTGGCCTTATAAGTACATTCTCCTCCCAGTACTCGAATACATGTCCTATCCACCCGGAAGTCCTAGAGATAGCGAATATGGGAGTGAAGATATCAGTGGGGATCCCTAACATGTGATATACTTGACCGGAGTAGAAGTCCACATTCGGGAATATGCCTTTCTTCCCGAGGAGCTCGATCATCACCTTCTCCACTTCTAGGGCGGTATTGAACAGGTTCTCTTGGCCTGTTTCCTTCGCGAGCATCTCCGCGTACTTCTTGAGTATTCTAGCCCTTGGATCGTAAGCCTTGTATACCCTGTGCCCGAATCCCATTATCCTCTCCTTCCTCTCAAGCTTGGCCTTAATGTACTCTCTGGCTCTCTCCGGGGATCCTATCTCCATCAGCATCTTCAATGCCTGCTCGTTAGCACCTCCATGAAGCGGGCCCTTCAGGGTCGATATACCTGTCACCACTGAGGAATAGAGGTCAGAGAGGGTGGATGCCGTAACCAAGCATGCGAAGGTCGATGCATTGAATCCGTGGTCGGCGTGCAGTATGAGGGCCACATCCATTAGCTTTGCCTCTATCTCCTTGGGCTCCCTGCCCCACATCATGTAAAGGAAGTTCGCAGCATGGCTGAGGTCTGCCCTCGGACGCACTATTTCTTTACCCTCTCTCATCCTGTGGAAGTAGGCCATTATGGTAGGCATTTTTGAAAGTATCCTGATAGCTATCCTCAGGTTCTCCGCTCTCTTCTCGTGAATGTGCTGCCCCCATATGCTGGGCAGGTCAGGATCGAAGGGACCAAGGGCAGCTACTCCGGTCTTCAGGACATCCATGGGATGGGAGTTCTTTGGAAGCTTCTTCAGGATCTCTACGACCTCCTCCGGTATTTCCCTCTCCTTAGACAGGCTTTCCTTGAACTCCTCCAGCTCCTTCCTGTTAGGTAGTTTACCGAACCATAGCAGGTAAGTGACCTCCTCGAACGAAGAGTGTTCAGCTAGATCCTCAATGGAGTAACCCCTATAGATGAGCCTCCCCCTTTCCCCATCTATATAGCTGAGAGCCGTCTTAGCGACATAGATGCCCTTAAGACCGATGTATACAGGAGGAACCTCCGATGCCAAGCAGCATCACCACTAATGCGCTCGGCCCGTTTTCTTTTAATCATATACATGGTTGGCGCAGGAAATAAAAGGTCAGAAAAACCTGATAGGGGAACTTTCCCGATGCATAGGGATCATTGAGCTTCGGTCAGCTGTTCTTCTATCCTATCGACTATCTCCTCGAATGCCTTGGACACTATATTCTCAGGATCGGCCAGCACTATGGGCATCCCCCTGTCCATGAACTCCACTACCTTGGGGTCAATGGGTATCTCCCCTAAGAAGGGTACCCCTTCCTCCTCGGCGAGCTTCCTTCCACCCCCCTCACCAAAGATCCTAACCTTCTCGCCGCCAGGGCATATGAAGTAGCTCATGTTCTCCACTATTCCCAAGGGCTTGTATTCCATCTTTCTTACCATGTGGAGGGCCCTCCTTACATCCATTAGGGCGACTTCCTGGGGTGTGGTCACCAAGACAACTCCGTGGAGGGGAATGAGCTGCATAACACTGAGCGGCTCGTCTCCCGTGCCAGGTGGGAGATCAACAACCAGATAATCGAGATCCCCCCAGTTAACGTTTTCCACGAACTCTTGAATCGCCTTGGCTTTAAGAGGCCCCCTCCATATTACGGGATCTCCGTCCCTGACCATCAACCCCAAGGACATGACCTTCATCTTGAGAGGTCCCTCTGCGGGAATGATCCCCTCATTTGTAGCGTATATGGGAACATCTATGAGACCTAGTGCCTTGGGGACATTAGGTCCGGTGAGATCTGTATCCAGTATGCCAACTGAATATCCCCTCCTAGCCAGCTCTGCAGCTATATTAACGGACACAGTAGTTTTACCAACGCCTCCCTTCCCGCTCATGACTGCTATCCTTCTCCTTATCCTCTTAACATTCTCAGGTGGTTGTGGGATGCCAGCGGCTCTAGGAGGAGTAAAATGCGCCTTGATGTTGCTCATGATCGATCGATGCGATCTACTTAGACTCGGGTAAAAAGATTACCTTAAGTAAACTCTGGCCGGGATGTAGGGGAGTACGTCCCTCCCTCTCCTCCTGAGGCCGAAGGATATCAGCTGACCGTGTTTCAATGGGTAATCCAGCACTTTGATCCACCCATTACCCTCGTAGACCCATACCCCGCCCGGGGCCCCTCTATCGCTTATCCAGTACTCACCCCCTACCCTCACTATCTCTATCCATCCATTAGGTGGTCCAAGAGGCAGAGATCTCCTTGATCCAATCTCCTGTAGGTTAACATCCGCTCTCCCCGTGCCTCCCTGCCTCTTCACCCTTCCTATCGTTATCCTGTCCTTCAGAGGTATGGTCTTCCCCTGAACGACTATTCTGGGCCCGGACTCTGAGGGGAGCCTCATCCCCATCAGGGCGAGCGACATATCCCTCGCGCTGCTGAACCTCCTCTTGGGATCGGGATCCAGTGCCCTGGCTAGCACATACCTGAGATGGTCTGATAAATTCTTCGGGAGATCCTCCGGTCCCAGAGGCTCTCTAGGATCAGTTCCATACACTAGAAAGAGGATCAGAACCCCAACCGAGTAGATATCAGCTTCTGGTGAGACCTCTCCCCTCAGAAATTCAGGAGCGCTCCATCCCGGGGTTCCCGCAACGGATCTCTTGCCCACGGCCCTAGCTACACCAAGATCTATGAGAACAGGGTGCAGGGAGCGTGGAAGGATTATGTTATCGGGTTTCACATCCCCATGAACCACGCCCAGTGAGTGTATCCTTTCCAGCGCTGAGAGAACGCCCAACGATACCCTTATCGCATCGTTCTGTGTAGCCCTCCTGCTCCTGTAAGCCTCCCCTATAGTGGGTCCAGGGATGTATTCCTCCACCAGAGCAGGCACCCTGTCAATCCACTCGATGAATGCGACTATGTGCTCGTGGGGAGAAGGAGTGGATACCTCCCTCAGGATGGAGGCCTCCTCCCTTAGGAGCATCCTAGACATCTCATCTTCTTTAGGTAGTTTTATGACGACCAGTTCCTCGTCAGCTCTAGCTAGGAGGATGTCGGCGAATCCTCCCCCTCCCAGCCTCTTTATCACGTGATAGGAGCCAAGGGATCCTTGGATCTTCATAGGGATGGGACACCTAGGTCTTCAGGCTCGCTCGAGACGAATCTCAACCGGACAACTTCGGCCACATCTATTACTGAACCGTTGGTTAGTCTGACGGATTCTCCTCTAGCAAGTTTCCTGCCGTTAACCCAAGTGCCGTTCAGACTGCCAAGATCCCTTATGAAGTACCCCTGTGAAGTCACCCTTATCTCGAAATGCCTCCTAGAGATGTAATCAAGATCCTCATCTGGGACAAAGCCAGCGAAATCCCTCCTTCCGAAGGTCCTTATTCCCGGACCCAGCTTAGCGACGAAACCGTTGGGTCCCACCAGTTGCGCACCAACCTCCTTACGCTTAGGAGGCGGGGCGGGAGCTTCCATCCACTCCTCCATAGGTTCGTACCTGCGAGGTTCTTCCATTTCCTCGTAGACCGGCTTCCGCCTCGACCTTCTCGCCTTTATCGGAGGTCTCGGTTCCCCGCGCTCCACCATTTCATCGTACTCTTCATCTATCTCTCCCTCCTCCACCACCTCTATCTCGGTATTGATCAGCTTATTTGTGGTGATAGTCAGGAGGATAAGTCCCAGCACAGTTAAACCTAGTGATAGGGCGATTACATTCGAGATTGAAGTGAGAGGCCCTATCAGGAGAAGCGCAGCTCCTACCTTGAGATTATTGATTTCCAAGATCGCGCCCAATTTGTAGAAGGCGTAGACAATCGATAGGAAGACCGCAAGACCAGCTAGACCGGATAGTATGAGTAAGGGGGAGGCTGCTAAAATTGTGGAGAAGGCTCCAGCGGGATTTTTCATCGTATTCTGGATGGAAGAGTACATCATTCCGACGGAGATTAGGAGGAGAGCAAGAGAGGCTATGGTACCGTACTTTATTATCCGACTTACTGTACAGAACAGCTCATCAAGCCCATAGCACATCTCCGTCCATCCCTTGTACATGAAGAATAGCGAGATTAAGCTTAGGATGCCTGCTACGGCTCCTGCCGCCGTCACAGTAGACAGAGTAACCATGAGTTGTTCTAATCCGAGAGAACCCAGATCCGCGGCTCCCATAGCTCCCAAGGAGATCAAAGGTATTATGGAGGCTATTAGAGATAGGAGGAGAGCGTTTCTCAGCAGCCTGAAACCAGCGGAGAGATCTTCCATAGGAGATCAGGGGGTATGGAATCATTAAGTAAAAAAGCATTTAGTCTGGTCTCGGGTGCTGCGAGCTTGAAAGTGGACGTGGCGCTAATTCATGCACCTAGCGTCTATGACTTCAGAGATCGCTACCTCTACGCGACGGTCATAAGCGAGGTGGTACCTTCCCTTTTCGTCTTCGACATGATGCCCTATGGTTTCCTCACATTAGCCACTTACCTGAGCAGAAAGGGATACAAGGTTGGGATATTCAATCTGGCCTCCAAGATGCTGAGGGACAGGGAGTTCGATGTGGAGAAATTCTTGAAGGACTTGGAGGCTGATGTCTTTGGGATAGATCTCCACTGGCTTGTCCACGCGCATGGAGCCCTGGAGATAGCGAGGATCTTGAAGGAATACCATCCGGACAGCAAGGTCGTGTTGGGGGGTCTATCCTCCACATTCTTCAGAAGAGAGATCATGACCAGCTATAACTCCGTGGATGCCGTTCTGCTCGGTGACAGCACTGAAGTACCTTTCCTCAAGTTCTTGGAGGAGGGCCCTACAAGGACACCTAACGTAGTATGGAGAGATAACGGGAGGATCAGGGAAAATGAGCTCAGCTGGATCCCTGATAACTTGGACGAGTTCATCATAGATCACGGGATCTTAGTGAAGAATTTGATGAGGTGTAGGGATCTCTCGCTGGGGGTCCCCTTCTGCTCCTTCATAGAGGCGCCCATCGCGGGGATCATCACTGTCAAGGGCTGCTCATTCAACTGCGTGACGTGCGGTGGTTCAAAGTTCACCTACTCTAGGTTCTTTCGGAGGGACGGGCTGGCGCTGAAGTCTCCTAGGGCGATAGCCGACGAGGTAGAAGGGATAGCAAACCTTTCCTCAATGCCAATATTCTTTGTCGGGGATCTCAGGTATGGAGATAGGGTCGAGGAGGTATCTAAGCTCCTTAAGGAGTTAGACTTGGAAAACGAGCTGATATTCGAGTTCTTCTCTCCCCCACCGAAGAGAGTGTTAGAGCAGTTGAGGAGGACTTCCCACAAGGTTTACCTTCAGATATCTCCTGAGAGTCCTCTGGAAGAAGTTAGAAGGGCGTTTGGAAGACCTTACGGCAATGAGCGGCTGGAAAAGATGGTTAGGTATGTGGAGGAGCTGGGATTCGAGAGGTTAGATCTGTACTTCATGATGGGTCTTCCGAGGCAAACCCCGGATCAGGCCCACCTAGTGGCCTCCTACTTCCTCAAATTGAGGGAAATCTCGAACAGGGTGAACGCATTCGTCTCACCTCTAGCACCCTTCGTGGACCCAGGCAGCAGGGCCTTCGTCAACCCCGAGGTGCACGGATATGAGATCCTATTCAGGGACCTGGAGAGTTACCGTAGGGCCTTAACCTCCTATCACTGGAAGTACTCGCTGAATTACCGGACCGCTTGGATGGATCGACAGGATGTAGTATCTTCATCCTTGACCGCGTATGAGGAATTGAACAGAGCTAAGCTCGAGGTGGGACTCATAGATGAGAGGACGTATGAATTGGCAAAGAGGAGGGTCCAGTTGGACAGAGAGGTCTTGAAATACGTCGAAATGGGGCTTCCGCTGGACAAGATGAAGGAATCCATCGAGGAAGTGGCGATAAAGCTTGACGCAGAGGTGAAGAAATCCCTCTCACTCTACCCCACTAGGGACCTCGCCCAATGCATCAAGAACCCGTTGCTGAGGGGAGTAGTAAGCTTCCTAACTCGTTGAAAGCTATAGGAATCTCCCTATCAGCTCTTCTGGGATCGAACAGCACGCATGAACTATATCAAGCCTTATGCTGGGATGGGGGTTTGCTATCCTATCCACCAAGCCCTTCAAAGCACTGTCCAACCTCTTCTTCATCCAAGGGGGTCTCATGCATCCGAGACTGACCTTCGAGGATCTGCTGAGCACACGGGTTACCTCGACCACCTTGTCCAGCGAAGGGGGTTCTTGGTCCTCGAAGGGGGTGTCTGGGGTTGGTATGAAAACTAATACAACGGATCTCCTTATTCCAAGCTCCCTGATTATGTTAGCTGCATCCTCGAACCATTTCTCTCGGGAGCCAGGCAGTCCCACGGTGATGTGGGGAACCACCTCTATAGACGATTCAACTAGAAGCTCCATGCCCCTCACGAAGTCTTCAGGTGTGAGTTTGAGCGACTTTGCCGTTCTTATGGCCTCTTCGTCCAAGATCAACTCGTAGTCGGCCAAGTCCACCCGAGCCGTGGAGAGCAGCTTGGCCTCCTCCTCACCAACCACTCCGGTGTGAACGCTGATGAAGAATCCCATCCCCTTAAGTTCTCGGATAGCCGATGCGAATGGTCTTAGCGGCAGTTTTCCGTCAATCCCCAAACCACCGCTTATCAAGATACCCTCGATTCCCTTCTTTCTCAGGCTGCGACCCAGCTGGACTAATTCGGCTGGGGAAGTAGCTGTTATCATCCCTCTGAGCCATTTTCCACGGCACATTGGGCAATTCAGGGGACAATAGTGTCCAGTTATGCTTACCTCAGCGAACTTTCCAGTAGGAATGAACCCTAAGGTCTTCAACGGCAGTCATCACCTCTCCCCTGACCTTCTCCCAGTCCTTCTTCAGCAGGTCCGTGCTGGGGAAGTTGTATATCGGGCCTTTAGGGCTCTCGTTGTAAAAGGGCCTGTTGCAGGAGGGACATCCGCTAGTTAGGAAAGCATCCCTATATTCGTCGGGATCGTAGGACTTGATCTCCTCGACTGGGATCCCCTCGCTCAGGAAGTGTCGTATCACTTGAAGCTGCCTGTAATACTTGATATCTGGCTTAGGGCGGGATTCCATGGGTGTTCCGGGCACGGGGGTAAATGAAAAGAGGGCTACCTCGGCCCCCATCTCATATAGAGAGGACATTATGTGTATAGCTTCATCGAGAGACTCTCCCATCCCGGCTATCAGGTGAACATGTACCTTTCCCCTGCCGAATACGTCGATGGCATTTTCAACGAACTTGATGTATGAGTTCCAAGATCCAGGCTTATTCACTCTACGGAATACCCTAGGGGACATGGCATCGAGCCCAATTCCTATCCTCTCAGCGTACCTCCTCAGGCGCTGCAGTACATCTCGGTGCGCAGGATTTATGGAGATTGAAACAGGACCTTTAAACAGCGATGCCAAGCTCTCTACCTCAGATGAAAATCCCCTTCTAAGCGTTGATTGGATGCATACCCTCTCGAAGAGTCCTTGGCCCTTGACCACGCTATCCACGTCAACTAGCGGCCATCTCAGCCTAGCTAATCTGGCCTCCTCGATCCATTGAGGGCAGAAGGCGCACTTGCCCAAACATCCACCTGGGATAAGTAGATAAGCCGTCTTGGGAGCCGCAGCCATCTTCATGTGAAGGAGCCCGAGTCTCACTAGAGTCCCTACTGAAGCTCTTACAGTACTGGAATCCCTCGCCAAACCTGTGTGGAGCCACACAGGATTCACATACATTAAAGCCTTTTAATTTTCAGCTGTCGTGAATCCCGGTGGTCGAATGAAGGGTGGTTGGACTGGTAAGATACTCAGGGTGGACCTCACCCGGAGAAAGGCTGTGGTACAGGATCTAGACCCTAAAGTTGCCGTAGATTTCCTCGGTGGAAGGGGCCTCGCCATAAAGACACTCTGGGAGGAGCTTCCACCCGGCGTGGATTCCCTCTCCCCAGAAAACCTGCTCATATTTGCTACCGGACCCCTCACTGGACTGACGCTCCCGAGCAGCGGGAAGATGGTCATAGCTGCCAAGTCCCCCCTAACAGGAGGATACGGGGATGGTAATATAGGCACTAGGGCCTCGGTTCAGCTGAAGAAGGCTGGTTATGATGCGGTTATCGTCTCCGGAAAGGCTGAGGAGCCGTCCATGATAGTAATTGAGGATGACAAGGTGGAGATAAAGTCGGCCAAGGACCTGTGGGGGCTGGACACCTACAAGGCCCAAGACGAGTTGGAGTCCCAGTACGGTAAGAATGCGGGGATTCTAGTGATAGGGCCCGCCGGGGAGAACCTAGTAAAGATATCTGTGGTCACCTCGGAGAAGGGAAGGGCTGGTGGAAGGCCCGGAATGGGTGCAGTCATGGGTTCAAAGAATCTAAAGGCCTTGGTAGTGAGAGGAACCAAGGAGATACCGATGGATAATCCGAAGGAGGTCCTCGAGCTGGGAGCTGAGGCCTACAAGGATGTGAAGTCCAAGGACAACTACGATTTCTGGGTGCGGCAGGGAACCATGTTCACCGTGGAATGGGCCAACGAGAACAGCGCGCTCCCCACCTACAACTTCAGTGAGGGGGTGTTCGATGGGTTTGACAAGATAGGAGGTAATGCCATGGAGAAGATATACAAGGTCTCCCAGAAGGGCTGCCCCAACTGCAACATGCCCTGCGGTAACATAACTGAGATAAAGGAAGGCCCGTATCAGGGAAGGAGGACTGAGGTTGACTACGAGAACATAGCAATGAACGGTTCTAACTTAGGAATCGACAACATGAGCTGGGTAATGACTCTGAATCTCTTCTCTGACGAGACCGGTCTAGACGCCATAAGCATGGGCTCGGCCTTGGCATTCGCGACCGAGGCGGTTCAGAGGGGTATGCTGAGCAAAGAGGAGGTTGGCGTAGACCTAGAGTGGGGCAACGCCCCTGCCATGCTGGAACTGGCCAAGAAGATCGTGAATAAGGAGGGATTCGGGGCTGTGCTGGCTGAGGGAGTGGCTTACGCTGCCTCAAAGCTAGGAAACGGTGCCGAGAAGTTCGCGATGCACGTTAAGGGGCTGGAGACTAGTGCATACGACTGCCACGCATACATAGGGATGGCCCTAGCCTATGGAACGAGCCCCATAGGAGCTCACCACAAAGACGCGTGGTTCATCTCCATAGAAGTCAGGGAAGGCAGAGGTGTAGCGAGCAGAGATAGAGTGGAGAAGCTTATTTGGATGCAGAACGTGAGAGGAGGGTTCTTTGAGAGCGCTGTGACCTGCAGATTACCGTGGATCGAGCTCGGCTTCGATCTTGAATGGTACACCAAGTTTCTGAAGGCCGCTACTGGACTGGAGTACACTTGGGACGATATCTACAGGATCTCCAATAGGATATACTCGCTGATAAGAGCTTTCTGGATAAGGGAGAAGGGTGGTTGGAGTAGGACCATGGACTATCCACCGGCGAAGTGGTTCGATGAGCCTCTGACCAAAGGACCGCTTGCCGGCGCCAAACTCGACAGGAACTCTTACGACAAGATGCTCTCATGGTACTATGAGCTCAGGGGATGGGATAATAACGGCATCCCGAGGAAGAGCACGCTCAGATCCCTAGGATTGGAGAGTGTCATACCTCAGCTGGAGAAAGTGGTGAGCCTCTCAGAGTAAGGAGGGCCCTCATGAGGCTCAAGCTACTGGGAAGGCCGAGGGAGCTTTTAGGCAAGGAGGTAGAGCTGGACCTAGGCAGGACCACGCTGAGGAAGGTGCTCGAAGTCCTTCCGGAGGAAGTAAGGGAGCTCGTGACTGATGGCAAGAGGTTGAAGATGATAGTCCTGATCAATGGGGTATCCGCAGAGTCAAAGGGCGGGCTGGATGCGGAGGTGGGGCCTGAAGACGAGATCACCATAATGCCTGAGGTAGGAGGGGGCTAGAACACCTTAGATACCTTGGCGATGGAGGAGTACAGGACACCAAAGATCATGGGGGGCCACCCGTTCCCCTCCACTTTTATTGGCTCTATTTTTCCTTCATCCAACTTGGAAACTAGTGTCCTGACCTTTCCTATCTCTCTAGGCCAGTGAGCGTCACTTCCCCCTATACCCGGTATGCCATACCGTTTAGCGAACTCCTCGGCCTTCCTGTTATTCCAAGAGGGGGTTCTTCCGTTCATCACCTCTATGTAGTCGATCTTTTCTAAGATATCCAAGACCGCATTTCCCAAGGCCCCTCTCATCTTCCTGTCAAAAGGGTGAGGCACCACCACTAGGCCTCCCTGCTCCTTTATTCTATCCACGGTTTCTGAGGCGTCCATGCCTTTGGGTATTCTCTCGTTTATGAAGAGCCCTATGACATCTCCCTGTGCCGTCTTCACCTCCTCCCCCGGGATGACAGTCAGATCCGCACTCAGCCTCCTGACCTCTTCTAGTACCTCTTGGACCCCTATCACCTCATTGTGATCGGTTATTGCTATGGCGCTCAGCCCCCTCCTCACAGCTAATTTCACCACATCCCCGGGAGAGGCCATCGAGTCCCGGGATCGCCTGGTGTGCACATGAAAGTCCACCCACATGGGGATCCCTCACAGTGAGTATTCCATTCCCTCTGCCTTACCTTTGACCTCGGGCTGCGGCTGGGGTAACGGCGGCAAGGGTGGAGGCACACCCACCGATCTACATAGCATAACCGCCTCCGCGAAGCCCGCCGCGTATACGGCTTGGACCACAGGCTGAGGCATCTTACCGTTTCCTATATCCCTCAGCATCCTCTCTATCTCGTCTTTCTTGCCGGTTATGATGACCCTGCCCTCCACAGTTATTCTGGCCACGGAAGGTTGGTAACTCACATCTATGAGGAACTTACCTTTGGCTCTCTCCTTAGAACCCTCCATCTTCCCTAGGTTCATGTTAACGGAAATCTGTAGGTTAGGCGGCAGCGGATCCTCTGGCTCCACGTATCTCTCGGCCTGAACCCTCATTACCCTCACGGCTATGTTCATGGTGATCACCTCGGCCTTCCCGCACCCCCTTTTAACCGTACCCCTGGGGAGTGAAAGTTTTTCGTATTCAGGTCGGCAGCTCCCCAGGTGATGGCATGAAGGTGAGGAAGAGAAGCACCGGGACCGAGGAGGAGTTCCTTCCCGTAAAGATAGTTGCGGCCGCAATTAAGGCCGGAGCTTCCGTTGAGTTGGCTGATGAGGTTGCCAAGGCGGTGCAGGAGAAATTCAAGGGTAAAGATGTAGTGGATAGCTCAGAGATCAGGGAATTCGTGCTTAACTATCTCAAGGAGAGAGAACCCTCCGCCTACGAGAACTGGCTCAGGTTCGACAGTCGGGTGAAGGGTATCTCCTCCTAACACCTTTTTCGGGGGGTTCGGGGATAGACCTAAGTGAGCTAGTTGACCTCACCCTGAAAATAAAGGAGAAGGCTCTTCCCTTCATAGGAGCTGACAGGGAATATTCCTACGTTAGCGCTGGAGGGGACACCGCTAGAGCAGTGGACGAGGCCGCGCAGGAGGCTCTCTCTGCATGGTTAGAGGAGAGGGAAAGATATCCGAGCATACTCAGCGAGGAGAGCGGACTTATCGAGGGACAAGAGAGAGGAATCATCCTCATCGATCCCGTGGACGGTAGTTCCAATGCCGACAGGGGAATTCCTTTCGCCTGTGTCTCCGTGGCCTATTCCTCCTCCTACTCTCTGAAGGACCTCGAGATGGCGGTTATACTGGACCTGTTCAGGGGAGACCTCTATCACGCCATCAAGGGAGGAGGTGCCTTCAAGAACGGGAACGAGGTGAGGACAAGAGACTTCAGGGGTACACCAGTTATCTACGCACCTTGTCAGAGGAACGACTCGGTAACCAAGGAGAGATTGGGATTCAAGCATATAGCAAGGAGGGATTTGGGGTCTGTTGCCTTGGGCTTAGCTCTGGTGGCAGAGGGTAGGATAGACGCACTCATCGATCTCAGAGGGGATTTAAGAATAGTGGATCTGGCCGCTGGCCTTCTGATGGTTAAGGAGGCAGGAGGAACCGTTTTGGTGAACAAACACCAAATAGAGGGTCTGAATAGGGAGTACTCTATCGTAGCCGGGGTCCGTGAGGTCGTCAAGAGAGTAGAGATCGAGGGCATGGTAGAGCTGTGATAGAGCCCCGGGGGGGTCTCGAACCCCCGACCTGCCGCTTACAAGGCGGCCGCTCTGCCAACTGAGCTACCGGGGCCAAACATAAGGGATGACTCATCAAATATAAGTTTTCGAGCGAGACTCAGAGGTCCTCTCCTTCCTTACCCAGCTCGAATTCGTCGTGTAATGCCCTCACAGCCTCTTCTCCATCGGTTTCATCGACCACGAACGATATATTGACCTCGGAGGATCCCTGAGCTATCATCTTCACGTTTATGCCTCTCGCGGAGACTGCTCCGAAGACACGGGAGGCGACACCGGGAGTGCCCCTCATCCCAGATCCTATAGCGGCCACTACGGAGCACCCCCTATCCAAGAGGACCTCTTTGAATATGGGCCCCAAGAGCCTAGCTTCCATTATACCCCTCGCCCTCTCAGCCTCTTCTGCCTCCAAGACTATCGAGATGTCCGACTCTGAGATGCTCTGGGAGATCATGAGCACATTGATCCCATTATCCCCCAAGAGTGAGAACAACCGACCGGCCGTTCCGGGACGCCCGATCATCCCGACGCCCCTGACCGTTATTATGGATACTCCTCTCCTCAAACCCACGGCTTTAACCACTTCCTTGCTCCTCACCTCCCTGCTGGAAATGAGAGTGCCCGGGGACTTCATGTTACGGAAGTTCCTTATCCTCACAGGGGTGGAGGTCGCCATAGCTGGCTCCAAGAACCTGGGGTGCATCCTCTTAGCACCGAAGTACGCTAGCTCTATGGCCTCTCTGTAAGAGACTTGCTTGATCAGGCGGGCGTCCTCAACTATCCTCGGGTCGGCGGTAAGCAGACCGTCCACATTGGTCCATAACCAAACCTCCCTAGACCCTAAAGAGGATCCGAGGAGGACCGCAGTCAGGTCACTCCCTCCCCGCCCCAACGTCGTGACTCTACCCTCTTGGGAGAGACCAGAGAAGCCAGCCACAACGGGCAGTGTGTCTTCGAGTAGTGGGAGGAGCCTGCTCCTCACGTAAACGCGAGTGGCTTTGAGGAGCGGGTTAGCCTCGCCATGAGAGTCATCCGTGACTATACCGGCCTCTCCTCCCGTTAGGAACCTAGATTTAACGCCCTCCTTCTGGAGCAGCTCGGACAGAATGCTTCCAGACAAGTTCTCTCCCATAGAAGCTATAAGATCTCTCAGTCTGGGTGTGATCTCCCCAATATAAGTTATCCCTATCACTATCTTCTCAAGCTTCTCCAACTCCTTCCTGACAGCCTGGCAAGTCAGTCCTAAGTCTTCACATATACTCAGGTGCTTCTCACTCAAGGATTGTAGCTCTTTCGTGACTGCAAGTTCGTCTCCTAACGCAGCTAGCTCACCGATCTTGAGTAGATGGTCAGTGACCCCCTTAAGGGCGGAGATTACAGCTACTATCCTCTCCTCCTCCAGCAAACCCTTCAGATAATCCGCTATGGATCGGAGATCCCCAGCCCCCTCAAGTATGGACCCTCCGAACTTCATTATGAGCAAGGCTCGACACCTCCCAAGTACATCTTCAGTTCCACCAGATCCCTCATCAGGGCGGCGGCGGTTTCCCTCCCGCCCGCTCCCTTGCCTATCAAGGTGTGCCTCCCAGATATCTCTGCAATGAAAGAGACGGCATTTAGGGCGCCTGGAACCACCAGCGGATCCCTCCTATCGATCTCCTCCGGTTGGACCCTGAGGCCAGATTCATCGGCCGTAGCTATCAACCTAACGGTCTTTCCTCTGGAGAGCATATCCTCAGTTATCTCCACATCCCTGATGCCACGCACGGACACATCCTTCAATGTCACGCCTAGATCCATGGCCCAGTTCGAGAGTATAACTAGTTTGGCAGCGGAATCCCACCCATCCACATCGTTACTCGGATCTGCCTCGGCGTATCCCTTCTCTTGAGCCTCTCTCAGCGCCTCTCGGAACGATATTCCGTCCTCCATCCGGTTGAGTATGTAATTAGTAGTTCCGTTGATCACCCCCCTTATCGATACTATCTTCTCACCTGACAGGCACTTTCCAACGAATCTGAGGAAAGGCGTACCTCCTCCAACCGTCCCGCTGAAGAGAAGTCTGAGGCCCTTGTGTTGAAACATCTCCACTAGTGCGGGCATTTCTAGGGCTAGAGGGCCCTTGTTTGCTGTTATAACGTGTTTACCGGTCTGCAGTGCTGCCCTGAGATGTGAGATCCCTGGTTCTCCGGTCCTGAAGTTGGATGGCGTGACATCGATAACCACCTCCGCTTCCACCTCCCTCACCAAGTCCATACCTTGAACCTCATCGGGAAAGCCGTGCAAAGTCCCTTCAGACCTCTTATGGTTCAGGAGCCTCTGCACATCCAATCCCCTGGGATTGTATACCATCGAGTTGGAGTCCGACGCCGCCACCACCACAGGATGGAGGCCGTATTTCCGGTATAGATCCGCCTTTTCAAGCTCAAGCAGCTCCAAGAATGCTTGTCCTACGACTCCCATACCCATCAGGATTATACGCATCCTCTCCACACGAAGGAGCATACAAAAAGTTTGATTGTATATAGGCCGTTGTCCATGGAGACGGTTAGAAACCTTGGCGACCATTCCGCTGGGGAAAAAGAGATATATGTGTCATGTGGGATATGGTTCGGGTGATGCTTTGCTCTCTGGAATGGCGGGCTTGACCCTTAAGCTAATGCAGTTCGGGCCGATAGGATGGACTGAGCTCCTGATAATAATAGTGATCGCTTTACTTCTCTTCGGGCCCAGAAGGCTCCCGGAGCTGGCTAGATCCATGGGCGAGGCCATAAACGAATTCAGAAAGGCCAGCAGCGGAGTGACCTCCAAGGAGGAGAAGGAGGAGAAGACCAAGAAGAGCAGCAGTGAGATCAGAGAGCTTGCCTTGAGCCTGGGAATAGACGTAACCGGTAAGACTGATGAGGAGCTCATGGAGGAGATAAAGGCCCTAGCAGCTAAGAAGAAGGGGTCGGAGGAGTAACCCCTCATTAAACTTTTCGCCGTATTTCCAAGCTTTCAGCTTTTCCTGTGCACTTTTTTGGCTAGTAGATAGGAGAGCACGTATAGCGCTAGGAACGGGATAGCCAGCGCTATCATGGAGACTGGAGTGGGATCTGGAGTTATTACGGCGGTCACAACCATTATCACGAACACCACGTACCTCCAGTTCTTCTTCAGAGTGTCTGGCGTTATTATGTCCAAGTAAGATGCCAAGGCGACCACTAGAGGGAAGGTGAACGATAGCCCGGTAGTGAGCATCCCCACTATGGCGAATGAGTAGAATTCCTTGACGGAGAATATGAGCTTAACCCCGCCTAGGAGATAAAGCCAAGAGAGGAAGAAGAACGTCAATGGAAGGATGACGAAATAAGCGTACACGACACCTAAGGCGAACAGCAGGAAGAAGAGGAGTGAAAATGGAACGAGCACCTTCTTTTCTCTCTCCTCGAGGGCCGGCTCCAAGTACTCATATATCTGCTTAGCCACGTAAGGAGATGCTATAACTAAACCCATCAGGAGGGAGAGCTGGAGAATTACCTCTATGGAATCCAGCCAGCTATGGGCTATAAGTTCCACAGGGAGCTCCTTTATCCCGAAAAAGGAAGCTATTGGCTCCACTACTGGATTGTGGACGTTAGTGAGATCCTCCTGCATTTTCTTCATCACGTAAAACACTAGGGGAGTGTACCCATCCCACCTCCACTCCACCAGCTGAGAGGGGATAACGACCACGATGCCCGAGGTTATTATGAGGGCTATTAACACCCTTCTCAATCTCTCAAGCAGCTCAATGATGTGCTCCTGCAGCGGCGCCTCCTTATCCTCCGCCAAAGTACATCCTCCCGGATGTGGGCGAAAGCTAATTTATAGATTAACACGTCCTTCCCCCGATGACCCGCATCTTCAAGAGGCTAACTCCCATAGGACAGGCGCTTGCTACCTATTTAACATACCTTCACCCAACCTCACCCGAGGAGGTCGTCCTGAATGAGGCAAGGAATCGAGTTCTAGCCGAAGACGTGATCTCTCCCATCGACATCCCCCCCTTCCATAGGGCCGCTTTCGATGGATACGCGGTTAGATCATCCGACACTTTCGGCGCAACAGCATCCAATCCGGTTGTGCTGAAGGTGGTTGGGAGGCTCAGGCCAGGAGACGAGTCGGAAGTGAGGATAAGAGAGGGAGAAGCAGTGGAAATAGCCACTGGCGCGTACTTACCTGATGGGGCTGATGCCGTAGTACCGCTGGAGTTCTCGAAGAGATCTGGGAACCACGTCGAGATAATAAGGCAGGTTCCTCCCGGTGCGAACGTTGATAGGAGGGGCAGCGATGTGTCGAGGGGAGATACCGTTTTGAAGAGGGGCACGGTTATAGGTCCGTTCGAGATGCTCCTCTTGGCCTCTCTGAACATTACTGAAGTTAGGGTATTTCAGAAGCCCAGAGTCTCTATAATCAGTACGGGAAGCGAGCTTGTGGAGCTTGGATCCCCTCTCGGTAAGGGTAAAATAGTCAACTCCAACAGGTATGCCCTAGAGTCTATGATCTCGGATCTAGCCGTTCCTAAATACTTGGGTATAGCTAAGGACGATGAAGAGGAGCTAAGGGAAATGGTAGAGAGGGGGATGGATGGAGATCTAATAGTCACGATAGCCGGTACAAGCGTCGGAGAGAGGGATCTAGTCCCCAAGATCGTGGGGTCCTTGGGTGGGGAGATAGTGTTTCACGGATTGAGCATAATGCCGGGAAAGCCCACTCTCCTAGCTATGATCGACGGAACCCCGTTGGTAGGACTTCCGGGGAGCCCTGTTGCGGCTATGGTCGCGGCCATGGAGGTGCTCCTCCCGGTATTGGCGAGGCTTTCAGGCGTGGAAGGGATTCTCCAGTGGCCGAGGGTTAGGGCTCGCCTTGACAGGAGGATAGCTTCGAGACCTGGCGTCAGACATTACGTGAGGGTTAAGCTCAGGCGGGAGAGTGATGCCTTACTAGCTACGCCCGTGAGAGTCAGTGGCTCAGGAATAATCTCCTCACTTACCCAAGCCGATGGATTCGTGGTGGTGCCGGAAGATGTGGAGGGATACGAGGCCGGCAGTGAGGTGGATGTGCTCGTTTACAGGAGGTGGCTCAAGCTATGAGGAAGGTCTTCAGGGAGCTCAGGGAGTTTGGAGAGGTTCTAAACCTCCTGATCAGTTATTCTAGACCCAAGACCATCGAGGAGGTTCCCATTGAAGGTGCTCTAGGGAGGGTGGTGGCTGAAGACGTGGTATCGGATGTGGACGTACCGGGGTTCGACCGTGCGGCCGTTGACGGTTATGCTCTGAGGGCGGAAGACACCTTCTGGGTCGATGAGGATCGTCCAGCTAAGCTGAGAGTCATCGGTAAGGCTGCGGCCGGCCATCCCTTCCTAGGGATCGTTGATGAGGGAGAGGCGGTGGAGATAGCCACAGGAGCCCCCATCCCTAAGGGGGCCAACGCCGTGGTCATGGAGGAGCATACAGTCAGGGACGGAAATTCGCTCCTCGTTTTCAGGGCCATATCCCCGGGGGAGAATATCCACGGAGCTGGCTCAGATATAAGAAGGGGAGAGACGGTCATCTACTCCGATACGCTCCTGTCCGCACGTGAGATAGGAGTACTGGCCGCGGTTGGCCGGACTAAGGTGAAGGTCCTTTCTCCTCCCAAGGTGGGAATATTCTCGACGGGCGATGAGATAGTCCAACCGGGCGAACCTCTCGACTTCGGGAAGATATATGATGTCAATTCCTTCACGGTGTTCTCCTCCATAGTTGAGGATGGTGGCATTCCAGAGAGGCTCGGCATACTTCCCGATGATCACGACGCCATCAAGAGGGCATTGGAGGAGGCCTTGGACATTTTCGATATGGTGATACTCTCCGGCAGCACCAGCGTGGGCGCCGGGGATGTGATGTACCGTATTCTCGAGGAGCTGGGACCTCCCGGCGTGCTAGTTCACGGCATCGCCATACATCCGGGTAAGCCGACTGTCATAGCGGAATCGAGAGGGAAACTCATTATAGGACTCCCCGGATACCCCACCAGCGCGATGACCATCTATCAATCCCTGATCTCTCCCCTCATTAGGAAGTGGAGTGGTAGATTTGAGGAGAGCGAGGGAATCGTAAAGGCAATCGCAGCTGAGAGGATCTTCGGGGAGAAGGGAAGGAAGGATCTACTACCGGTCCACGTAGTGAAGGAAGGGGATCACCACCTCACTTTCCCAGTCCCCACGGGTTCCGAGGCAATAACCACGCTCTCCAGAGCGGATGGTTTTGTGATCATGGAGAAGAACGAGGAGATAATAGAGGAGGGTGAGGTCGTCGAGGTTCACCTTTACAAGGGATCAAAGATAGCCGATGTTTCAGTCATGGGAAGTCATTGCTTAGGACTGGAAAGGATACTATCGCACCTGAGGAGGGAGGGTTACCACGTCAAGGCCGTTTTTGTGGGATCCACCGGTGGCTTCAAAGCGGTGAGCAGGAGAGAAGCTGATATAGCGGGAGTTCACGCTTTGGATCCGGATAGCTGGACCTATAACATTCCATTCATGGACAGCTACCAGTTCAAGGGCAAGGCGATACTCGTAAGGGGCTACAGAAGGGAGCAGGGTCTCATTCTGCCTAAGGGTAATCCAAAGGGCGTAAAATCCATAAGAGATCTCATAGAGAGACAAGATCTCATGTTTATCAATAGGAATAAAGGTTCGGGTACTAGAATACTCTTGGATGCTCTCCTGAGGAGGGAAGCAGAGGCGCTGGGCCTAGATTTCGATGAGGTTAGGAGGCGGATAAAGGGCTACTGGAGCGAGGCTAAGTCCCATAATGCAGTCGCTGCAGCAGTATACCACGGGATTGCAGATGTAGGTATCGGTATAAGGACTGCTTCATCCCTCTATGGCCTAGATTTCATCAAATTAGCTGAGGAGAACTACGACTTCCTAATAAAGGGCAGTTCCTTGGAGAGCAAGCCGGTGAGTCGGTTCTTGGAACTTCTCAGAGATCCAAGGTTGAGGGAGGAGATCAACTCACTGGAGGGGATAGTGGCTGGAGAAGATATGGGAGAGGTGATCTGGAGTTAGTGGTCTCCCCTGACCAAGTACACTAGATGAGCGGCTTCGGGAAGTATGAGTTTGGTGAGTGCTAGCTCCACTCCATCCGGAGATCCAGGTAGGAGGAAGACCAGCGACCCATTGAAGACCCCAGCGGAAGCTCTGCTTGCCATGGCCGCGCTGCCCACCTGTTCGTAGCTCAACCACCTGAACAGCTCCCCGAATCCCGGTATCTTCCTATCTAGGAGAGGCTCCACCGTATCTGGGGTTACATCGGTTGGATGCAGCCCGGTCCCTCCGCTGAATATTATGACATCCGAATCACGGGTTGCCTTGAGGAGGGCATTCCTGATAGCACTAGGTCTGTCAGGTATTATTTCCCTCCTGATCAGTCTGTGACCTTCTTTCCTTATTAAGCCCTCAGCGAGATCTCCAGTTAGGTCTTCCTTGCCCTTTCCAGAGGATCTAGAGGTACTCACTATGTAGAGGGAGAAAGATACCGACCTGGGCGCTCTGGCCTTGTGTTCCTCCGGGACCGAAGCGGGCATACAGGTGTGGTGGGGGAGACCATCTTAATATTCTTGCACCAAGTTTAACCTCGGTTAGAAATGACCCATCGGAAGGAGGAAGAGATAACTCCCGGGCTCCAAGAATACCTGACCGCTATTTACAGACTCAAGAGGAAGGGAAAGAAGGTTGTGAGAGTGAAGGAATTAGCTGAGGAGATGGGTGTCAGGCTATCGAGCGTCACTGATGCTGCGAAGAGGCTTTCCGGTCTGGGATTGATCAGTTACGAGAAGTACGGGTACATAGACCTCACCCCGGAGGGCGAGAGGATAGCCTCCTCCACGCTCAACAGGGAGGAGGTGTTTTACAAGTTTTTAAGGGAGATCTTAAGCATGGAAGAGAAGAAAGCTAGGGAGGAAGCCTGCTGGGTGGAGCACGGAGTTGGTGATGAGACAATCCTCCGCATTTCGATGCTGATGTCCTTCCTCGAGGAATGCGTAAATGATTTTAAGGAAAGATTCGAGAAATTTTTGGAGAGTAGATCGTGTTAACGAATTTGAATTCTATTTTTAGCCTAACAATCCTCCCAGTGGGGTAATTCAGCTCCCCCTATTGTCATAAAAAGGTTAAATAGGATCTCCTCCCACTTATCACGCCCTTAGGGGGTGTTAGGTATGGCTAAGTACAAGATAGTCCATGATAGGGAGTCCTGCATAGCCGATGGAGTTTGTGCCTCTCTTTGCCCGGACAACTGGGTGATCGAGGACGACGGGCTAGCTAGCCCGATAAAGACCGAGCTTGACGACCTTGGTTGCAACATGGAGGCGGCTCAGGCCTGTCCCGTCAACATAATACACATATATGAGATCAAGGAGGACGGAACCGAGGTCCAGCTCATCTGATCTCTATTTTATTTGGGCGGTGGGCTCCCCCGAGGTGGATAGCGGGTTCGGGAGCCCCCCCTCATTCTCCCCCGGACGCTCACCCCAGCACACTGGCAGCGCCGACCGTCCACCTTAGGGCTGCTCCCTTCCGGGCCTGACCCGTTTCGGTGGTAAAGGGGCTCACCCCGCCCCTCCGGACGGGGATGCCCCACCGGCGGCCCGCCAGCGCCAAAGATCATCGGTCCGAGGGAGGGAGGGAGCTCCTTGCCCGCTACCGCCCCCGGGAGTTACTGGCCCCGGCATTAGCCTTCCGGCTCAGGGGACGGCTACTCCCCCGGCCCTACCCCACCGCCCACTAACAGTCACCCAGATCGAAATAAAAAGGGTGGCTTCACGGGGTGAAGCTCCTTACCTCATCTCCGAAGGCTATTAAGGCCTCATCTGTCAGTTCAGTGAATATGCCTACCTCCACGACTCCGGGATATAGCTTCAAGAGCTTTTCGACCGATTCCGGTTCCTCTAGGGGTTGGCAGTGTACATCCAATATGTAGTTTCCATTATCCGACACGAAGATTCCGTCTCCAGAGTAGCGTAATCGAGCTTCTGAATTCAATGCGCCTTCTATAAGCTCCTTAGTCCATAGATACCCGTAAGGGAGGACCTCCACCGGTAAAGGTCTATTAGTGCACAGCCTGTTCACCACCTTGGAATGATCCGCTATCACCAAGTAGTAGCTGCTACTCATAGCCAAGATCTTCTCCCTGACGAGGGCACCACCTCCCCCCTTGAGCAGGTTGAGCTCATCATCTATCTCATCGGCCCCGTCTATGGTGAGATCTGGCTTTCCGTACTCAGGACTCACCAGCGTCAATCCATGTCTCCTAGCCTCGGTCTCTATCTGGCTGGATGAAGGTATGGCCTTTATCTTGGCTCCTAGGTCGCTCTTCGCAAGCTCCTCCACGAACACTGCTACTGTCGTACCGGATCCGAGGCCGAGTAACTCAACCTTCTCCTCTTTCAGTAGCTCTAGCGCCTTTCTGGCGACCACCCTCTTCTCGTGCTCGGCGCTCATGGGATAGAATCACCTGACCACTATCTCCACTACGTCGCCGTCCTCCAAGACAAAGTCAGCTCCGACCTTCATTGGCGAGTAGGGGAGCCTGTCCGACCAGACCTTGGCGTATCTGAACCTCTCCTTGAAAGATTGGTGGATGAACTTGGCCAGATCCAAGACGGTGGATCCCCTCTCCAAGATGACTGCCTTCTCGGAGGGTTCCCTCTCATTCCTAGCCTTCGTGAACACCCTTATGAGTCCAAGTTCCTTGAGGATCATCGCGCCCAGTTCATCGTTATTAGGCAGCTTGGTCGGGAAGGAGATCACGGCCAAGGCCTTCTCTCCATATCTAGCTTCCACCTCTCGCAGTAGGTAATCGTCTCCAGTCAGATCCATCTTGGTGAGGAATATTATGAATGGTTTATACTTCTTCTCGCCGAAAACGGCTTCCTCCACGTCTTCGAGGGTCACTTTACCCTCGATCTCGACCCAAGCCCGTTCAATGCCGTAGGATCTCAGGATCTCCTTGATATCCCTCTCGTTACCGTCCAAGATCCTGCCCTTGTTCACGATTATTATAGTGGGGGCTGCCCTGCTCCTCCTTATCCTCACCCTCCCACTCGGCCTTTCCAGCACTATCCCCCTAGACTCCAAGAGGGAGACCAGCTCGTTCAATTGGATGATCGGATCATCGATGGAGCTGACGACTAAGCCTAGGATGTCCGCGTTCCCAGCTAGGGCCACCGAGAGATTGGTGGGACCCCCTTGGGCCTGAGGTATTATGGGAGGAGCCTCTACTATCTGTATCTGGGCTCCCTTGAATTCCATCATTCCCTCCACCGGCCTTATTGTTGTGAAAGGATTCGGGGAGATCTCAACTCTGGCGTTAGTCAGGGTCGACAGTATAGTGCTCCGTCCCGAGTTAGTGAAACCTATTAGAACCATCTGAGCTGCTCCCCTCTTCTCAATCATGAGGGATGGGCCTCTGGACTTCTTGCTCGTTCTTCTCCTCTCGATTTCCTCTCTCAGCTCGGCCATCCTCCTCTTGATGAACTTCTCCATCTTCTCGGTTCCCTTGTGCTTCGGTATCAGGGCGTAGAACTCTTTCAACTTCTGAAGCTTCTCTTCCGGTGTTTTTGCCTTTGAATATTCCTCCCATTTGGCCTGAGCCTCGGGAGGTATGTTTGTGGGCATTTACCTCTTCCTCCTCTTCTTCTTCACCTCTACTATCTCACCCAAGGTAATTGATTTTATGGATGTGGGAGGGGCCGTTTCTGGCAGGGCAGACGCGCTCCTCTCGGGGTTCCTCTGTATTATGGAGATCTCCAGCAATTTCTCTATAGCTCGAGCCACCTCGTAAGGTGGGATGACCTTCTCCGCCTCAATATTACGGAGGAGAGATGCCTTTATGTTCAAAGCCGCAGCCACCTGCTCTATGGTTAGGCCTAAGGATTCCCTAGCCTCCCTTATCTTAGCCCCATAACCCTCCACGTACTCTATTTCCTCAACTTTCCTCCTCTTGGGAGTGGGGACTCCTTTAGGAGGCTTTCTGGGAGGTTCCCTCTTCAATGGCGCTTCTGCCTTGGTCTCCCTTATGGCGACCTTCATTTCCTTCTTTTCCCTTTTCCTCAAGAGTTTTCTAGCGCAGCTCGGACAGACCATCGCCTTGTAACCATCCAGATCAACTATCACAGGTTTACCGACGAAGGTACCGCCGCATATCTCACAGACATAGACTTCCTCCGACAAGGTCCCTCGCTCCCATACCCCTCCCGCCTAAGGTAAACTTTACTTTTACTCGAACTCAAGGCCCATATGATGAGAAAGTTCAGGCCTAAGGACTTGGAAAAGATGCTGAGGAGCATAGGGGTGAAGGTCCGGACGCTGGATGCGGAGGAGGTCTTGATAAGGCTAAGGGACGGAACGGCCCTGCGCATATCCGATCCTCAGGTCTCGGTGACTAAAGTGGGAGGGGAAGAGATCTATCAAGTGATGGGGAAAGTGGAGAAGGTCTCTGAGATAGAGGAGAAGGGTGAGGAGGTCTACGAACCCACTGAGGAGGATATCTCTCTGGTCGCCTCACAGGCGGGAGTGGACAGGGAGACCGCCAGAAAGGCACTTATAGAAGCTGGTGGTGATCTAGCGGAGGCCATCTTGAGGCTCACGGAGGGAGCTAGTTGAGCCTTAGAAGACTCTGGGCAGTATGGAGGATGCCCTATATCAAGTTGCTCGCCACTGAGGGGGAAAAAGAGTGCATATTCTGCACCCTACCAGCTGAGGGCAGGGATGAGGAGAACCTAATCCTGCACAGATCCGAGCACTGCTTCATCATACTGAACAAATATCCCTATAACCCGGGCCACCTAATGGTGGCGCCCTACAGGCACGTAGCCAGCATAGAGGACCTGACGGAGGATGAAGCTAAAGATATGTGGAGACTGATACGCCTGTCCATGCTCACCTTGAGGAGGGCCATGAATCCAGAGGGATTCAACGTTGGGGCAAATATAGGGAAGGCCGCCGGGGCCGGTTTCGAGGGACACGTGCACATACACATAGTCCCCCGCTGGAACGGGGATACGAACTTCATGCCGGTGATAGGCAATACGAAGGTCGTCAGCGATGCCCTGAGGAATACATACACTGAGCTCAAGAAAGCCCTCTCCGAGATCTTAGAGGAATTAGGTGGTCCCTGAGAAAAGCTTTTTATCGTACGGTGTGGATTACTTGGAACTGGGGCCGTGGTCTAGCTTGGTAGGATGCCGGCCTCGGGAGCCGGAGGTCCCGGGTTCAAATCCCGGCGGCCCCATTCTCCCCGAGACCCCATGAGATTTAGTAAAACTTATTTGAGAGTTCAGGGATATTCTGAATGAGAGCCCCGGGCGGGATTCGAACCCGCGACCTGCCGCTTACGAGGCGGCCGCTCTGACCGGGCTGAGCTACCGGGGCCATTGGTTAGATCGATAAGGCCGGTAATAAACTTTACTAGATGAGGGAGACCAAAAACATGAGTGAAGAGGACTTGATAGTTCTAGCGCTCGCCGTTGTCGCTAGGGACTTGAGCCTCGCTAGGAAGATGGTCAATTTTGCCAAGGACGGTGTTCTGGAGGAGGGAGAGATGCAGGAGAAACTGAAACTGCCACCGACAGAGCTGCGGCAGCTCCTCTATAGGATGCAGGACTCCAACTTGGTCGTGCAGTTGGGTACAAAGGAGGACGAGGTGGGGAACAGGCTCACTTACTGGAGGATAAACAGCGACTTAGCCAAATCCTTCCTCCTGAGGAGGTTCAAGGAGGTGAGGGAGATGCTCATCACGAGGAAGGAGGAGGAGTCCTCCGGGGAGTACTACGTATGCGCCGCCGACCCCACCCACATAAGGCTGAGCTTCGATGAGGTGATATCGCGAATGGACGAATCTGGCCTCGTTTGTCCGGTGTGCGGCGCTATGTTGGAACCGGTGGACAGGGAGAAGATACTGGAAGAGATAGAGAGAATGCTCGATGTTCTTAATAGAGCGCTGGAGTCGCTGGAAGGAGAGGCAAGTTGACGCGCACCCTACTCATCCAAGAGAGGATATCTAAGGGCCTTCCGAAGGAAGACATCCTCGAGGAGCTCGGTTGGGAGATGCTGGGTTACATGAAGGGTTTGGAGGTACCAGAGCTGGATCTAGACACTGAAGGGGGGTGGGTGAAGGTCTCTGTGTCAGGTCCGGATGAGGGAATAGCGGAGAATCTGATAATCAAGACTTACGGCAAGCTGCCCAGCATACACGAGGTGAAGATCGGGGACACGTTCAAGGGCTTCCTCACAGATGTCGGTAAGGTGGGTTTCGGGGTCTATTTCAAGGCATTCAAGGAGGAAAAGGATGCTCTCTATCCGCTCTTCGAGATGAGAAACCAGCTGGCTAAGGGAATGAGGTTACCCGCTAGGAAGATAGCCAGAGCCTACGGTTTCGTTGACGACCTAGCCTTGGAGTTGAGGGTCCTCCGAAAGGATGAAAGCGGCGTGTACGTGTCCCTGTCACCCAAACAGGTTGCGATGGTGAGGGGATGGATGAACAGGGGTCGGGATGTCCTCTTCATCGTTAGAGCGACTCCGAAGCAGGTCAGGAGGGCCCTCACGAGGACGGGTCATAAGAGGGATGTGAGCGTTGTAAGGACCTCTTTCCTGTCCCACGCTCTCGTGTGTAAGCTTGGGACTCAAGCGAAGGGACTGATCCCGAGGCTGGGCCCTCATCTCCCTGGAGCCGTGCTTTCCACCCTCTCTCCTGCGAGGGTTGAGGATCTCCTTCGCTCAAGTGAAGTTTAAAAATCCGCTCCGCCATAGGTGCGGTGGAGGGCCGGGGTGCCCTAGCCTGGTAGGGGGCTGGCCTGCTAAAGCCTCCTGCGGAAAGCCAGTGGCCCATTGGGCCGCGAGGGTTCGAATCCCTCCCCCGGCGCCACTTTCACAGGGCCGGTGGTCTAGCGGCTATGACGCCGCCCTTACGAGGCGGAGGTCGGGGGTTCGAGTCCCCCCCGGCCCACTAGGGGAGATCCCATTTGCTGAGGGAAGAAGGCGGATTCTACGATAGGGATCCACGGGATTATCGGCTGAAGATCGCTTTAGTCTACCCCGCGCCCTACCTTGCGGCTATAAACTCGTTGGGGCATCAGATACTCTACTTCCTCCTGAACTCTTTCGATGATGTCATGGCCGAGAGGTTCGTGACCGACCTGAAGGGATCGGTGGAGAGCGGGAGATCGCTCGACGAGTTCGACCTAATACTAGCTACAATCCACTTCGAGGGTCAGTATCCCGTGCTGTACAGGATGTTAGATGGAGCGCGCAAGCCAGTTGTGGTCGGCGGACCAGCCGTTTCAGCGAACCCTCTGCCGATAAGTTCCTTGGTTGATGCGGTCGGTGTGGGAGATGGGGAGGTCCTCATCCCTTCGCTGGTAGAGAACTCGTTGGCGGGGGGCTCTATTGAGGAATTGGCTGGCGATGGATTCTTCCTTCCAAGTATCATGAACAGAGCTGAATTCAAGAGAGTAAGGAGTTTGAAGCCCCTTGAAAACCAGATAATAGTCTTCCGTGGGAACGAACCGGTAAACAGCTATCTGGTGGAGATATCTAGGGGGTGCGGGTGGGGTTGTAGGTTCTGCATGCTGGGCTGGCACTGGAGACCCCGGCTGGATCCGGATCCTAAGGACTTGGAGGTAGCCGTCGAGAGGGCCCATGAGCTGGGATTCAAGGGAATATACGTCATAGGTAGTGACGCTGCATCTTCAAAGTTAATAAAGGATCTGCTTCAGTGGGCCTCTGAAAAAGGACTTCGCGTCACATTGCCCTCCCTCAGGGCTGATCAAGTGGATAGAGAGCTCATAGAGTTGGCGGTGAGCGTTGGCGAGAGCATGCTCACACTAGCCCCTGAGACCGGTAGTGAGAGAATGAAGGCCGTGGTGAACAAGACGATAGATAATGAGGAGTTCGTGAGGGTGGCAGAAGAGGCCGAGGATTCAGGCATGAGACATCTCAAGCTCTACTTCATGGTGGGCCTTCCCTCCGAGACCGATCGGGATGTGGAGGAATCGGGTCGACTGGCGAGCAGGGTAGGGAAGTTCGTAAACACGAAGGTCACGGTGAGCATCTTCATTCCCAAGGCCGGGACGCCTTTCGAGACGGTCCCGCTCGCCCGCGAGGAGGACATCAGGAGGAGGATCTCAATATTCAGGAGGAGTTTCCGGGGACAGGTCAACGTCATGCACTACGGCAGGGCGTACATTCAGACTTTCATGTCGGTGGGAGGCTTGGAGATAGCGAAACTCCTCAAGAGAGGGGCTAGAATTCCCTACAATAGAGGAGCTTATCGCTCCCTAGCCAATAATATGGGAATAGATCTGGATTCCATAGTCTACGGGGAGAGGGACGCACCCTGGTGGGAGTACGTTGACACGGGGGTGAGTAGGGACTTCCTATCTGAAGAGCTGAGGAGGGCCATGGAGGGTTTACCCACACCGGGATGCGATATCTCGTGCACCGGATGCATGCATAAGTGCTGGCTCCCCCAGAAGCGTCGGCTAGGCATGTCAGGAAGTTTATATAAGTTCCACAATCCCTTCTAGAGGTGATAGTTCATGCCAACTTACGTGCTACTGATCTTCTACAAACTTAGGGAGCTAACCGAGGAAGAGGAGGAGAAAGCGAGGAGGCAGTGGGAGGATATAATGGAGGAGTGGCCTCCAGAGATCAGGTTGATCGGTGTTTACGATCACGCTTGGGGAACGGAGTACAACGGGGTCATACAGGTTGAGACGGAGAGCATGGATGCATTCACCAAGTTCTGGAAGTGGTTCAGGGATAAGGTCAGGTGGTACGTCCCCGAGACCAAGACGGTAGTCGCCCTGAAGAGATAACCCCTCCGATCACATCCAGCAGGAACAGACCCGTTCCCCACCTCCACATTCTCTTTTCCAGCTCTTTCAGGATGAATTGGAGTTTATGGGTGTGAAGCTCATCCCACCGTTCATCCCACCGTCTGTCCAACTTGGTCCTGAGGAGCGTGAGCCCCTCAGCTGGAGCTACATCCATCCTCTTGCCTATCATGGGACCAACGGCTCCTCCCACAAGCCTCCTGACCATTTGCCAGCAGAACGACCTCCCGGTTACGAGCACCAGCGTGAAACCTCGATAAGTCCTCGCATCACAGCTCGGTCTCGGCGCCTCTCCCTCCTTGCAGAGATCCGGTGAGAGCGAGGTCTCTCTCAATCTCTCGAGCAACCTTTCGATGTCAAGTTCCATAGGGACCACGTATAGATAGGTCTTTTCGATCGCCTTCACCCTGCTATCCGATTCAATGAGCCCCCAGACTGCGATGTCCTTCGGGAGATCAGCATTCAGTCGAGAGATGTTCGGGAGCGCCCCTCTGTAGGTGACTACATTATCCAGAGCCGATACGCCCCTATCCGTTCTAGAGGTGAATTTCAACTTGGCCTCAATTCCCTGATCGGACAATGCCTCAGCGAGTGATTCCTCTATGGTGGGGAGATCTGGCTGCCTGACCGCTCCATAGTAGTCCCACCCTATGTAGGCGACCCTCAGGGCTATCCACTTATCCCCAGCCAAAGCATCACCATCACTATCAGGAGGCCCATCCCCACAAGCATAGCCCCGTAGACCAGCCTGTTCTCACCCGATAGGGAGCCGAGGAATACCCCCAGCGTGAAGAGGATTGTCAGGACCTCGATGAAGGATACCACATAGGCCTCCATGACGGAGAGCATGCCGCTAATGGACAGGTAGAAGGGAACGGTCAGGGACATCATGACCAAGAAGGGAGCCAGGCCGCTGGCTGCCGCTACCATCACCGCCGATATGCTCTCGGCCTTTCCCACGAGGGTCTCGTCCAGATCCATGAGAACTGCCACCTCTAGCTCCTTTATCCTAGAGGCCCTCTCCGCCCTCTCTGTCAGATACGTGCCCATCGTACCGGATATGAGTATGGCCACCGCGCCGCCCAGCACCGTGTTGATGATAACAGAGGGCTCCTTCAGACCCGATATGAAGCTCCCCATCAGGACGCCCAGCATGGTAAGGAGGCTGTCGAACGAATTGGTGACCGCATACCTCCTAGCAACCTCGCTCATCCCGCTTATCCTAGATATTACTCGTACTGTGTCGGCTAGCTCCTCAAATTGCTCTATTATCCTCTCTACGATTGGAGGTGGACGTTTCTCGCTGTTATCCTCTGTACTGGCTCCCATTAGTTATCCAGACTTGTCACGGATCCCTCAAATAAAACCATGTGCGCTTCAGTTAATTTGTTAAATAAAGCGGAGGGCGCATCCGAGGGGATGACGCCACGCCCATCGGGGAAACTATTAGTAGGTTGCTCGATGTCATAGGTGAGAACCTGTCCGATGTCGACGAGGAATCCACTCAGAAGTTCATAAAGGCCCTTCTGAGGACGCTCGGAGAGGGGAAGATCTTCGTGGTCGGGGCTGGTAGATCCGGTCTAGTAGCGAAGGCATTTGCCATGAGGCTCATGCATGTTGGCTTCCAAGTCTACGTCATAGGCGAGACGGTCACTCCCTCAGTAGCTCCTGGGGACTTAGTGGTGGTAGTGAGCGGTTCTGGCGAGACCAAATATCCTCTCTCAGCAGCGCAGGTGGCTAAAAAGGTTGGAGCTCACGTGGTGGCCGTCACCAGCTATCCTGAGTCGAGCCTCGGTAAGATAGCGGATCTGGTCGTGAGGATCGGGGGGAGGGTGCTCCCTAAGAACAACAGCAGGGACTACTTCACTAGGCAGATACTCGGAATACACGAGCCCTTGACTCCTCTAGGCACGCTGTTCGAGCTGAGTACCATGATCTACTTTGACGCCCTCATTGCGGAGCTCGTGGAGCTCCTAGGGAAGAGTGAGGAGGATCTTGCCAAGAGGCACGCGACCATCGAGTGACTTAGAGGTGGTGCTGGAACAGGCTAAGAGGCTCGTCACGCCCTCGGATGAAGAGAGAAGGAAGCTCCAGAGTGTCTTGGAGGAGGCATTGAGTAGAGTAAGGAGGGCGGTCGACGAGCTGGGATTCGATGCGGATGTAGTGCCGGTAGGGTCCGCAGTGAGGGACACTTGGCTACCGGGCAACTATGAGTTGGATATATTCGTCCTCTTTCCCATGGGGGTCGGGGGGAAGGATGTTCTAGGTGAGCTGATAAGGGAGATCGCGGCCAAGGCCTTCGGTGATTACATTCAGAACTACGCTGAGCATCCCTACGTCATGGTCAAGCTGGGGGAATTCGATATAGATCTCGTTCCAGCTTACAGGATAAGGAAGGGGGAGAGAATAGCTAGCTCGGTAGACAGGACCCCACTGCACAACTCCTACGTGAAGTCTAAACTTCGCTCTCCAACTGAAGTGAGGCTTCTGAAAGCCTTTCTCAAATCGATAGAGGCTTACGGTGCTGAAGAAAAGGTCGGAGGGTTCAGCGGGTACCTATGCGAGGTCCTAGTGATCCATTACGGTAGTTTCCTCGAGGTGCTGAGGGCGGCCAAGGACTGGCAGCCTCCCATCTGCATAGACCCTGAGGATCACCTAGGTGAGGAGTACGCGTCCGTCCTCTTTCCGAAGGATCCGCTGGTGGTCATAGATCCTGTGGATCCGAGGAGGAACGTGGCTGCCGCCCTCACTCTTACTCAGTTCAATCGATTCAGGATTGCAGCCCGGGCCTTCCTGATCAACCCGTCTATCGAGTTCTTCGAGAGGGCCCTCAGACCTCTTAAGGTTAGGGTCAGGAGCAGCGTGATAGAGGAGGAGCTGAAGAGGAGAGGGACCCATTTGGTATTAGTTGAGCTCTTCAAGTTAGATGAGCCGGACCAGTTGAGCAGGGAGCTACTCTGGTCTCAGGCCAAGAAGCTGGGGAGAATTCTGGGGGACGAGTTGAGGAAGCACGGTTTCGACCCGATGTGGTCCTCCGGATGGACTGACGAGTCCTCCACGATAGTGGTGGCCGCCGAAATACCATACCTGCTCCTCCCCACGCTGGAGAGGCGTGAGGGCCCACCGGTCGGCATGAGAGATGAGGACAACTTCCTGCTCAAATACGTGGGAAGCGAGGTGACGCTGGGAGGCCCCTTCATTAGGGAGGACAGGTGGTACGTATTCAGGCGGAGGAAGTACAGGGAGGCCACGCTCCTCGCGAGCGATATATTCAGGGGGCAGAGGTTACCATCCATACTTAGGGGAAGAGCGAAGATCAGGGTCCTCACAGAGAGGGAGCTAGCTTCCCTCGGTCAGTGGGCCCTGAATGAGATCTGGAAGGAACTAAAGAAGGAGGAGTTTTTCGTCAGGCTACTGGCCGAGGGCCTGGAAAGAGGGCAATAGGTCCTAGCTCTTCCTCTATTTCTAGAAGCCTGTTGTATTTAGCCACCCTCTCCCCCCTAGCCGGAGCTCCCGTTTTTATCTGACCGGAATTCAGGGCCACAGCCAAGTCAGCTATGAAGGTATCGGTCGTCTCCCCGGAGCGATGGCTGACCATGACGGAGTATCCGTGACTGAAGGCGTGGTTAGCTGCCTCCAGCGCCTCGCTCAGGGTTCCTATCTGGTTGACCTTCAGCAGGAGGGCGTTGGCCGCCCCGGCCTCTATCCCCTTGCGCAGGAACACGGGGTTGGTGGCGAAGTAATCGTCCCCGACTATCTGTATCCTACCCCCTATCCTCTTGGTGAGTTCCGACAGGGATTCCCAATCCTCATCCATAAAGGGATCCTCTATACTGATTATTGGGTATTTATCTACGAGATTTATGTAGAAGTCCATGAGTTCCGGTGGGGATAGCTCCCTACCGTCTATCCTGTACTTGCCATCGGAGTAAAACTCGTTGGCCGCGCAATCTAGGGCCAGCATCACTTTCCCCGCATAGCCCATCTCCTCTATAGCTCCAGTTAGTGAATCTAGAGCCTCCTCAGTCTTGGACATAGGAGGTGCGAAGCCTCCCTCATCACCGACGTTCACAGCTATCCTCCCGTACTTCCTAAGGAGCTGCCTCTTGAGCTCCATGTAAACCTCTACCCCTGCGAAGAGGGCATCCCTGAAGCTTTCGAATCGGACGGGCACTATCATAAACTCCTGGATGGCCAGATCATTGCCAGCGTGTACCCCTCCGTTCAACACGTTCATGAAGGGGATTGGAAGCGTCCTAGAGCTTATTCCACCCAAGTAGCGATACAGTGGAATTCCAAGCCCTGCTGCCGCAGCCTTCGCGACACCCACGGAGACACCCAGTATGGCGTTGGCCCCCAACCTGCTCTTGTTGGGAGTGCCATCCAGCTCCAGCATGATCCTGTCGATGTACAGCTGAGAGGTGGCCTCGACCCCTATCAGGGCGGGCCTTATCACCTCGTTGACGTTCCTGATTGCCCTGAGAACCCCCTTCCCGTGCAGCCATTTTCCACCGTCTCTCAATTCGAGAGCTTCCTTCTCTCCCTTCGAGGCGCCGCTCGGTACCGAGAACCTACCTGAGGCACCTCCATCCAGTAACACTGATACCTCGACCGTGGGATTCCCTCTGGAGTCCAAGATCTGTCTAGCCCTGATATCCTTTATCCTGAGGGACATGGTGATCGGATCATCCCCTTTTTCTTTTATAAGGACCTTTCCATTAATTCGGTGGTAACTTGGAGCCTGAGATCGAGGGCGTCCGAGACAGTCTGCTCAGACTGACAAGGGTCCCTAGAGTGACCGGCATCGAGAGGAATGTTGTACCTGTTCTCAGGAAGCTCATGTCTCCCTTCTCAGATGCATTCAAGGTGGACGCTTGGGGGAACTCTGAAGCCATCATAAATCCGGGTGGGAAGCCGGTGGTGATGCTGGCGGCCCACGTGGATCAGATAGGGATAATAGTCAGGGAAGTCACGGAAGACGGATTCGTCAAGTTCGAGGGTGTGGGCTGGGACGCCAAGGTGCTGTATGGAATGAGGGTGAAGCTCCTCACGGACAAGGGGGAGGTCAAGGGGGTTGTGAGCGTACTTCCACCCCATATTTTCAGGACCTACAAGGAGCTGGCTGAGAAGAAGCTGGAGGTCAGGGATCTGGCCATTGATATAGGTGCCGATAGAAAAGAAGATGCGGAGAGGGCTGGAATCAAACCCGGGGTCTACGGGGTGCCGGATTACGAGCCAGAGGACTTACTCGGCCATCACTTCTCATCCCCCGGTTTGGACGATGCCGCTGGAGTTGTCACGATGATAGAGGCCCTCAAGCTCGCTTGGAAGTCCCGAGATAGGATAGATGCTGAGGTTCACTTCGTCGCTACCATACAGGAGGAGATAGGACTCAGGGGGGCGGAAATGGTGGCGTACAGGCTCAAGCCGGATATAGCAGTTGCCATAGATGTCACATTCGCGAAACAACCCATGATGCCAGCGGAGTTCGTTCTCAGGACAGGCAAGGGGCCAGCCATAAGCAAGGGTCCGATCTACCACTGGGAAGTCGTGGAGGCCCTTGAAAGAGCCGCGAAAGAGGCCGAAATACCCTATCAGATTGAACCCGATTTCAGAGGGTATGGAACGGACACATGGGCAATTCAGGTTGCCAGAGGGGGTGTGAGGACTGGGCTCATCTCTATACCCCTCAGGAGCATGCACAGTCCAGTAGAAGTGGTTAATCTGAATGATATCGCGTGGGGAGGAGCTCTCCTCTCCGAGTTCATCAAGATGCTGTGAGCTCTCTCCCCTTTCTTCTTAAATTATTTTTCCATTTTGCAGAGCACTGCCGTCTGATATGTAAACATTTATCGCCCGATCCCTGAGATATATTGATATTCCAAGGGGAACCTACGTGTTTTTATTTCGTCAAATAGTTTACTAGGGGGGCTTTCTCGACTCCAAGGGTCAGGAGGACCCCCAACGATTATTAAGAAGACCCCCCATCCATTATCAGGTATTGCTATGGGAGAGAGGGAAGACCTCATTCGTATGGCTGAGGAGTACCTCGTCACCTCTATCGTTGAGAGGTTGGAGCCCGTGGTCGTTGATCGGGCCGAGAATGACGTGGTAATAGATATGGATGGAAGGAAGTACGTGGACTTCTTCGCGGGCATAGCGGTGGTGAACGCTGGTCATGTGAACGAGAAGGTCGTGAATGCTGCAATAGAACAGGCAAAGAAGCTCGTTCACGCGTGTACCTACGTGTATCACGTGCCGCCCACAATAAAGCTGGCCAAGAGGCTGGCTGAGATAGTTCCCGGGAGGGATATGAAGAAGACCTTCTTCTCCAACAGTGGAGCCGAGGCCATAGAGTGCGCCATGAAGGTGGCGAGGAAGTTCACCAAGAAGCACGAGCTGATAGCCCTCACCCACTCCTTCCACGGGAGGACCATCGGAACGCTCAGTATAACCGGTCAGTGGAAGAGGAAGAGGTTCGACATGGGTCCCTACATGCCGGCTGTCTCCTTCACCCCCAGCCCCTACTGCTACAGGTGCCCCTTCGGGAAGCAGTTCCCGGACTGCGACTTCGAATGTGCAAGATACCTGAACAACGTGATCGACTACGCCACCAGCAACAACGTTGCCGCACTGATCATGGAGCCCCTCCAAGGAGAAGGTGGGATAATACCGATACCCAAGGAGTACGCGAAGATAGTGAGAGAGATTCTTGACGAGAGGGACATACTCCTCATCGATGACGAGGTGCAGACGGGCTTCGGGAGAACTGGAAGGATGTTTGGGGTGGAGCACCTCGGCATAGAGCCCGACATAGTTACCATGGCCAAGGGCATAGCTGACGGGTTCCCGATAGCGGCGTGCACGACCAGGGCGGAGATAGCTGACTCCTTCGAACCTGGAGATCACCTCTCAACTTTCGGAGGCAACCCCGTATCGGCAGCAGCTGCTCTGGCGAACATAGAGTTCATGGAGGAGGAGAACTTGCCCAAGCAGGCGGAGGAGAAGGGGAACTACGTGATGAAGGCCTTGAGGGACATGATGAGCGAGATCAAGCTGATCGGTGACGTCAGGGGAAGGGGGCTCATGATAGGGGTCGAGCTGGTGAGGGACAGGGAGAGTAAAGAGCCAGCGGTGAGCGAAGCCAAGAGAATCAGACAGCTCATGAGAGAGAAAGGATACCTCATCGGAGTGGGAGGGGCTGTTGGATCCGTGCTCAGGCTCCAGCCCCCATTGACCGTGACTTACGAGCACATAGACGGTGCTCTGGAGGCCCTCGAGGAGAGCCTCAAGGAGGTGAGCTGAATGGTCGTTCTCGAGGAGGTAAGGAAGGATTACGGTATCATCCCCAACTACGTGGATGGAAATTTCGTGGAAGCCCCAGCTGACGAGTACCTAGACTCTTACAATCCGGCCAAGGGGGAGGTGATAGCCAAGACCCCTCTCACGAAGGGGGAAGGGGTGGATCAGGCGGTCCAGGCCGCAGCTAGGGCCTTCGAGGAATGGAGCCAGATGCCAGTGACCGAGAGGATACAGTACTTGGTCAAGCTCAAGCTTGCTATTGAGAAGCATAAGGAGGAGATAGCCAGAGTAATATCCCAGAACATGGGTAAGACCATAAGGGAGGCAAGAGGAGAGCTTAGAAGAGCCTTGGAGAACGTAGATGCTGCACTAGGGATGCCCACGCTCACCTTGGGGGAGAAGATGATCAGGGTCACCAGCAACATAGATGAGGAGTACATAAGGGAACCGCTGGGCGTGTTCGCGATAGTAACGCCCATGAACTTCCCCGTGATGATACCGTTCTGGTTCCTCCCTTATGCCATAGCCTCGGGCAATACGGTCGTGCTGAAACCCTCGGAACTGGATCCGGCGCCCATGTACTGGGTGATGAAGGTCATACACGAGGAGGTGGGCTTGCCCCCAGGAGTTGTTAACCTGGTCAATGGCGCCAAGGACACAGTCCACGCCCTCATAACCCACAAGGACGTGGCTGGAGTCACCTTCGTGGGCTCCACTCCCGTCGCGAAGATAATATACGAGACGGCTTCGAAGGCAGGAAAGAGGGTGCTCGCGCAGGGAGGGGCCAAGAACCCCGAAGTCGTGATGCCTGATGCGAATTTCGAGAGGACCGTGAACAACCTGCTGGGTTCCGTCTACAACATGGCTGGTCAGAGGTGCCTCGCCGCTGCTAACATCATACTAGTGGGGGACATCTACGAAAGGTTCGTAAACGCCTTCGTCGAGGGGGCTAAGAAGCTGAAGATAGGTTACGGGCTGGACGAGACGGTGGATATGGGCCCCATGGCCAGCATGAAGGGGAAGGAGAGGGTCCTCCACTACATAGAGAAGGGACTGGAGGAGGGCGCTAGGCTAGTTCTCGATGGCAGGGGCTTCAAGTCGGAGGAGTACCCGAATGGGTTCTTCCTCGGTCCCTCGGTATTCGTCGATGCTGGGGAGGGGATGACCATAACGCAAGAGGAGATATTCGGTCCCGTAGCCATCATGATCAGAGCGGAGAACTTCGACGAGGCGGTGGAGCTCTCCAACAACTTGGCCCCGTATGGAAATGCCGCCAGCATATTCACCGAGTCGGGGAAGTACGCTAGGGAGTACGCGATGAGGGTCAACGCTGGCAACATAGGGATAAACATAGGGGTGGCAGCTCCCTTAGGATACTTCCCGTTCGGAGGGAGGAAGCTCTCATTCTTCGGCACGCTGCACGGTC
The DNA here is from genome assembly GCA_027491395.1 of Thermoproteota archaeon. Classification (GTDB taxonomy): domain Archaea; phylum Korarchaeota; class Korarchaeia; order Korarchaeales; family Korarchaeaceae; genus Korarchaeum. The sequence continues at coordinate 29,401 of JAOZFI010000041.1, read as the reverse complement.
AGATGGACGCGATAGACTTTTTCACCGACAAGAAGGTGGTCATAACGAGGTGGTGGTGAGGGCGCTGCCCTCACCCGATCATTTTTCGGGGATCGGGAGCCTTATCTCGAACAGGGCAACTGGAACGGTTATACCCAGCTTCAGGAGGATCTCCGGGTCTATTTCACCTATGAGACCTGCGCCGGCGCCGTTCAACACCACCTTGGCGCACCTCCCCTGCAGGAAGGGCCTCTCGCTATAGGGCTCTAGCTCCAGCTCGATCCCCGAGTTGCCAGCGAGGGCCTTCAGATGGGAGTAGATGTCCTCGAATCCCACCGAGTAGTCTGCATAGGCTGCTGCGAGCCTCCTCTCGTCCCTGGCTCTAGTCTCGTAGGACTCGTCGACGACTACGACGTCACCCACCTCGAAGACCTTCTGAGGGTACTTAGCGTGCGTATTTGCGGCCAAGAAGTGCAGCAGCCCGGGGATCAGGCTATCCCTGAGCACGCTGTAACTCTCCGATACCGGATTGGCCACCTCAACCACGGGTCTCTCCTCCCTCCCCACGGAGGAGAAGAGGAAGGTCCTGCTGGTCATTATGTAGTTCAGGACCTCCTGGTATCCGAGCCCTACCATGAGCGTCCTTACCAGGGCTGAGACCTTCTCCCTAGGATGCCTCTTGCCCACGGTCATCACATTGAGGGGCAGCTCGTATCCCAAGTTGTTGAGGCCGTAAGTGGTGGCCACCTCCTCGGCCACGTCCACTGGGTGAAGGAAGTCGGCCCTGAAGCCCGGGATCATCACCCTAACGATGCTACCATCGGAGGAGGCGTCAAGCCTAGCCATCCTCAGCTGGTGAATTATCTCCTCCGAGCTCATGGGGATGCCCACCATCCTTCTGATGAAGTCCTCGCTCACGATCATCTCGCTGGGCTCGGGTTTCGGTGTCTCGAGCGTCATGTCCGGATAGACGACTTCGAGCGTGTGAATCTCTCCTCCCCTCTCACCCAGCGCCGACACCATTATCTCCAAGGTATGAGAGATCGCCCTCAGATCCGTTCCGGTGACATCTATAAAGAGATCCCTCACCCCCGGGGTGAGCCTGGTCAGCTCCGAGTTTATTATGGGAGGAAGGCTCAGGACCTCGTCCCTCGAATCCAGTATCAGGGGGACCAAGTTCTCGGGGTTCTCTATGAGGTGAGCGTACTCCCTTCCCTTCTCCGTCTGCTCTAGCACCTCTTGGGCCGTCATCTCCGCGTACTCACCGAGGGGAACGAAGGAAACCTTGTCTGCAGGCCTGGCATCGTAAGTTATGGGGGGGACCACCTTCGAGAAGTCGTGGAGACCTATGGAAACCCTCTTCCTCTTCCTCCCTAGGGTGTCGTGTATCTTTTCTTGAGCCTCTATCAGCGATATCAGGGACTCCTCGGTGGTGAGGTCCACACCCTTCACCAGAGCTGCGACTACGTAGGGCCTGACCCTCCTAACGCTCTCGGTGACCCTCACCTGGAAGGTCTTCCTCCTCATGGGGTACTTGGGGATGCCCAGCTCCCTCCCCATCAAGCCCTTGATCAGGCGGACCAAGCCCTCCATGGCGACTAGGTCCATCCTGTCGGCAGTTACCTCGAACTCCATCTCCCCCTCCTCAGGATCGTAGGCTTCGAGATTCACCTTGGTGTACTCTAGGAGGGATGTCAGCTCTTCCTCGTTCAGCTCCCCACCAAGGAGCCTGAAGAATTCCCTCATGTCCACCCTTATCACGGGCATATTATCACCACACCAGCTTGGCCCTCCTCAGGTAATCCAAGTTCTGGGAGTGCAGCTCCCTGATGTCGTCCAAGCCCAGCCTTATCATGGCCAGTCTACCTATCCCGATTCCCCATGCCAGGGCCTGTACCTTGGGGTAGTCGTATCCCATCGGTATGAGCATCTCCGGCCTAAACAGGCCCGAGCCAGCTATCTCTATCCACCCCAGTGTTTCATGCCTGACGTACGCTTCGACGCTCGGCTCGGTGAAGGGGAAGTAGGCGGGCTTGAACTTGACCTCACTGAACCCTAGCTGCTTGGCAAACTCGGCCAGGAAGCCCATGAGGTGCCTCACATTTATGTCTTCAGCCAAGACCACGCCCTCGCACTGGTGGAACTCTATCGCGTGGGTTCTGTCAGGAGTTTCCGGTCTGAACACCTTATCTATGGCGAATATCTTGCTGGGCACCTCTAATCTCGATGCTAGGGTGCGGGCCGAGGCTGCAGTGGTCTGGGACCTCAGGATGAGCCTTCTCGCTATGTCGAAGCTCCACTTGTAACCCCACCCCTTGGATCCCGTCTCCCATCCGTGCTCATGGGTCATCCCGACCCTCTCCACTAGGGAGGAGTATTGAGAGAGATCAGCGCCTTCAGAGGGAAAGGCCACTTGGTAGGAGTCGTGGACCTCCCTGGCCGGGTGGTCCTGGGCCTGGAAGAGTACGTCGAAGTTCCAGAACTCGGCCTCAACTATGGGGCTCTTGACCTCGACGAATCCCATCCCTATGAGGATCTCCCTGACCTCCTCGAGGAAGTGAATGTAGGGATGGGGCTTGCCCGGATAGGTTACGGGAGGGGATGCTCTCACGTCGTAGGCCTTCAGCTTCTTCTTTCTCCATTCTCCGGTGAGTATGAGGTCCCTAGTTAGCTTTCCGACCTCCTCCACCACCTTTATCTTACCCTCCGCAGCCTGCCTGCCCAAGTCGGTGAGCTCAATTTCCACCTCGGTCTTCTCCACCACCTCAACTAAGCCCCTCCTCCTGAGGCTCTCCAGTACGTTGTGGTCCACCTCCGACTCCTCCAAGGGTGCGGATGAGAGCCTCTCCAAGATGAATCTCTCTGGAACTTCCTTTTCCGCTAGCAGAGCGAAGGTTCCCTTTTCAGACTTCTCCAGCCTGATCAGGCCCTTCTTCTGTCCCTCGCCCAAAGCCACGTTGAACTCCTCGCCAGTGAGGCTGGAGCGAAGTTCCTCCAAGCTAGCACTTCCACCCCTCTCCCTCAGAAGCCTGATTAACTTCTCTTCAGGCAATCCTTCCTCTAGATGCTTCTTCCCCCTATCTGATAGTGTAAAGTACCTCTTCCTCTTCTCCCTTATGGTGAGCAGACCCTTGTCCTTCAGCAGGTTAGCCCAAGCTGCGGCCTTGCTCTTGTCCAGTTTGAGATCGTCCAGCCTTGCCTTACCACTCCTAGAGTAGAGTTCCTCAAGCAGCTTTATCTCTCCCCGAGAGAGGGAAATTTCCATCTAATCCCCAGCTGGACCACTGGCCACTATCATAAGCATGACTGATCAGCGCAGCCCACATGTCAGGAGGCCATGAACCTAGCGTAGTATATGTTGTCCCTGTCCCTTATCACCCTTACCCTCAGCTCGGATCTCTCAGGAAGTAAGGGAGCATCCAGTACCGTCACTGCCCTACCTCTAGCTGAGCCTAAGATTTCACCCCTCCTCCAGCCAAGACCCACTAACTTAACCGTGACCACCTCCCCCTTCCTCATGGGCCTCCTGATAGGCCTCACCTTCCTTATCCCGAAGTCCTCAGGTCTAAGCACGAGCTTGACTCCATACTCTTCTTCCCACTCCCTCAATTGAGAGTAGAACCTCGACCAGCTCATGGGCCTCACACCCCTAGGTCTCCTCCCACCCCTGTAGGCCTCGTACTTCTGTATACCGAGGGGGGGCCATCTCTTTCCGGCCCCTATTTTGAGGGCGAACTCTATGAGCTGGGGCATGTCCTCATCATTTATCCCGGGCACCCAGACCGGGGCTATCAGCAGATCTATGGAGCTCTCGGCTATCAACTCAGCCGCCCTCAAGATTCTCTCCAGCCTCAGCCAAGGAGATCCTGATAGATAACGGGCCTTCTCCTCATTTAGCGAATCTATGCTAAGGTTTATCCTGTCCATTCCAGCCCTATCCAGCCTTGAGATCAGGTCATCCGTTAAGAGGGGTCCATGGGTCTGCGACGATATCACCCTTACCTCTGGTACCTCCCTCAACCTCTCCACCAGCTCCACTATCTGGGGGTAGGTGAAGGGGTCGCCCACCGTGTCTATGTGAGCCTCGATGTCATCCACTCCCTTCTCCTCAACCACTGCCACGAACCACTCCATGAGGTAATCCAGCTCCACCACATACTCCGCCTGTCTTGTCCTCGATTTAGGTCCAGCATCAGTGGAGCAGAAGATGCAAGAGAAGGCGCAGGTGGAGATGGGCCTCACCTGTATCAGGTTGGTGCCCCTGTCTATGAGGCCGAAAGCGACGGAGCCCATCAGGGGTATCCCCGTCTCCCTGGTGATCCTAAGCACGGTGCGCATGGCATCCCCTCAGCCTTATATCCTCACTTCGGGCCTAATCCGCATGAGGTTGTTCCTCGCTTCGGACATACACGGCTCCGCGGGGAAGTTAAAGTCCGCGCTGGGTAGGGAATCCTACGACCTCATAGTGCTCGCTGGGGACTTGTCCAACGGCTCCCTCAAGGACGTCAGGAGGATATTGAGGAGAGCCAAGGAGTTCGGCTCCGTAGTATTCGTCCCCGGCAACATGGATCCGCCTCCCCTGCTTGAGGTGGAGGAGGTGGAGGGATGCCCCAACCTTCACGGCAGGGTGAGGACCATAGAGATGAGGTTCGGAGGTCTGGGTGGGGGCAACATATCTCCATTTAGCACTCCGATAGAGCTGGACGAGGACGAGATGCGCGAGGTCCTCTCCAAGCTGGGCGGGTTAGATGTGCTCGTATCCCACGCGCCACCCCACGACACCAAGCTGGATGTGATAAGGTCGGGGGCCCACGTCGGATCCAAGGCGCTGAGGGAGTACGTAGAGAGGGAGCAACCCCTCCTCTGCGTTTGTGGTCACATACACGAGTCTCCTGGCGTGGATAGGATAGGTAGAACAGTTCTCGTCAATGCTGGACCGATGATGCGTGGTAGGTATGCGGTTATTGAGGTGAGGGGCGACGAGGTGATTCCATCGCTCAAGATCCTCGACTGAGTTTTTATTTTACGATAGTGTAATACCGCGATCGGAAATGGGGGTGAGGGATCTCACTCTATCTGCCATGGGAGGGGCCCTCTATGCAATCGTCGGGTACTTGAGTTGGTTGGGGGTCAACTTCTACGGCGTCAGGTTCTGGCCAGCTGTTGTGGTCCCGGCCACATTCGCGTGCCTGTACGGGGGCCTTGTGGGCGGCCTGTCAGCTGCGATAGGCATATTCGTCTCTGATATGGTGACCCACGGAAATGCCTTACTGAGCCTCACCGTGGGGGTTCCCTCCAACTTCCTAGGCTTCTACATAATCGGGGAGCTGGCTGGTCGTGATAAGTACTCGGTGAAGAGGTACGTGCCTGCCTCGATCCTCGGCCTGATAGTGGGTCACCTGATAATAGGGTTCGGGCTTCTAGCCTGGAGCCAAGCTTTTCCCCTGCCCTTTAGCGAGGAGGTGACTCCTCTATCGCTCACCGCGGCCCTATCCATAGCTTTCGTGACCTTCGCTTGGGAGCTACCCTTCGCCATATTGGTGGTGCCCCCCGTGGTTTCAGCCGCGAAGAAGTCGACCACGGGGTGATCCCTTGCTCATAATAGGGCTCGACATGGGAGGTACGACCACTAAGGGCGTGCTCGCCTCAGAGTCCGGCATACTGGCGAAAACCGTCGTGGTCGCGTCCGATCCCCTCGCGGCTGCAGCAGGCGCCATAGGGAAGCTCCTAGCGGATAAAGGGATACAGCTTGACGAAGTAGAGGCCGTGGCCTTGAGCGGGGGGAGGACCAAGCCCCTGCCCGATAAGATATTGGGGCTACCGGTGAGGGAGGTGGACGAGATAGAGGCGGTCGGCAGGGGAGGCGCCTACCTGGCGGGCATGAAGGAGTGCGTCGTCGTGAGCGCCGGTACCGGGACCGCGGTGGTGGAGGTTAGGATAGACGGTGGCAGGTGCGAGGTGAGGCACCTCGGAGGGACAGCTGTAGGCGCCGGAACCCTGCTGGGCCTCGGAAGGCTCCTCCTCAGGCGGACCTCCATAACCTCGCTCATGGAGATGGCTCGCAAGGGTAATCCCAAGAACGTGGATCTGACCGTCGGCGATATAGTTGGGGGACCGGTCGGTAGGCTGGATCCAGATGTGACCGCATCCAACTTCGGTAAGGTTGGCGACGATGTGAGACCTGAGGACATAGCTGCCGGCCTAGTTAACATGGTAGGTCAAGTGATAGGTACCGTGGGGCTCTTCGCCGCCAAATCCGTGGGCCTAGAGGAGAGCGTTGTCCTAGTGGGCGGATTGATGACCCACGAGCTGCTGGTGAACGCGGCTATGAAGCCTTTTAACCTCTTCGGCGGGAGCGCTATCGTGCCTAGGGATCCGCAGTTCGCCACCGCGATAGGAGCTTCCCTCAAAGTCTTGGCCATGTATACATCCCCGGTAGGTGAGAGATACGAGGCGTGAGTATCCTGAGGTCCCTTTAGTCGGGGTTGGAGGGGTCCTGCTGAGAAACGGCAGGATACTCCTGGCCAAGAGGAAGAACGAGCCAGGAAAGGGTCTGTGGTCCGTGCCGGGCGGGTTGGTGGAGCCGGGCGAGACGTTGGAGGAGACGGTGAGGAGGGAGATCCGGGAGGAGACCGGTCTAGAGGTGGAGGCGACACGCCCCATCCACGTAGCCGAAGTGGTGGAGAGGGACGAGGAGGGACGAATCAAGTACCATTACGTCTTGGTGGACTACCTCTGCAGGGTGACGGGTGGTGTTCTGAGGCCTGGAGACGACGCGAAGGAGGTGAGGTGGATTCCCCTGGAGAGGGCCAAGGATCTGCCCCTCACATCTTCAACTAGGAAGCTGATCGAAGAACTGACCCGCGGCTTCTTCATGGTGATCAGGAACAGGGATGTGGCAAGGGTCCTCATGGCGGTTCCCAGGGGTCACAAGCACATGAGAGTGATATTCGAGCTGTCTGATGGCTCACTCATGGTGTTCCAGGAGGCCACTATGGAGAACATCGCTAGGGCGATGGTCGAGGTGGAGATGCACCCTCAGAGAAGGGCTATTCTCCTCAAGGGAAGGGAGCTCGCGAGTAGGAAGGAGGAATACGACAGATATCAGCTGCTGGAGGAGGAAGTGCCTGAGGAGGAGATAGAGGAGGAAGTGACTAGGCTCCTAAGCATGAATTCCGAACGGGAATCCTAAAATTTTTCACTAGAGGGTTGACCACCCGGGGATGAGGAGGAGTTACTCCGGGGAGAAGTGACCGAAAGGCACCTCTCTGACCCTCAGGAAGGTGTTCTCAATGATGCGGAAGCGGAGGAGGGCTCTCGTCGTGGGCAGGTTTCAACCGCTCCACTATGGACATCTACACGTGTTCAGGTACGCCCTTTCTAAGGCCGACGAGCTGGTGATAGCTATAGGCAGCTCCCAGTTCTGCTGCGTTCCGAGAAATCCGCTATCGGTGGATGAGAGGATGGAGATGCTGGTGAGAGCTCTCAGGAGGGAGGGCTTCCCCCTAGCGGATATAATGCTGTCATCCTTGCCTGATACGGAGTCACCAGAGGAGGACTGGGGGCTCCTAGTTCTAGACAGGGTGCCTAGGGTGGACATAGCCTTCTCCAACGATCCCGAGACGATAAGAGATCTCAAGAGGGTCGGTCTCGAGGTGGAGAACATTCCCTTCCTCAAGAGGGATCTGTACGCTGCAACTAAGATAAGGGAGTTCATGCTGAAAGGGGATCCCTATTGGAAGGAGCTCGTGCCCCCCTCTGTGCTGGAGTTCCTCCTAGAGATCGACATGGAGAAGAGGGTGAGGGAGATCGAAAAGGGCTAGGCTGATCAGCCCTCCTCTCTGGGCACCACCCTCAGAGTGTCCGATTTGGCGGCCTCCAGTATCCTCCTTCCGACGGGGCTGCTCCTCGCCAAGGTGATCTTCCCCTTGGAGTCCGTGGTTAATGTGGCGATCTCCCTCTCCCCCGAGTAGATCGTCACCTCCGTTTCAGCCATCTCCGGCCCGAGATCCAAGATTATGGTGTGCTTCCTCTTCCTCAGCCTGTACCTTATGGGGGCTTCCAGTCCCTCGGGCGCCTTGCCCTTGCCCCTTATGGGCATTACCACTACCTCATCGCCGAAGGTGTAGATCTCGTACTCCACCGTGTCGGTCTCGAAGTCCTTCACCAGCACGACTGGCCTAGCCAGAGTGACATCTTTCATTCCAGCTGGCATCTTCACCGTTATCTTCAGGCTATAGACCTTCTCCACCCTTCCATCCTTGATGAATATCACCGTGTCCACTACATGGGGGAGCACGCCCAAGTCAACCCTACCGATGAACCTCTGTATGGCCTCTATCGGGAAGCCGCAGTGGACTACGCCCACCATCCCTATACCAGCGAGCCTCATGTCCACGAATATCTTGAAGTCTTGGGTCTTCCTCATCTCGTCGAATATCACGTAATCCGGCCTGACCAGTAGGAGGAGGTCGGCTGTATTCTCGAAAGAGCCAGCGAGCCTCCCGTACTGGGTCACCTCAGGACCCACCTGGAGGTCCCTCGGGGACTCGAGGGTCTTTACTATCCTCCCCTTGTCCTTGTAGAAGTCAGCCAAAGCGCTGGCGAACGTGGTCTTCCCAGCTCCCGGGGGTCCAGCTATTATTATGCCCTCTGCCCTCTCCCTGAGCCTCTTCTTCAGCTTGTCGCTCAGCTTGTAATCGTCTAGAGTGACCTTGACGAGGGGGCGCACGGCAGTTATCTCTATCCCGTCGGAGAAGGGTGGGAAGGCCACCAGTATCCTGAGGTCCTCTATCTGTATCACGTAGGCGTCGCCGTACTTCACCTCTATGAATGCGTTCGGATCCGTCTTGGCCCTCTCAAGTATCTCGTAGGCTATGGTCCTGACCTCGAACTCCTCCATCGGCTTGTCGGAGAGTCTCACCAGCCTGAACTCCCCGGGCCTTCCCTTCTTGGCCATAGGTGGGGCGCCCTCCTTCAAGTGGACGCTCATCGTATCCTGGTCGAAGAAGTTGTAGAGCCTGAACTCCCCGTACTCGGGGCCTATGTACACGGCATCCACTCCCCTAGCCCTTAGAGCTAGGGTCACGACCCTATCGCCGGTGATCACTTTGGCCTTCAACTTCTCGGACAGCTCTGCCAAAGCATCGAGCCCCCTGCCCCTGTGTTCCTCCACCACGACTCTCTTGACGTACCCATCCCTCTCCAAATCCCTCAGCCAGACCATCTCGGTGAGGGCACCCACGCTGAACCTGTCCCCCTTGGAAGCTTCTTCCTCCATCTGGGAGAGTGTCTCGGCTGGGACTACGAGCACGGACCCCTTTATGAGAGATAACCCAGGCTCGTACCTAAGGAGGGCCCTCAGCAGCACATCCTTACTCAGTATCAGGATCTCCTCACTCATCCCTCCTTAGTCACGATGAAGGGTTATAAATTATTACTGAAAAATCCTCGCGTGCTTTACGTAAAGCTGGGAGGCTCTCTAATAACTCCTAAGAAGGAGGGAGCTTTCGAGGTAAGAGAAAGGATCGTACGAGAGGTAGCGGATGACCTCTTAAGGATTTCGCGGGAGAGGAGTCTCTTTCTAGCCCACGGGGCCGGCCCGTTCGGTCACGCGCCAGTCAAAATGTACAAGCTACATGAGGGCTTCAAACCGGGCAGAGAGTTGGGCGTCTCGGAAACTTCGATAAGGGTGATGGAGCTGAGTCTGAGGATAGCCAGTTTGATGCGGGAGGAGGGCCTCCCGGTGCTCCCCTTTCACCCCAGGTCCACATTCAGGAGGATCGGTGGGGGCACGATCTGCGATCTCTCCGCGGTGAGGGCGTGGATGGATCTCAATCTGGTCCCGTTAACTCACGGGGACCTGATCTACGACGATGAGAGGGGGGTTTCCGTGCTGTCTGCGGATGAGATACCGATCTACCTGGTCCCCCTGGGTCTGGAGGAAGCCGTGTTCCTGGCCGATGTGCCGGGAGTTCTTAATGAGGATGGAGAGGTCATTTCAGAGATCACTGAGGCGAACATACCAGATCTGGGAAGATCTGCTTACGACGTGACCGGGGCCATGAGAGGCAAGCTGGAGGCGGCATTTCAGCTCGCTAGGTTGGGTGTGAAGGTTAGAATTGCCGGATTCTCCGAGAGGGGAGACCTGATAAGAGTATTGAAGGGGGAATCAGGTACTCTAGTTAGGGTTTGAGCATAGGCTATATGAGGTCCTCCTCCAGTATGCTCTTGGGAGCGACCAGTATGTAGTACTTCTCATTCCCGGTGAGCTCATCCAGGGCCCTCCTAGCCAGAAGGTCGGCAGGGTCCTTGAGTCCAGTCCTTTCAGCCACGTCCGAGTAGCTCACGAAGGGCTTCCTGCTCCTCTCCTCCAGTATCTTCATGAGGGTCTTCTTGCCCACCCCAGGCAGGAGCTCTAGTTGATGCAGCCTCGGAGTTATGGGAACGCTCTCGTTGAAGAAATTCACGAAGAACTGCTCCCCTTCCTGTATTATCTTCGCGACCACCGGCTCCAAGAGCATCCTCCCTGAGGGGGCCAGCTCGTCATAGCTCATGTACCTGAGGAACTTGCTGACCTCCTGTCTCGGTCCCTTACCCACGTAGACCTTCTTCATGGGGGAGACTTGGGCATTGGGCTTGAGTGTGAACTCCATTATGATGAAGTAGCGATCTCCGATGAGCTGGGCCCTCCTCCTAGCCTCGTCAACATACAGTACATAGGCCCAGCTATCGTGGGGCTTTCTCCTGCCTGGGACATATCTCCACATCTTAGTGACACCGGGTTTCACTCTTCCTCCTTCAGCCCCTTCAATAAGTTAAGCATTTCCTTGTAGTCCGACTCACCTAAAAGAGGGTAGTCCTTGTAGAGGTAGGCCTTCAACTCCTCCACACTCTTAGGGAGCACATTGACCAGCATGACAGCGTGCTCCTCCTTGAGGTTGAACCTCACCACGAGCTGATCGACTACCTCTCTAGCCTTCGCGGCATCCCCCACCTTGGTGAACTTGGAGAGGTATGTGAGGAGCCTCTTCTGATCGAGGTTCAACCTCTCCATGTTGGAGGTCCACTTCTCGAAGACTAGGGCCTTCACCTCAGCGAGCGTGAGGGGCTTCCTCTCCCCGCTTGCATCCGACTGGGACAAGTTGATCCCTCATTCACTCCTTGTGCTTCTTGAGATGCACTGGGAGAACTATTAGATGCTTCACTTTGTTCCCTAGCTTCACATCCACCAAGTAGGCGTGGCCCCTCTTCCCTACAACCACGCCGACCTTGCCCTGGTACCTCCTGTGGGGCATACCCCTCCTCTCAGATGGTTCCACATCTATGACTACCTTATCCCCAACCTCTAACTCCCTCAGATACTTCGCGGGAGAAGGCCTTCCCTTCTCCCTCGGAGTCTTCGAGAGGAAGTCCCTGGACTTGTAGAGAAATCCGAATGATCTCCTTCCCATTTCGACTCACCCTATTCGTCAGTGACCGAGTACCTCTAACACATCCAGTTCCCTACAAAAAGCTTTTTTCCCCAATACCTCGGCAACGCTAGGGGTGGTCCTCCCCTCATCGCCCGATATTAACTCCTTGACGTAAAGCCCTCCGTCGCATAGAACGGTCATTTCGAAGGTCCTTTCGTCCAGCTTCTTGGTCTTAACCTCGTAAACCTTTCTCACCCTCACTAGGTCCGCTCTCCTCCAAGAGACCCTCTTAGGGGTCCTCTGCCTTATGACAGCCCCGGTGAGTTCCCTTTCAACCTTCTCAAGGTCCTTGTCGGTGACAACCCCATCTACTTCGACCAAGGCCCTGTAGAGCTTTCTTACCTCGGGAGATCCTTCCTTCAGTCTTCTTACCTCCTCCCTATTGGAATACCTGAGATCAAGTACTTCCACCTTACCTTTCCACTTAGCATTGATCTCCTCCTCTATCCTCTTTAGATCGGCGCTCCTCCTTTTGGGATTCATCAGTTCCATCACGAAAGGCCTCCCCCTCCCCAACATCCGGGCATCCACGTCCTCTCTCCCGGCACCATGGAGCACATAATCGTCTGATTCAAAGAACTCCTTCATCACCTCACCTATCATCCCCTCCACAGACCCCTCCGCTATCTTACCAGTCCAATTGCACTTCTCGCATCCCCTACCGCCGCAGTAGGGACACTTCCTACGGGACTGGGATATGCCCCTCTCGAGCTTCCTGTACCTGCCGTATATGAAGACAGGGCTTATCCTAAGCTCAACGTCCTTGAGCATGAGGTCGAAGGTCACCAAGACGTCGGGGTCTTTTTCTATGGGTGCGCCCGTCTCGGCGGAGAGAACGAGGTCCAGCCACTTGATCAGGGTTAACTTCACCGATACCATGTTGGGAGGGTTGTACTTAGCTCTCAGTCGATCCTCCCTCTCGATCAACCGTGGAGGCAGCTTCACCCCTGCTTTCACACTTTTATATTCGACGATGGATAGCAGCCTCAACGCCCTCTCCACCAGATCATCTATGGAATTCTCTATCAGATCGTCGCATACAGCACATGGTCCCTCAGAACTTCTCCCGGTGAGTTCCAGTATGCTCCCAAGAGCTGCTCCTTTCACCGCATTGGGGATCGCTCCGAGCTTCTCGCCAACCAAGCTGCCAAGGCAGAACCTGCAAAGTCTCCCCTCTCTCCCGACTATCTTCCTTACCAGCTCGAAATCAGGCTCCAAGGCCCATCCTCCTCATCAAACGTCTCATCTTGGCTGGAGAGGACATGGACTCCATCATTCTCTTCACCTGATTGTAGGATTTGAGGAGCCTCCTCACGTCCTTGGCGGTTACTCCCGAGCCCCTAGCTATCCTCTCGACCCTGCTTCCCCTGATGAGCGAGGGTTCCCTCCTCTCCTCCGGGGTCATTGAATTAATTATGGCCATCCACCGGTCCATCTCCTTCGGGTCGAACTCCAAGTTGGAGAGCCTCCCACCCACCCCGGGTATCATCTCCAAGAGCTTGTCCAAGGGACCAGCCTTCCTGAGCTGCTGAAGGTACTCCCTGAAGTCCTCCAAGTCGAATTTGCCCTTTGAAATTCTGTCCAAGAGCTCCGACTCCTTGAAAGCCTCTTCCATTCTTCTAGCCAGCTCTACAATGTCTCCTCCACCTAAGAGCCTAGAGACGAACCTGTCGGGGTCGAACTTCTCCAAGTCATCGAGCTTCTCCCCGGTTCCTATGAAGTATATGGGGGCGCCCGCCGCAGCCACCGCCGAGAGAGCACCTCCTCCCTTGGCCGCTCCATCCAGCTTGGTTACGATTACCCCACCTATCGGGATGCTGTCTGCAAATGCCTTCGCCTGATTGTAGGCAGCCTGTCCTATGGTGCCGTCCACCACCAGAATTACCATGTCTGGTTTAACCGCCTCGTAGTACTCTCTCAGCTCCTTCATGAGCCCCTCCTCTTCCTTATGCCTCCCGGCGGTATCCACTATGACAACGTTGTATTTCTCCTTCATGAACCTCTCCAGACCGTCCCTCATTATGCGGACCGGATCCTCGTGATCCTCCCAGAATATAGGTATCTCGCCCCCGACCATCTGCTCAAGTTGAAGCTTCGAAGCTGGCCTTATCACATCGGATGACACGATCGCCACCTTTCCGTACCTCTTAGAGAACCAGTGGGCGAGTTTCGCCACCGTGGTGGTCTTGCCCGATCCCTCTATACCTACAACTAGGATCACGTTAGTCCTCTTACCGTCGATCTCTATCTCGGCTGGTCTCCTTCCCAATAGGTTGGTGAGCTCCTCATAAAGTATCTTGACGGCCAGTTCCCTCCTGCTGAATCCAGGAGGGACGTCCTCCTTGAGGGTACGTTCCTTAACTCTCTTGGAGAGTTCCAAGACGAGTTTAACGTTGACATCCGCCTCTAAAAGAGCCCTCTGGACATCCCTGAGGAGCTCGTTTATCGCCGCTTCATCTACTACGGGTCGGCCTCTCAGCCTGCTCACAGCTTTCCTCAGGGACGTCCCGAGCTTATCTAGGACCAATCCTCCTAACCGCCGCCCCTTATCCTAACGATCTTCCTCTTGCCCATGGACTCCCAGTACTCGACTTCTACGCCCGGCTGCAGCTTGGAGGCCAGATCGGGATCGTCGGGCATGGGAAGCTCAAACATGTCGTAGCTGCTCAGATCCATCAGCTGGACGGTGTTCCCGTAGACGCTAGTCACCTGCGCCGTCTTCTTATCCACTATGGGGATCTCCACCAAGGCATCAGCTGGGAATATCTTGGACCTTCTGGTCCCGTCGAAGATTCCCCTGGCCTCTATCCTCACCTTAGCGGCTCCGTGCTTCCCAGGCTTGGACTTGGACACGCTGAGGACCTCGCAAGGTTCACCATCTAGAACGACGTAACTGCCCTTCTTAAGCTCTCCAGCACTACCTCGGGTAACGGACAAGGCTTATCCCTCCATAAAGGGGATGAGAAAGGTTACCTATAAGACTTCTGGAACCTCGCCCTAGCGCTCCTGCCGCCATACTTCTTAGGCTCCGTCTGTCTAGGATCTCCCTTGAGTATAGTCCGGTCGTACTCCTTGAACAGCTCTTTGAGATGCTCACTGCCGGTGTACTCCACGAGAGCCCTTCCCACGGCCATCCTGACGGCATCCGCTTGGGCCATGAACCCTCCTCCCTTGACCCTCACGTAGATGTCAATGTCGGAGACGTAGTCCTTCGCAAGCCAGAGGGGCTCCAGTATCTTCATCCTGACGAACTCGTTCGGAGCATATACCTCGACCGGAAATCCGTTTATGTAAAGCCTTCCACTTCCCTTCCTTATGACGGCCATCGCCCTAGCGGTCTTCCTCCTAGATGAAGCGAGAGCGAGAACGCCATTACGCTTACTCCTGCTCGACATACTTTACCCCCTTCCAACCCAGCTGTTTAGCCAGCCAGAGCACGGTCACATAACCCTTGGTCTTCTTCGGTTTGAGTGACTGTACCGTATATTTAATGTATGTCCTCTCGTCCTCCTTGAGGCCAACGTCCTTCTCCACATCGGCCAGCTCCTCAGGGACCCCTATGAAAACCCTTAGTCTCCTCAGGGCCTCCCTGCCCTTGGCCTTCTTCATGGGGAGCATGCCCCTGACGGTCTTCCAAACTATTCTGTCCGGAGTCCTCGGCTGTACCGGCGACTTCCTAGGGTGTATAGTACTCTGAATGGACCTCCTAGTCAGGTACTTTTTCAGTATCGTTTGGGGATTGCCCGTGATTACTGCCTTCTCGGCATTGACTATGGCCACCCTCTTACCCTTCAACAATTCCTTAGCCACGTAGGAGGCCATCCTACCGAGGATCTTCCCCTCAGCGTCCACCACCAAGTCGTACTTCATCCAACCACCTCACATGACTATCCTTGTGTTCGAGCCCTTGGGGTTCTCCTCCACGTATTCATCGAGCAGATAGGCCTTCCCACCGGCCTCCTCGATCTTCCTCTTTGCTACGGACGAGAAGTTGGCTGCGGCCACGATAACGGGTTTCGTGATCTCCCCCTCACCTAGGACCTTTCCAGGCACTATGATCACCGCCGCTCCCTCCGAGTACTTGTCTATCTTCCAGAGATTAACCTCTATCCTAGCCCTAGTTGGCCTCCGGAGCTTCTCCGCGACGACCCTCCAGATTGGGGCGTTGTTAACCCTAGAGGCCTTCTCAAGCCTGTTTATCATCCTTATCAACCTTGGGTTCGTCGGTCCCGTGGGCTTCACTTCTATCCTCCTCTCACATAGGGGGGCATTGCCGGCTTTAATAAAGATGCATGGTGCGGGGGGTGGGATTTGAACCCACGCGGGCCTGACGCCCACCCGCCCCTCAAGCGGGCGCCTTGGACCTGGCTTGGCTACCCCCGCTTCCAATCTTCCCTTAAGGGTATTCTCCTATTAAAGCTTAATCATCCAAGCCTCTCTAAAAATTCGTTTAACTTGAGCTTGAGCTGGTTTATAGCCTCTAAGAAGACCTCCTGCGCTGACAAGGCGCCGGTGGTCTCGTACCTCAGAATTATCCTAGAGTCATCCCACTTCCTGACGACCTTATCGGGGTTGTCCAGTCTGCATCTCTTCAAGGCTTCCAAGCATCCCTCACAGAGAACCGGGTAATCCACCAAGACTTTCTTCCTCTTCTTCTTCATGCACTCATCGCACTTCGAGAGGTCGCACTCCTTGAGCAGGTCCTTGCTCAGTTCGTACACGGGCATGTAACTGTAGCCGACAGCAACGGCTGGCTGCCACTTCGAGTGATCCTTCCCCTTACCCAGCCTGGCCACCGCCTGGAGCCTTATCCTCTGACCCTGCCTCATCTTGATTATAGGGATCCTCTCGTTGGCTGGAACGATTAGAGGATCCGATGACTTGAGTTCGCCTGAGTAAACGGTTTCAACGTCTTCCTTGGCTTCCCTGACTAGCTCGAGGACGACCGTCCTCTCTGGATCCGCCCTGACTACATCCAGATTTGTCTTCAGCGGGACCATGGCTAGCCTGTGAGCAATGTATTCATCGAAGAAAGGGGTCGAGTTCTCGAAGAATATCACCTCGTCTACGGCGAATATGGGTATCTCCGATATTATGGCCCTCCTCAGGGCATTCACCAAGGGCGGCTTAGCCTCCTCCACCACTATAACGGCCTCATCATCAGTAAGTTTTACGATCCTAGCCCTCAACGCCTTCACCCTTCCTCCTGAGGATCTCGACCCACGGGTTGCTTAATATCTCTTCAAGTATGTCCTCGGATCCCGTGGTCGGGAATTCCTCGGATCCACCGCTCTCTTGAGCGGATGGAATATTAACTTGATGGCTGTCTCCGGGGGTGGATTCCGCCCTCTCCTCCTCTCTCGTTCTAACAGCCTCAGCTCCGGTCGGTTGCTCTCTCCTATACTCATTCTCGATCTCGGTGGGTTCCAGCTTGGGCAGGACGCTGTTCCTCATCACCCAGCCAGCTGGTTGTAGATTGATGGTTCCCTGCTGTCCTAGCAGCCTTATCATCGCCTCCAAGAGTTCCACTCTCTTCTCCAACTCGTGTATCTTATTGAGGAGATCTATCTCGTTACCCTTCCTCACCTCCTCCACAATGGACTTCATCGACTGATCTATGGTCCTCTTTATCTCGTTCAGAATTGCAGTTAAGCTGTCATCCCTGCTCTGATCGGGCTCCGCGTACTTAACACCGCGCTCTTCCTTCTCCTTGACCATGACAATAGTTCTGCTCTTCTCCTTCCTGAAGGAGGGTCTACTCGTTCTCATAATGGTCGCTCGCTCCTCCGGAGAGGGAATGGTGATCGTAGAGGGTAGAGGCGACTCGATCTCTGAGAGATATCTTACCGTTATTTCTATGCCATCAAGCTTTCCGGATTCCGCTAGTAACTCCTCCGCAATCTCCGATAAGGTCCAGACCTCCACTCGATTGAACTCTATTCCTGCCCTTTTATGAGATTCTATTAGATCCCTCAGCCACATGGAGAAATTACCATCCGAGGATGGATCGTACAGTGCGACTAGTAGCCGTATATTTTTCTTACCCCTGATATCGAGGAGAACAGTACGCCCATCTAGGCCAAGCGAGACCACCTTAACGGAATCCGCCCCTTTCTCGTACCAGCTGAGCAGGGGCTCTATCTCCTCTAAGTTATCCCCCGGCACGAGGGTTACCTCATCCTAATTGGGGTGCACGGGAATAAAAGTTTGAGAGGGATCAGACCCTCCTCCCTCTCCTACCGTGGGGCCTCCTGCACCCATCATGAGGTATGGGCGTGACGTCCTCAACCCTGATGAGTATGAGACCCGATCTAGAGAGTCCTCTTATTGCCGCCGTGGCCCCGGGTCCCGGGATCCTGCTCTTTATCCCGCCAGGAGCTCTGACCTTGACTATGAGATGGGTTACACCCTTCTTCTGGGCCTCCTTGGCGGCGGCCATCGCCGCCTTGAGGGCCGCGTATGGCGACCCCTCGAGCCTGTCGGCGTCGACGAACATACCGCCGGAGTACCTAGCCAAGGTCTCTGCACCGGTTATATCGGTGATGTGGACTATGGTATCGTTGAAGGAGGAGTAGATGTGTGCCACACCGATCTTGCCCTTCTTCTGCGTAGACATGAGATCACCTCCTTATCATTCGGCCTTCTGCTCAGGCTGCTCCTCTAAACATGCGGGATGAGTGCATTCTATGGTCTCCTCCTCTTCCAGAGCTACTAGGTAACCTGGCTGCTTTATCCTCCTTCCATTGATCCTAATGTGACCGTGAGTTATCAGCTGCCTCGCCATGTAGGGAGTTTTCGCGAAGCCCTTCTTCCAGACAATTGTCTGGAGCCTCCTCTCCAAGAACTGATCGACCGTCAGATCGAGGAGGTCATCCAAGGTGGCGTCCTCTCCGACTATCCCGAGCTTCTGGAGCTTCCTTATTATGGGCTCGACCTTCACCCTCTCCTCCTCTGGAGCTGCCAGTAGCTCTCTGGCAATCCTCCTGTACTTCTTGGCGAGATAGCTCATCCTCCAGAGCTCTCTCTTATTTCTCAGTCCATAGTAGCCAGCTAGCCTGTTTGTCTCCTCGAGGACTCGTCTATCCCAGGGCTTGTAGGGCCTCTCATATTTCTTCCTCGGCTTCTTCGGATCCCCCATCAGGTATCACCTCACTTCTTCCTCTGATATCCTACGGTCCTCCCAACCCTTCCGGTGGTCTTGGTCCTCTGTCCTCTCACTTTGAGGCCAAGCTCATGTCTTATTCCCTTCCAGCTCCTTATCTTCTTCATCAAATTGATGTCCTGTGTCATGATCCAAGATACGTCATCTCCTATCAGGATTCTGGACTCGTTGGTCTTAGGGTCCTTCTGCCGGTTCATCATCCACCAAGGTATGCCGTACTTATCGGGATTGTTGACCACATCCTCTATCTTCTCCAGTTCCTCGTCAGTAAGCTCCCCGAGAAGCTTGTTCGGTGGAATACCGGCCTTCATAAGGATCACTTTAGCTAGAACGAAGCTTATTCCCTTGACATTTGTAAGGGAGATAAGCACCTGCTTAGTACCGTCTAGGGTTGTGTTGAGAAGCCTTACTATTCTCCTCAGCTCCGCAGTTTCCGACAATTCCTCACCCCTCTTTCGGAACTTGGGGTCTTGAGTGTAATATAATATTTTGCTCCTCCGACGGTTCAGGTGAGGAGAGTGGCGAGACGGCTCCGATTCCAATGAGGGGGTTGGAGCTGGCAATTACACGGGTGGCGCCGGGGGAGGGATTTGAACCCTCGCGGCCCAATGGGCCACTGGCTCTCCAGGCCAGCCCCCTTCCTGGCTAGGGCACCCCGGCTACCTCCGTACAACAACTTTACAATTGGGGGATTTAATAGTTGCGCACTCGGTCAGGCCTCCTTCCTCTTCCACATTGGAGGATAGAGGTCCCTAGGCATTATGACTCTCTCTATAGTGGCAGCCACACCTGATTCCGAGGAGACTATGTCTTCAGAGGTCATGGTTGATCTCCCTATTGCCACGAGTTCACCCTTTAGGGTCATTATCGCCACTAAACCACCTTTCTTTATGTCTTTGGATAGCATACTCACTCCTTTGACCTTCAGAGAGGCTCCATGGGTGATAGAAGCTACTGCGCTATCCTTGACGACTATCTTTGGTAGGTGGGCCACGGAAACCTCGAGAGGGAGCACCAATTCACGAAGACGGTCCTCCTCTCCGCGATCCTTCCACCGGATGTAAGCCTCGTAGAGATCTTGAAGTGTCACGCTCTCTCTCTCGTTGAAGATGCCGGATCTTGTCCTCCTCAACTCCCTCATGCTGGCTCCAACTCCAAGGTACTCCCCGATATCGAAGAACAGCTTCCTTATGTAGGTCCCGGATTCCACTCTAGTCCTGAGGAGGTGGAACCGCCCCTCGCTCTCCAGTAGTTCCAGCTCGTAGATCCTCCTCACCCTCAGAGTCCTCTTTACAGCTGACTTGACCGGGGGCCTCTGAAATATGGGCCCAATGAACTTGTCCAGAGCCTCCCTCAGCTCGCCCTCGTCCACATCTCCGTGCAGGTAAAGAACTCCGACGTACTCCTTGTCGGAGCCCGCAATCAACCTGCTCAGCTTGGTGGCGTTCCCCAGAACTATGGGTAGGACCCCTGACACCTTGGGATCTAGGGTCCCGCAGTGCCCTATCTTTCCAGGGTATTCCAAGATCCTCTTGACGAGCTTGGTCACGGTATGGGAAGTAGGTCCCCTAGGCTTGTCCAGGTTTATGATTCCATTATCCAAGTAAAAAGGAAGGGGTCTCTCACGGGGCCTGTACCCGTAGGGTCCCGGTTCAGCTATGCTCTTCACTATCAGCTCTTCTCTGGTATAGGTGAAAGATCTCATCAGGACTCCTCGAGCCCTTCAGCCGGCTTACCCTTCTTCCTTTCCCTCTTCTCTTTCTCCTCTAGGAGCTTCTGATATAGATCGGTCTCCTTAAGGGCTTCTAGGACCTCCTCGTCACTCGCCCCCTCCGATATGTCGAGCTTTATCGGCAGGGGTACGAGGTGCTTCACGTTGACTCTCCTCCTCCTGACCCCGGTCAGTTCCCTTGGCCCCGTGACCTCTACAAAGTTGTCATCAATTATCTTGACTACTACGCAGGTCCTACCGGCTTCCCTACCGGCTATCTTTCTACAGACTCTTCCTACCTCTATCACTGCCATATGAGACACCCCCTCTCGCGAGTGGGGTTAGCGTCCCTCAGAGGGACGCTAGGAGGGACAGGCCCTCCTCTACGTACTTGGAGAGCATCAACTCGCGGAGGCATTCGGGGCAGAGATAACCACCGTAAGGTCTGTTGGGCCTCCTTTGGCTCTTGGGAAGCTTGCCCATGACGGACCTAGGTCCTGTAGGCGTGGCGTTCAGCGGTTTCCCGCACCTCGCGCATCTAGCGGGGGAGTGTTTCTTGTACCTGTAATGGTAGACGGTCCTACCTCCTGGTGTTCTAACAGCTACCCTAGCCTTCTTAAGACGCCTGTTCCTTCCTCTCTTGTTAATGTCCTTTATTATCAAGACCAGCACCCCCGCGGCCAGTCCTAACCGAACCTGTGGATTTTAAACATTTGCCTATTAGCGTTCCACGAGGTAGTATTGGAATGTTAAAATTTTTAGGGTAAATGTAAGAAAATTATTCGGTTGGGGAGGTTCCCAGTATTTTTTGGAATATCATTGAGAACAGGAAGGACACTATTATGTAGTAGCCTAGGTACCCGATCGTCTGGCTGGAGAGGGCGCTGTTCCCATGGAAGTAATCCATTATGAAGGGGAGGGGAAACGGCAGTCTAGCCACTGGGATCTCGGAGTAAAAGTTCCCTAAGGCCCAGAAGATCACAAGTATGGGTAGAGTCGTGTAGAGCATGGGTTTCATGTTCATCTTGGTCATCTCCGAGCGCGCGGCATCGAACTGGGGCTTCATCCTGTCGAGCTTCTTCTTCAACTTCTTGTTCTCAGGATCCCTGATCAGCTCCCTTTGGAGCTTGGTATACTCGTTAACGATCTTCTGGAGTTCCCTGAGCCTATCGTAGTCTATAGTTCTCTTGTTGAGCAGGTTGATGGAGAGGCTTATGGCGAAGGCCAAGAATGTGATAAAGAGGATTGAGCCGGGAGGAAATAGTATAAGGGAGAGATCCAACTGGACCACCTATCCTATGAACTTCTTCAATCTCGGGTACATCTCTAGGGCGCGCTCGCGCATCAGCGTCTCGTAGAATCCAGCCACTATGGTAACGGCCAGCAGTATTCCGCTGCCAGTTCCTAGAGCTCCTGTAAAGTTAGCAAGAGCCGCTAGGAGACCTACTATGAACCCACCTAGGTAGGTGACCGCCTCTATGTACTTCTCTATGGTCTTGGCTACCACCTTCACGGATGCTCTCCTGCCAGGGACGACTATTCCCTGCTTGACGAGCTGCTCGCTGACCGATCTGGGATCCATTCCAGCGGTCATCACCCATATCTTAGCGAAGGCGACGCTAGCCCCGACCAAGACCACTAGGTACACAAGCGCCCTGACCGGATCTTGAACGAGTACGTCTGGACCATGTGGGGTCGCCAAGTAGTAGGCCAGCCCTGATACTGGCACCATGCTCCCGGTAATGGGATCTGCCTCATACCTTCCTAGGAAGTCGACCAAGTACTTCAACCAGCCCCCAGGATTGGACCCCACTCTGGACCAAACTATCTTGGCCATTATGTCTATATCCCCTATCAACGCGGCTGCGAATATTATCGGTACATTGCTGACGTAAAGGAGCCTTATCGGGTACTTGGTCCTGTAACCGCCGTAGAGGGTGTGAGCTATCGAGACATTGACCCTCACCTCGTAAGTCCAGACCACAGCTATGAAGACGGCGAAGGTCGCGATCAGTCCTAAGAGATCTGGGAGGGCGCCCCTGTATATGGCCCCGGCCCCTTCAGTGAGGAGGGCCGGGATCACGCCGACGAACCTGCCGCTCCTCTTCTCTATAGCAGGGGACAGTGCCCCCCACATGACCCTCTGGGCCACTCCCGCCAGAATGAAGAGACTTATACCACTCCCTATCCCCCACTTGCTGACCAAGTCGTCCAGCATCATCAGGAGGAAGCTCCCCAGCGAGAGTTGGGCTATGGCCAGCAGGGCCTGCTCGGTGGTAAGGGCGCCGAATCTCCCTCCCATTGTGTAAGCAGAGACCTCGAAGAGAATGAAGAATATGGCTGCTACCCTCTGGGCCTCTTGGAAGAACTTCCTGTCCTCTGGATCCGTCAAATCCAACTGAACTATCTT
Organism: Thermoproteota archaeon; assembly: GCA_027491395.1. Classification (GTDB taxonomy): domain Archaea; phylum Korarchaeota; class Korarchaeia; order Korarchaeales; family Korarchaeaceae; genus Korarchaeum. The sequence goes on along the minus strand of JAOZFI010000041.1, from coordinate 6,665 downwards.
GCTGCCCACGAGCAGCTCCAGTACTATTCCGGCGGTTACGACCGGTCCTATTCCCAATTCTACTATGCTCCCCTGAGCTCCAGCGAATATCACCCTCAGTTCCGCTAGGAAATCCAGTCCACCTCTAGGGATACCGTATAGGGGGACCTCGGTCAGGAAAAAGTATATTAGGAGGGTTATGGCCGTCCATATGAGCTTCTCCTTGAGGGAGGGGGTTCTCTTGGGCTTTTCTACCTCTGGTATTCCTTTGTTTATCTTAGCAATTATCTCCCTCACAATGCTCATATCTACCCCCTCACTCCAACTTCGATTCCGTTATCACAGTGCCTCCTACCTCCTCTAGCTTCCTGACGGCCATCTCCGTGGCGAAATTGACCTTGACCAACAGGGGCTTGGTGACTCTACCCCTGCCCAAGAGCTTATCGTAACCAGCCTCAGATAGGTCTACCTCTATGCCCTTCTCAGTCTCCCTAGCGTATCCTAGGGCCATCAGGTCCGGGAGCATTCTCTCCAACTCTCCCACATTTACAGTCCTCACCTCCCTCACCACGGCCCTTGGTCTCTTGAATCCCCTCCTGCCCCTGCCGAAGTAGTCTGGCTCATACGCTGTTATCCAAGTCCAGAGATGCTTCTTCACTCCTGCCTTTCCGAATCCACCCTGTCTTCCACTTCTCCTGTGCTGCCTCTGCTGCCCATATCCGTGGAGCCTGTGTCCTCTCAGCTTCCTACTCTTCTTCCTCCTCCTAGGTATAGTCCGCATCATATCATCCTCCTCAGGAGCCTATTTATCTCCTTCCCCCTATATCCCAACTCTCCTCCGTCATTCCACGCCCTTTTCGTCGTCTTCTTGAACCCTCCCTTCGGGGGATGAAGTCTGAAGTAGGGCTTTAGCCATTTCAACTTGTGAAGCCTCACCTCTCCCCTCATAACTGCATCGACCAGCTCCTCTACACTTGAGAAGCCGGTCTCCTCCCTATGTTTCTCCAGCCACTCGTCCGTCAGCCTGCCTCCAGTAGTGAGTTCCCCTCTAGCCTTGAGCAGTTGTATCAGGGTCTCCCTGTCGATCTCTCCATAAGCGGTGTAGTCCTTCACCTTATGAAGCATTCCCTTATACGAGGGAGTCAGGGGCACCACGGTAGCCCAGAACTTCCTCTTCATGTGGAGCATATCCAGAGTATGCCGTATATCCGGCTTTATGTCAACTCTACCTCTTATCCTCACAACGGCCATCAGCGGGAACTCTTCCAATCCCAACCACCTCTCAGGGCGCACCCGACATCGTGCGCTCCCGCGCCTAACGGGCGCGCGCCTCTCCACCTGACTAGAACGAGGGAATAAAAAGCTTTAGATCAGACCCTCCAGTCCTGCGGGAGGGTCATCAGAAGCAGCTTCCAAAGCGCGTCGTGTATCGCGAAGGCGTAGTTCATCCTGTTCTTCGTCTGACCTTTGGAGAACACCCTGACATCCTGCAGGCCACCCAGTCCCAGTATCACCTTAGCGGTCTCGTTACCCACTATACCCAGCTTCCTAGGGGCTGGCATCAGGGTGACTCTCACGGAGCCTGAGGACCCGGTCACCGTGGCAGGGATCGAGTGGGGCCTGCCGCAGCCGCATTCCCAAGAGCCACAGCCCTTCCTCACCTTTACTATGTTCAGCTTGGCGTTCCTTATGGCATCAGCCAAGGCTATCCTGAACTCCCTCCCCTTGCCCTTCCCGACACCGACGTAGCTCATCCCATCTCCGACAGCAGCCACTATCCTGAGCTGGGTCAGCTCGCCCGCGTCGGTCTGTCTCTGAACCCTCCTCACCTCTATTATCTCCTCTTTAAGGCCTGGAACCAAGAGATCGACTATCTCCGGCTCTTGGATGGGTATGCCCCTCCTCAGTATCTCGTCTATGCTCTTGATCCTACCTTCGGCGACGAGCTTGCCCACCCTAGTTCTGGGGGTCCAAGTCCTCTCCAACTCGCTTTGAGCCTCTCCCTCGGCTGACATTTTTCCTCAACCCTCCCTTAGCTCCCTGCTTATTTAACCATTGCCTCCCGAGAGCCCGCGCTCCAGCTGGGACAGCACCCTCTCGAAGACCTCGGGCATGGACTCCGGATCTGCTTCCCTAGACAAGTAAATGGCAAACTGTCTCCTATAGAACTCCTCGCTCTCCTCCTTTAAAGAAGAGGCCCAAGAGGCTATGTGCTCGCCCTTTATCCTGTCCTCCTCGGGTAGGACCTCTGGAGAGTGGGGAATCTCTATGCCCGCGTCAAAGGCACCTTTGAGGGCCGCGTAGAGCCTAGAGCCCTTGGTGGATGGGAACCTTCCTATATCTAAAACCGCCTTCTCGACTCCCGCCTCCTTAGCCCTCAGAGCCGCCAAGTACCCGGTGAGATAGGCCGCAGGCGTGTTCTTCCCTCCGTACGGCCATCCATATCTCGATAGCTCCTTGGAGAAAGCGTATGCTATTACCTCATCCCCCTCGGGTCTGAACTTGACGAACTGTACTATTACGTACCTGTTAGTCCTCCTGACCACCATCCTAGGGAGCCCGCTCTTCAGCAGAGCCAGCCTCTTCTTGTAGTCGGTCTTACCCTCCCTTCTCCGTCTGAATCTGACCTTGTACCTAGCTGATCTAGCCAACCCCCTTCACCTCCCTCATGACGTGGGACCTGAGGTGGGCGACGCTGTCGAACCTAGAGAGTCTCCTGTAGAGATCCCTGTACATCTTGGCGTCTATTATCCCCCTCTCTTTCATCGATTTGAGTTCCCTCCTCAGGGCTCTTATCTTGTTTATCCATCTCCTCTTCCTAGGAAGTCGTGAGTACTTGCCGCCTTTCCTCCTACCAGGACCCCTGCGTTTCGGCCTCGCCCTGGTCCTGGCTCTACTCACTCCCCTCTTGGGCAGTATCTCTATGGCCCCGGACCTTATCAGTCTCCTTATATCGCTCCTAGTTATCGCTTCCTGTATGAGCTCTATCTTCTCAGGGTTTATCCTAACCCTGTCTAAGCCGACACCAGCCACCTTGGCAGCCAGCCTCTTCTGGTAATCCAGTTTCACTTGCATCACCTCTCTAGTTGGCTAGGGTGAGTCCCAGTCTCCGCGCCTCCTCCCTTATGGCGGCCCTCTTCCTTCCCCCCACGGTACCCGCTATGTAGATTACAGCTTCGTTACCGTACTCCTCGGCCACGCTCCTCAGCTCTTTCACATTGTGCACTATAACGGGCTTCCTGCCCGAGGGATGAAGGCCCCTGATCTCATCAGGATTCTTGTATCCGATCACCGGTTGCTTGGGCCTGCTCTTCAGCTTCAGCCTCTGCTTGTTATCTATCCCCCGAGGTTTTCTCCAGCTCTTGACAGCGCCCAACCTCCAGTATCTAGCTAGGTTCAGGAACCTAGGTTTTCCCTTCTTCAATCTCTGTAAGAGAATCCTATTTTCCTCCACTCTCGACTCAGTCATTTCACTTCACCACGTAGATACCGTCCATAAACACCCTCGGATCCTTATCCTTTATTCTAGTGGCCTGCCTGATGTTGGCCGCCGTCTGCCCGACATCCTCCTTTGATATGCCCTCAATATATATCCTGTCCCCTTCAACCCTCACCTTAGTATCCCCGACGATCTTAGCGTATCTGGGAGCCTTCTCCCCGAGGAAGTTATTTATCACGACGAGTTTCCTCTTCTCGTCTACCTCGACCTTCATCGGGAAGTGGGCGTACACTATTATCATCTCCTTGGAGAAGCCTTCGGTGACCCCCTTCATCATGTTCTTGATGTGGGCCGCCACTGTCCCCAAGTAAGCATAATGGAACTTCCTCTTACCGTAGACTCTCACCTTGACCTTGTCTCCCTCTTTAATGATCTCCACCAATTCCTCGTGGAACTTCTTCTCGAGCCTACCCTTCGGGCCCTTGACCACCACCTTGGAACCATCCACCTCGACGTCAACACCCTCTACCACAGGGACCTCAATCTCCTGAGCTTGAGTGACCATTCTAGGAAACCTGCCCATCTCCATCACCTCAGTATCAGTAGCAGTAAGCGAGGAGGACCCCTCCAATTCCCCTCTTCTTCGCCTCCCTGTGACTCATGATTCCCTGGTTGGTGGAGACTATTATGACCCCCACGTTCTCTGCCGGCAGGTACATCTTCTCCCAGTACAGGAACTCATCTTTCTTCACCGAGAACCTCGGTTTTATGACTCCCGCCTTGTTTATCCTTCCCTTCAACCTGACCCTGTACTTCCCGGCCCTTCCATCGTCTATGTACTCGAACTCCTCAACGTAGCCCTCCTCTTGGAGTATCCTCAGCACCTTCCCTATGAGCTTGGAGGCTATGTTTATGACAGTCTCCCTCTTCCCGACCCTAGAGGCATTGGTCAGGGTGCTCATAGCGTCGGCCAATGGATCCAGCCTCGTCATCAGCGATCACCTCACTCGTACTTCTTCCATCCCATGAGGGGAGCCACTTCCAAGAAGCACTGCCTGCAGAGGTAGAGACCGTACTTCCGGATTATGCCCCTCCCCACTCTCCCGCATCTCCTGCACACGTAAGCGCCCTTTCCCTTGGTCCTCACCTTTCTCCTCGGCTTAGCCATTTTACCCCCTCACCTCACTCGCTATCGGACAGCACCTTCAGCCTTAAGTACTTTTCCGCGAAGACCATGGACTCCTCCCTAGTCAGCCTGTGCCTCCTAGGTATCCTCGCGCGCTTTATCCTCCTCTTAGCTACTCTGTAGCCAGCCCTCCCCATGGTCACGATGACATCCATGCCGAAGATCCCTATGTCGGCCTTGTACCTAACCCCGGGGATCTCTATGTGCTCCTTTATACCGAAGGCGAAGTTACCGAACTCATCAAAGGCGCTGGCTCTGATCCTCCTGTCCACAGCATCGGCCACCCTGTCCAACAATTTCAGAGCCTTCTTACCCCTGACAGTGACTGTGACAGCTATGGGCTCCCTTTTTCTTATTCCGAACTCTCTAATGGTCCTCTTAGCCCTTCTATGGACGGGTTTCTGTCCGGTGAGTTCCTCAAGCACCTTACCGGCTCTCAGGAGTACTTCCCCGCTCCTGCCGACGGCTATGTTCAAGGTCACTGCCATTACCTTTGGCATGAGCATGGGGTTGCTCTTCCATCTCTCCTCTATGGCGTTAGCCAGCTCAACAGTCATGGAATCACCTCACCCTTATAGCTGGTTTCTCCCTCCCGACGACCAGCACGTTCTCCGAGGTTCCCCTGTATATCAGGTTGGGATCCTCCAAGTCCTGCAGCTCAATGAACTCCGCCAGCTCCTTTATGGTGCCTATGTGACCCGCCATCCTCCCTCTGATCATGGCGGCAACAGCTCCCACCTCAAGCGGGAAGATCTGCTTTATCTCCTGGGATGGTACCTCTATCAGTAGAGAATGGCCTACCCTGATCGATTTAGCCGTGTCCGAATCAGGCCTCAACAGGAAGTTCCTCCCGTCATGGGTGGTCAGCTGTATCTTCCCTCCCCTCACAGTCCTCTTACCCATCACCTTGACGATCTTGAGGTTGGATTCTGCCTCGGGTATCTCCACAAGCTTCAAGAACTTGAAGGGATCAGGAACTATTCTGTAATGCTTACCCAAGTCCGGTATTGAGACCACATCCATTAGACCCACTTGGTACTTGTAATTGTACCTAGGCTTGCCGTCCACCCAGATCTTCTTCATGAAGATGATCCTTTTGGCCTCTCTAGCCGTGGTGGCCAGCTCCAAGATGTCCCTGACCACTACGAGCAGAGGGAACCCCTGCTCCATGGGATGGGGGCCCGGTCTCGGCTTGACCACCCAGACCTTCTCCCTCTTGGCTATAGGCCAGTAGCCAGGAGCCGCAAGTCTCTTTAGATGCCTGCTTCCTCCCATCTTCCCCATAATCACTCATCTCCCTTTCCTTCAGGTTTCACATCCGGTGCGCTCTGGCTCTCTTGGGTCTCTATCCCTTCAGTCTCGGCTCCTGCTCTGGTTCCCATCTCTGTTCTTAGCTCTCCTCCTGCTTCCTCGACCTCCTTCGAAGTTTCCTCTTCTGCCTGCCCTTCTTTCTCCTCGGTTCTCTCCTCTTCCTCGATAGCTTCCTCTATCTCCTCCTCGGTTACTCCCTTTCTCTCGAGTATCTTTTTCCTAGCATCGTCCTTGAGGTCAAGCTTCGTGATTATCACCTTGGAGGGGTGGATGGGAATTGGTATCTCGGTCCCGTCGGTTTTCTTCCTTATTAGTCCCTTGATCGCTATCCTGTATTTCTCCCTGTCTACAGAGATGACCTCCCCCTCGGTTCCCTTGTAATCACCTCGGACTACCTTGACTCTGTCGCCCTTCCTTATGGGCATTGACCTGACCCCGTACCTCTCCCGCAGCTCTGGGGAGAGGTGGGCGGACATTATCTTGCCCATGTGGTGGAGGGGCGCGTTGTACAGGTACCTCCTCTGCTTACTTGGTTTGTGCGATACGGTCCTTTGCAATCTGATCACCTCACACTACCTGAGCAGAGACGGCTCCCAGCGAGGGCCATCTCTCGATTGCCTCCTTGGCTATTGGGCCCCTGAACTCCGAACCTTTGGGGGTACCGTCATCGTTGACTAGTACGGCTGCATTATCATCGAAGACTACCCACTGACCGTTCTTCCTCCTGTAAGGTTTTCTCTGCCTTACTAT
>JAOZFI010000027.1 GCA_027491395.1 Thermoproteota archaeon | reverse complement strand
TGGAGGTGCTAGCCGAGTCAATGCCTTGAAAATTCTCGCTCGTACCTCTGCCTGGCCTTCTCCCACTTGAGGTAGAGCCGGGTCATCTCATCGAACGTCATCCACATGACCTTCCCCTGCCTAACTAGGGGGTCAACCACTTCGGTGAACCACCTTTCATAGGCCTGAAGAACTCTCTCAAGCTCTTCTCCGGTGCCAGTCTGGTAGAGGTGCGAGCTGGCCCACCAAACGTTAATGTGGTCAGCGTCCATGTCAGAGAGGGCCCTCATGAGGCTCTCGGTCGCCGCTTCAAAGCACCTGGCATTCCTCCTGCAGTCAACTTCGAACTCCCTGCTCTGGTACCACCCCGGCAGGTACACTATAGAGCCCGAGGGATCGTGCCTCTGCCACTCCTCGCTTCTTAGGTCGAGCATCGATACCGGCGGGAGTATCCAGGGGTGCAACCATTGGGGTGGTTGATGCGTTGCCCTGTAGTAAGGCTTCTCCACAGAGGTCATGCTCGTGAATCCCAAGCAACCTTCGCACGCCCCCAGCAGGTTCACGTTCTCCAGATCGAATCCTGCACCTATGTTAGTGGGCTCCCTCCCTATAGCCTCCGCAACCGCTACCTTCACTTCCCTATTGTACTGGAGCCTGGCTTCATCGGTGTTCAGCCCGAGCTCCTCCATGTGATGGCCCAGGTGGCTCTGCACACCTATCCCATGCCCCCTCCTCATCAACTCCTTAAGGACGTACCTGCCGAACTTGACATCGCCCCACGCAAAGTTCTTCTCCGGCTGAATGGATAACTTGGCCCCGTGCTCCTCGAACTTTCTAGCTAAGGCGTCGAGCGCATCAGCGTACATGTTGAAGACCTCTTCATCCTGATCGTAGTAGGGCCTCTTAACGCCGACCTTAACCACCTCCTCTATGTGCAGCTGGAAGCCCACGAGCAGCACTTCCCTCCTGCAGTCGAATGGACAGGACTCCCAGGATTCGAAGGATTCGCACACCCCGTTGCCGCAGGTGTCTGGGATTTCTACCGTGTCAAGTAGGGAGCTACTGCCCAGCCCTTCTGATGAGGTGAAGAAGGAGAGGGCCTCCTCGAAGTACTCCTCCAGGGGCATCTCGTGCCCCGTATCGTGCCAGAAGATCCTCCTCTCCCTAGCTGAAGTGGCAGCCTCGTATGCGAACTCACAGGCCAAGGGGGTGAGCAGGTCGTCGTGCCTCCCGCAGTGGAAGTGCACCTCCCCTTCGTAATTGGGCAGGAAGTATAGGGGGTCTATCTGTGTGAGTACCCCCTCATCTTGAGGCAAGGATGCCCTTCCCACCTTCCCGTGCTCCCTCACGTAACTCAGGTTGGCGGCCGCAAGCAGGAGTTCGGCCTTATCCACGGCAGCTCCCTTCCCCAAAGCCACCCCTGAGACTATGCTGCCCAGGCTCCTCGCCACCAGGTAAACCCCCTTCGCACCTTCCCGCTTCAGGAACTTGGAGATCAACACGACCTCATCAGATCCCTTTCTTATGACGAGTGCCACCTTCCTTGGATCTTTCAGGGATCCCCTCTCTCCATGCATAGGAAGGTCGAAGGCAAACGTGCAAAAACCCTCCTTCTCGAAGGCCTCCATGTCCTTCAACCACTTCTCCTTACTACCCCCCAGCCCGTGGACGAAGATTATGCACCTTCCATTCCAGTTGGAGGGCTTGTGATAGATGTGGGGGATCTTGGCTACAGCCTCATCGCCCCTAGCGAGCTTCCTGGATCTTGTAGAGGTCCCAGTGGACGTGTGGGTGTTCACAGGCGAGTTTGTCTCAACATTCCCCTGATAAAGGTACCCAACTAGGGCTATAGCCACGACGGCGAGGGCGATTAGCAGGAGAAGGGCTGACCTACTATACAACATCCCACTTCCCTATCGGGAGCTAGTCCTCCCTGTAAATTGAACATAAATAAGTATTTAATTTCTTACAGTACTAAAAGTTCTCCTGGGAGCCATATAAGTGAGCCATGATTCCGCCGCTTCAGAGGTATGACGTGGAAGCATGGGGCTTAAGTGACAGCGTTCTGTACGGGCCTGTATTAACCTAAAAAGAGATTGTGGCGATGATAAGGCATATCACTGAGCAACTGGGGGCTTTTATTCGTTTTAACATCCCTACTTCAATGCAAAGCTACAGCAGCCGTGGTAAAAGTTCGGTAAAGAGTCCCTAATGGTTTGCACCCTGACCTTTCGTGATATATCTTATAACCTATGCCAGGGTGAAGCCACGTGAGGCGTGAGGTTCGACTTTGGCTAGGAATGTCCTTGGAAGACCTTAAAGACGCTAAGACGATGCTCAACCTAAAACGTTACTTTAGAGCAGCTTTTTTCTCTCAGCAAGCCGTAGAAAAATCGTTTAAAGCGTTATTCTTCGTAGTTAGAAGGGAGAACCCCCCTCACCTGCATACGGTCACCGAGCTCTACAGGCTGTTAAATGAGGCCGGTTTCTCCCTACCAGAACGCCTCGAAAGGTCCCTTTATGTGTTAAACAAGTATTATACCGTGACTAGATATCCAGACGCAGCTAATGGACTTCCTAGTGAGTCAGTAGATGAAGAAGAAGCTGATAGGGCTGTTAAAATAGCTGAAGAGGTGGTTAGTTATGTCGAAAGCTACATCAGTGCCAGAGAGGGTGATTAGGTCGGTGAAGGCCTTCATTTCTGAGCTTAGGAAGGTAGTGGAGGTGGAGGAAGCCTACCTCTTCGGCAGCTATGCCAGAGGAGACTGGCTTAAGTTGAGTGATATAGACCTAATAGTCGTTTCTAAGGACTTTAGAGACATGAGGTTCACGGAGAGACTTGACTTAGTGAACGAGATAGCTTGGAAGCTTAGGATTTCCCCTCCCCTTGAGGTTATTCCCCTAACTCCGGAGGAGCTGGCTAGAGGAGGCGTCCTAATAGAAGACGCCAAAAGATACTGGATTAAGGTGTGTTGTTAACAAGCTGTCTCCCTCACTTATCTGCGGCGGGAGCCCTTAATCTAAGACTTCTCTTTCAATTCTTGATACTTCGTAGTTTGTGCTGTTAAATTAAGGCCCACATTGACCGTTGGTAGCGTTTTCAGCCACCGGGCTGATGCAAGCGGCCCCTCTTGGTGTGGCTGCGAAGTTGTAGAGGATTCGCCTGAGCCTCCATTCAAAGCGCTTGTGACGCTGAAGCGCCAAGTTACGAGGCATACGGCGGGACTGTCTATTAGAATTTGAGTACAGGAGCTCACAACATTCCGCTACCGCTGCCTCGAACCTCTACCTGCCGACTGGGTTGACCACCCTAAGCCGCACCCCCTATGACTGAAGCGGGATCCAAAAGCATGTCCACGAACCTCCTAACCGGTAAGAAACAGAGGAAAGCCCACACGTGGATGCGGGCTTCAGAACTTTCCTTTAGAGCTTCTCTGATCATATCACGATTATGGACATCTTCACGGTGGATTCATCCCTTTTATTCGCTCTACGGTGGCTGAAGCCTCGTGCAGCGGTACTCTGAATCCAAGAAACGCCTGGGCTGACTGCTTTTTTAATTGAAATCTTTATCTTTAGGCGCTCAACACTTCCCAGACGCGGGGACTCGAGGTCAAATTGGGGACAAGGCCTATTCGCTCCCCGGGGGGAGTTGAGGCTGGTGAGCCCCAAGTTTTGAGGGCTGATCTGAACGGGAGGACTTTACGTTCCTCTCTGAAGGGCTAACGATGGGCAGACCTAGGATCTCCTGTACTTCACCAGCAGCACCCCTAGCAGTAGTATCAGAGCCCCCAACAACGCAAGTCCCCACAAGTAGGTCCTTTCCTTCACCACTCTTTCGCTAGTCGTTCCTTTTTGAGTTGTATTCCTGGAGCTGACAGTGGTTATTCCTCTACCTTGAGTAGTGCCGACCGGGGCATTTGGAGTTTCCTCGCCGCGAACCGATTCTTGGGCAGTGAAACTTCGAGCTGTCTTAGTTCGCTCGCTTCCTCCCTTCTTGATTACGACGGATGCCTCGTCTACCACGGTGACCTTCCCACTCCTGCCCGCCACCCTCACCACCAATAGACCGGGCCTCGCTCCCTTAGGTACTTTGAGCCTGACGATCGACTCGAACGGCGGGACCCCGGCAGGTGGGTCCACGCTCACCACCTTGGGCCTCACCTCCAGCTTCACAGTGTCGTTGAACCCGCCCAGCCCGGTGACGTTAACTTTGAGGATCACTTCATCTCCCGGTTCAACTTCCACGAGGGGCGGGGAGACCTCTAGGGTGAAGTAAGGGCTCACAGCTCTGACAACCCTCACCCTCACGACCCTCTCCCTACTTCCCGTCGACGACTCTCCGATAATTCTTATCTCGTAGCTCCCCTCTCCGGCCCCCCTGCTGCCTATAGTGAGGTTTGAAGAGAACGGAGCTGTGCCGCTAGTCTTAGAGAGGGAGCACTGAATTGCGGAAGGACAGATCACCCTAAGATATACTCTAGTCGGCGAGGCGGAGATCAGATCTATGAGCACATTTCCCTCGAATCCCCTCACCAGCTGCAGGTAGGCCGGACGGACCCTGAGGTGGAATTCCGTCGGAGCAGTAGGCGGGCCGGATGTAGTTGGGGCAGAGGTAGTGGGGGGCGACGTGGACGATGTGACCGTGGTGGTCGACGAAGAGGAGGTCACGGTGGTTGAACTCTTTGTACTGGTCGTGATTGGAGGGGGCACTCCAGGCGCTGGTAGGGTGGCGCAAGTCACTTCTATCCTAGGCGGGTAAGTGGATTCCTTGCTGTAGAAACGAGCGTAGCCACCTGACCCCCCAGAATCGAGTATGAGGCCGTTAGGCACGCTCATTTTATTGGACCTAACCCATTCGGTGACGTCAAGCCTAATCTCATCTCCATCCTTCAGCTCTGAGTAGTACCCATGATCGAGCTGCTCGGATGCGTCGTACTCGCCTCCGCTCCAAGGGTCCCCCCTTTTAGCCTCCTCCCAAGTGACTTCTCCCTCGACAAATCCCTTCTTTAATGGGTAAACCCTCACCATGATATTCCTGCCCTCCTTCGCCCTTAGAACTAGTTCAGCCCTACCAACGGGGCAGGACACCGAGGTGAGGGGGAAGTTCAGGACAATCCTACCTACGTAGAGCAGGTTCATGCTGCTCGAGCTTCCCAAGGTCAGCTTCCACATCTTCCCTAAAAACAGGGTGGAGTCGCTCCCGTAGTTCTTCCCGTCCAACACGTTTCCCTCGTTATCCTCTCCGTGGATTATGCTCGAGTCGGCCACCGGAGTTATGGTGAGGGGCCCTGCGGCCGTCGCGTTGCCAGTAATTAGCAAGGATAGGAGCAAGATCACGCAGCCAGAGAGTCTGATGCTTAGAGGTACAGGCATTTAAGTCACCCGTATCCGATGAGGATGCCCTCAGACTCGCCGGAGACCCACTTAACCAGCAACCCCTCCTTGGAGATCCAGGCCTTGTAATTGGAACCCTGGAATACCCAACAGTCGAAGGTGCCCGCGGGTACGGAGATCCTCTCCTCCCCGACGTACCTCATCCCTTCTCCACTCACCGGCATCTGGGAGGCTTGAGAGCACGGTACATCCTTCCTTCCCACTCCAGGTATCTCTATCGAGGCCTTAACACACCTTCCTGTGTTTTTATCATACCATACCTCCATTTCGCTGGTCTGGGGCCCCTCCACAGACACCCTCTGGTGGTAGCACCTCCTGCCGTTTACCAGATCCTCTCCGAGGTTTTCCAGGGTGTACCTGATACGGTTTCCTCTAACGATTACCTCGTACTTCAACCAGTTGTAGCGGAATATCCCGGTCTCATACGAGGGGTTTTCTCCCTCAGGAGAGCTTGAAGTGGGATTACTTGAGGGCCTAACCGAGCCCCTGTGCTTGGTTGGTTTGGTCTCGGTTCCATTAGGTCTGGCCTTCTTTCCCGGCTTCTGCTTAAACTTCGGCTTCTCTTTAGACTTGGTTACCTGGGTGGTTGATGCAGGTCCCTGCCCTTCTTGAGAACCTTGAAGGTAGAGGTACCCTGTGTAGATCAGTATTAGGGCGCCAACAACGATCATGATGAAGGCGATCTTGCCGCTCACCATGATCACCCAGCCTTCTTCACTGAAACGAATTAATAAGATTACAATTAAGAAAGTTTTCAGATAATCGGTTGACGTGAGGTTATCGGCTGGGTCCTTGAGTGATGCTGCGGAGTAATGAGATCGCTATACCCCTATAACCTTCCTCTAAAGCAGGAACTTCGTCCTCCGAGTGATACTTGGCTATCTGGGATCGCCCCAGCGGACCTACTCATTAATCAGGCGGCCCCATGGTGACGGTAAGAAAGAGCCGCTTCCTCGTCACTACTACTGAAGTAGAGCTTGAGCAGGCCCTCAACAGAAGTCTGGAACTCCCCTATTAACTAGGAGCACGTCTAATCGTCCGCTTTATTAATGGGAACCATGCTAGATCCCCATCGTTGGCAAAGCGATCATCGGTATGCCCGTGAAATGGTCAATATAGTTTCTCAATGAAAGTGTACAGGATATCGGGCTGAGCGCCCTTGCTACAAGGAAACTAACCTAGGAAAGTTTTAGGATTGTAAAGAAAGGACGCCGGCTAGATGCTCATGGGTCGAATCATCGAAACTAATATGATCGTCCTCTGCTTATCTCTAGGTTTCAGGTTCTATTGGAAGCGATCCCGCCTGAGGTCGTATCTATCGTGCCTCCCTTCCTGATAATACGTCCTTCAGTCTCGTGGATCACACCTCCTCCATGCGTTCATGCGCTGTCACCTCATAAATCGTGAAGTGAAAACCGGCTGTTCGATCCTGAATCGCATCGCTTGAGGTTCACAGGGAGAGCTTAAGCGTTGATACGATTACCATGAGGGCGAACGGTCCAATGAAGACTATAAGAGGTGAGAACCATTTAAAACCGAGGAAGGGAAGCAAATCTATCCCAGCGCCTATCGCTAGAAGGCCAGTAACAGTTCCAATGTTCCCGAAGGAGTTTAGCCTCCCAACTGCTGATGCTGGATTGGGGAAGGCATAAGCGATGGCCCTCGATGCGGGTATGAATGCTCCGACGACCATGGAGATTATAGATAGGCCAATGAGGAAGAGAGGTAGGCTCTTCACTCCTGTAAGCAGCGTACCGATAACCAAGAGGGCGGCGAGGGACTTCAGGATCGTGTTGGCGCCAACCTCGTCCAAGGCGTAGCCCGAGATCAACTTGGATCCTATCGATAGCCCTCCCACCAAGCTCAGTAACAGGGCGGCTATCCCCTTGCTGAGCGCAAACCACTCTCTCAGTAAGACGTAGACGATTGAGGAGCCCACCAAGCTGGCCATGCCCCCCATTCCGAACCCCAGCACTAGCAGCCAGTGGGCATCCCCCTCACCACGCACCCGCTCCCTTTTCTCTACTTTCACCTGAACGTTCAGGGATCCAAAATAGGCGAGGAGTGAGGAAAGGACGTAGAGTGAGAAGGAGGCCAGCACCACGGTCGACACGGGGGAGGTGCTGAAGAGGACCCCGTAGACTGCGTCACCGACAGGACCGGCTAAAGATCCTACGAAGAAGTAGATGGATATTGCCCTCCCCACTCTACCCTCTCCAACTGAGGCCATCACCGAGTACTGGATGAGGGGCCAGGTGAGGCCCATCAGAGCTCCCTGAAGGAAGCTCAGTCCAGCGACCTCATACCACCTTCTAGCTAGGGGGTATAGTAGGATCAAAAGAGCGTTGAGGACGAGGCACAGGGAGGGGAGGTGCCTCCACCTCCTCCCCGCCCTCCCGCTGAAGTATGCCGTAAGGGAGCGGCCAAGCATGTAACCAGAGGTGAGCGTTGACACTCCAAAGAAGGAAGCCCTCAACCCTTCCCTCAGGAAGAAGGAAAGGGCAGGAGTCAGCAACCTAGTGGCGAGGGAGCCCGTGAAGGCTAGCACCGTGAAGGTGATCAGAGCTGACGTGTTCACCAAACCTTTCACCGGTGGCTCGATATATATTCGACGGCCTTCTTGATGGACGAGCTGAGGAAGTGGTAAGGGATTAAGCGACCGTATCACGTTGGATTGTGTTCCCATTTCTCATTGTCTCAATGGCCCATTGAGCCCCTGGGGCGCACTAGATGCCGCTAACGGGATCCTCGCTCAGGGGCGATGGGGACAATCCTCTTCAGCTGGGCGCTTCGGAGAAGTTGGGTAGGGCCTGCTAAAAAACGTGGCATAAACTTATTTTACCTGTATCAAGTAATTTACATAATGCCACATATTACACTAAGCATCCCTGAGGACCTGCTGGAGAGGATGAGAAGGCACCCAGAGATCAAGTGGAGCGAGGTGGCCAGGAAGGCCATAAGGAGGTACTTGCTAGAGCTGGAGGATGAGGTGTCAGGTGAGGAAATACTGAACGAGCTTCCCGAAGAGGTCAGAGAGAAGATTGAGAGGCTAGAGTGGAAGAAGTTCTCGGAGAGGGTCGTTTCGCTTAGGAACTACAGGTGAAGGGTTGGGACCGCTTGAGGACATTCTTGAGGTGAAGGCTATGGAGGTTCTGGACACTAACCTACTAATAGAGGGAAGGAGGGTCTCACCACGATATTCAACGTCATAGAGTACCCTCCGGCCTCCAAGCAGGGTCCTGTTCCCTAAGAGGGAAGACTTCCTTAAGTCCATAGAGATAATGGTGAAGTTGAGGGAAGTGGGCAAGCCGGTTCCGGCCATAGATGTGCTCATCGCAGCCATATGCATAAGGAGGGACCTGAAGCTCCTCACGAAGGACAAACACTTCCTTTACATAAAGTAGGTGGAGCCCGAGTTCAGGGTGGAGGTAGTGGGATAAGGGATCTGCTGTCTTTCCCTCTCTTAGATCTCATCCTTCCGCGTGGCTTCGTTCGCTAATCGAAAGACCTAAACGCTCCCAAGGCGGACCTTCCAGTTGCAAGAGACCTAACGTGCGTTGACTAGATATGAGGAGAGCGAAGAAAGGCTGTAGAGATGGCTGAGGAGACTAATAAGGTCGTAAAAAGATAAGTGGAAACGCTAGCTTCTTTTTGTTTGTCGATTGGATCATATAAGTGTCCTTAACTAGCCGACCATCAACGGCTCGCATGCTTCCTCACGGGAGGGAGCTATTCCCGCAGTTGCTAATGTCCGAGCATCACCAAAAAGGCAGGCGATTCTAAAATAAAGGATCTGTCTTCTAAGGAAATGACCGTTAGGGTGAAACCGCTTTCGATTCGTCACGTGGATAATAGGATGAGATTCGGCCGGTCAAGTTGCCCCCTTAAGTCGATATAACACCGTGTCACGGATGAGGGTTTGTGACGATCTCACCAGGCTGTGTCAGCAATGAGTCCAACAACCCTCTATCTCTCCCAGCCTCTCCCCTATATGCTACAGGAAGGGAGCGTATCCGGCCTGATCAGTAACTGTAGGGGATGGAGGCGATATCGGCTCTAAAACCCGTCCTCAATGGGGGATTATAGGAGAGATGGTGAGCTCCCCTTTTCAGACCAAGAGTTCGCCTAGATGAACGCAGATCTATTAAGGGAGAGGCTTTTGAGTGTCGGAGATGCCATAGTGGTCATGCATCACGTACCCAGAGAGGAGTTACTGGTTAGGGACAGGGGTTCCTTTTCAGAGCCTATCAAGGGAGTCCCCTCTTGAGCGGGTTCTAGGGGACTTCAGGTACAAATTACTTCGTGGGTTACGGTCACAGTCATGGGAGAGAAGCTAGATCATTGGGTAAACGGGTCATTGGCGATAACAGTATAAGCGTCCAAGTGATTCTCTGATCAAGCAACTTCTCCGTGGTTACAAGTTAGGTATGGACAACTCCCGGGATGAGGGGGGTCCTTGTAGGGGCGTTACCGGTTACCTCAGGAAGTATGTGGCGAGAAGTGAAGATAGCCCTCGACCTCATAAGGAGATGCCCGGGTACAGGGACGATCTAGAGGTCCTCGCCTAACTCTTCTACGAGAGGCCTGCATAGCAGACTCCGACGTTATCAGGAGGTACGTAGAGAAGGGAAGGACTCCGCTATCCTAGTCGGGGCTACACCCAGTCCGCCCAGAAGGTGATGAGGGACGGCGAGCTGAGACGTAGTTGACGCGGAAGGATGATCCCGTAGCGGCTCAGGCCGACTTGCATCCTAACGTAAGGAACTTGCGACTTCTCGGAACATCCGTTATTAGCTCTCCTCACAAATCCCTAGAAATCGTTACTTTTAGCCGACCCAACGTACTCTATCTGGGAACTTGGGGTCAGAGGCAACCCTTTTATTTTCATAACGGGATTACCTGCTTGGTGCTACCTTATGAGTATTACCGTATCCGCGAAGGTGGAGAGAAGCGTAGTGGAGAAGGCAAGGAAATACGGGATAAACATAAGCGAGGTTATGAGAGAGGCGCTGAAAAGGGAAGTGGAGAGGAGGGAAAGGGAGTATCTACTAAAGAGATTGAGGAAGGCTGGTGAGATACTAAGTAAGATTCCCGCCGAGGAAATTGCTGAAGTCATTAGGGAGAGCAGGGATGAGAGATGACTGTCCTCTTCGATACTTCCGCTCTGATGAACCTCGTGAGGAGGGAAAAAGACAGATGCTTGGATCTACTGGAGGGGAACGCAATCCTTTCCCTCACGCCCTATGAAGTTGGAAACGTTCTTTGGAAGGAAGTCAGATTGAGAGGAACCTTAAAGCCTGATGAGGCCAAATACGTGCAGGAAACTCTAGAACTTGTTTTCGGGAGGATGGAGGTGATAGATCCCTCGGAGTGGGAGAGAATACTCGACCTAGCTGTTAAGACGGGCATCACTTTCTATGACGCTTCTTATGTGATGGTAGCGATGGAAAGGGATTTACCTCTGATTACGGATGATGAAAGACTAGCTAGGAAGATTAAAGGTAGGGAGTTTCTCGAGAAGGTAGGAAAGACCGTGAAGGTCCTCTCATCGAGTGAGTTGAGTCGCCTGCAGTAGATATCGCGCGAGGTAGTGGCTTGTCTATACTCACGCGTCGAGCGGATGGTATAGTTCTCTTGGATACCCTAATTCCCCCGGCTAAGAAGCTCATCCCACCCTTCTAGGCCTCCTCAAGGCGGTTCAGGGGGTGCTGCCAACTTAAGGCTTGTTTAAGCAAGGGGGTCCGCTGATGTCATGTAGAAATGAAGGAGAGCCTTCAACTCCATAAGAAAACGGATCTGTCGGTTAGCCTACGCCCTTCTCATACTTTTGGGCTTAAGCTTGAGGTGCGTCAGCCAGTTTGGCCTTACTAGGCGTTAGGGCCATGAGGATAAGGAAGGTACAGGTTTGTACAGGATGAGCCGGCTTAGCTGTTAAAAGCGGGGTAGCGTTGTGAAGGGACAGCGGTGCTTCGCTGTAAGGTTTAGAGGTGACGCTGGACCCCTAATCGCTAATCTGGCTGAGAAGCGATGGTA